>NZ_JBITIH010000020.1:0-148228 GCF_044458865.1 Micromonospora sp. NPDC050417
TCCAGGCCGACCGTGAAACGGTCTGACCTGGCAGGATGGGCAGGGTACGGCTACTGCGCCTCGCACTCGAGGTTCTTCTGGGGCCTGCGCCTGCACCTGGTCTGCACCCCGTCCGGTCTGCCTGTCGCCTGGGCGCTCGCGACCCCGAAGGTCGACGAGCGGCAGGTCCTGACCGCGATCCTCGAACACGACCCAGACCTCGTCACCGACCGCCCAGGCCTGCTGATCGTGGCCGACAAGGGATACGTCTCCGCCGAGTTGGACCGGTGGCTGACCGAACGTGGGGTCCGGTTGCTGCGACCGTCGTACCGCAACCGCACCCCACGCCCCGGCGAGCACCTACTCAAACCGATCCGCCAGCTCATCGAGTCGGTGAACGACACGTTGAAAGGCCAACTCGACCTCGAACTACACGGCGGCCGGAGCATCGAAGGCGTAGCCGCCAGGGTCGCGCAGCGACTCCTCGCGATGACCGCCGCCATCTGGCACAACCGGACCACCGGCCAACCCGTGACCAGGTCCCTGATCGCCTACGACCACTGACCAGAGATAGGACTTACTCGTCTAGAAGCGGGCGAAGGAGCGCAGCGGCATGCGCGGGCCGAAACGGGGAGCGTGGACGCCGGCGGCGGCCAGCAGGAGGCAGACCCGTCCCCGGTGCCCGCGGAACGGCTCCAGCAGTTCGAGCATCCGGGCGTCGTCCCCGCGCGCCTGCCCAGCCAGCGCCCAGCTCACCATGTTCGGAATGTGGTAGTCGCCCACGCTCACCGCGTCGGCGTCGCCGTAGCCGGTCCGGACCACCTCGGCGGCGGTCCACGGCCCGATCCCGACGATCGCGGTCAACCTCCGGGTCGCCTCGTCCGAGTCGGCGCACCGCTCCAGCCGGTCGGCGACCGCCGCGGCCCGACGTAGCGTCTCGGCCCGGCGCTGCTCGACCCCGAACGGATGGAACACCCAGTACGGGGCGGACGCCAGCGCGGCCGGTTCCGGCGGGGTCCAGAGCGCGGACACCGGCCCCGGGGCAGGGGTGCCGAAGTGCCGGACGGTGGCCGCGTAGCCCCGGAACGCCTCCGTGCCGGTGACCTTCTGTTCCATGATCGTCCGAAGCAGTCGGGGAAAGACCTGCCCGGTACGGGGGATCCGCAGTCCCCGGTGGGCGTGGGCCAGCTCGGCCACCACCGGGTGGGTGGCGGCCAGCGCCGCGAACCCCGTCAGGTCGTCACGGAGTCCGGCGATCGCGTCGGCCCGGTCGAGCACCCACGGGGCACCGGGGCCGTAACCGGTCGCCAGCAACTCCCCGCCGGTACGCCGCAGCGCGAGCGTCGCCGGCCCGTCCGGCGTACGGGTGGCCCACCAGAACGCGCCGTCGACAAAACGGGCACACGGGTCGTGGTTACCCATGGCGAGCAGTCCGACGGAGGCGGCCAGATGGTAGCCGTCGGGCGGGCGGAGGGTCCGCGTCGCCGCTGCTGCCGTTTCGGTCACCCGTTCACTCTGCCACGCTCCGTCGTCCGCGAAGGGCCCGGGCGATCCCGGGCTGACCTGGGCGAACACCGAAACCTGGGCGAACACCGAAACCTGGGCGAACATCGGAAACGGGAAGGCACCGGGACGCCCGTGCGCGTCCCGGTGCCGGTCTTGCCCGGAGCAGGTCGGCTGACCTGGCAGTGGTGCGCCGTCCTTCCTTGTCCGTCCGCTCGGTCGCGGGTCAGCCGTGGGATGGGTGGGGGACCTGATGACACACCGGTCGTGGAGGGGTGACTGACGGTGTGCCCACCTGCTCCGGGAAGTCGTTCCCGTCCGTCGATGGTCGGCTACCGGGTGACGGTCAACCGGATCACGTCGAAGGCGGGGATCTGGTTCGCCCGCTGCATCATCGGCACCCGGTGTGAACCGTCGCCGGCCCAGGAGGCGCACTGCGCCTCACCGGCGGCAGGCAGACCGGGCACGGTCACCGTGACCTCGTCGGCCTGGGCGCCACCCTTGCCGTCCTCGGTCGCCACGAAGAACGCCGGCACCGGCGCCGGGTCCGGTGCGCTCCGGTCGCTGGTCAGCATCCGACAGGCGGTGTGGAAGTGGCCACGGACCAGGCCGTCCTCGGTCAGGAACGAGCTCTCCTTGTAGTAGCCGCCCTGACCGGCCGCGAGGAACCGGTCCCGGACCAGGTTGCGGGTGCTGACCCGGATCGTGAACGACTGGTTGATCCGGACTCGGCGCGGCGCCTGGGTGATCAGCAGCGACGGGTTGTCCTCGGCGGTGCCGACCTCACCGAACTCGGTGCTGACGCAGCGGTCGCCGTTCTGGAAACCGTCGTGCGGCTGCTTCCGGCTCTGCTCGCAACTGTTGCCGAGGATCTCCAGCGGGGCGCCCGGGTTGGCCGGGTTGCCGACCGGGGGAGCGCTGCTCGACGTACCGGGGCGGGGGGTGCAGTTGCGACCCCGGTTGCGGTCCTGCTGACGGTTCTGCGAGCCGGCGATCAGCGGCTCCTGCCCGTCGCCGGGGTGCTGGATCGAGCCGTGGTCGTGGTAGGCCGCCGCGGTGTTGGAGGGGTTCGGCACGCCGCCGGTGGGGGCCGGGCTGCCGGGGTTGAGGGTGGCCGCCGGTGCGCTCGCCCCGGGAGAGGCGCTCGCCCCGGGGGGTGTCGTGGGCCGGGCGGGGGTGGTCGCCGGCGGGCAGAAGTTGTTACGGGGGCGCCAGCCGAGCGTGCCCGCGGAGGAGACCTGGGTGACCGCGACGATTCCGCCGAAGACGACCAACGTGGAGAGTACGGCGATCAGCCGGGTACGGCGGGGCGGTCGGTTCGACCGGCGCTGCCGAGAGCTGCGGGCGGGGGTGTCGTTCACGTGGAGCACCTCTTCCTTCGAGGGTTGATCAGCGGGGGCGGATCAGGCGGACCATGCTGTAGGCACCGGCGATCAGCGCGGCCAGCAGCACGAGCCAGACGACGGTCGGGTTGACGCCACCGGTGGCGGCGCGGGTGTCGACTCCACTGAGGAGCGAGCCGGTGCCGCCCACGACGGCCGCTGCCGCGGCGGCCGGGGCGGGGGCGGGGGGCAGCGGAAGCCGTTCGTAGTCGACCAGGCCGGTGCTCTCCAACAGCGTGATGTGGGTGAGGACGAACGCGTTGGCCTGTGCGGCGAGTTCGCGGACGACCTCGTTCCGGGTGCCGGCGCGTACGGCGCCGATCGCCGGGAAGATCTTGCCGTGGGCCGCCCGCAGCCGCTCCACGAAGACCAGGTCGAACTGGGGGCCGGTGGCGCGCTGCATCTCCGCCAGCCAACCCTTCTGTTCGGGGGTCGGTTCGGTGGGCAGGGCCACGCCGAGCTTGGCCGCCGCCTTGTTCACCAGGTCGTCCAGGGTCATGTGCTGCGGGCCGATCTTGCCGCCGACCTCACGGACCCTGGTGGACGCGCCCTTGGCGACCGCCATGTCGCTGGCCGGCATCTCCCAGAGCCCGGCCAGCTTGACCTTGACCAGCAGGTCCCGGTCGGCTGGCCCGACCGGCCCGGCGGCGGACGCCTTGGCGGGCATCTCCGCGAGCGGATTCGGCACCTCGCCGCTGACCGGGCCGCCCGACGGGTGCGCGGCCACCGGTCCGTACACCAGTGCCGGTGGCACCGCGTGTGCCGGCATCGGCTGGGGCGCCCGTACCGGCTGGGCCTGCGTCGACTGGCCGCCGAGCACGGCGGCCGAGGCCGCCACCGGGGCGCCGAGCACGCCGCCGAGCAGCGCACCCGCAATTCCGGTGATCAGCGCAAACGGCCAGTTCGATCCGCTCCGGGAACGTGGCGGTGCGGTCGACATGGGCTCACCTCCCCCTGACAATCAACAAATCTTCGACTGCCCGGAAACCGTACGGATCGCATTGTCCAACCGTCAATCCGGGGTCAACAAGATAGGGAACTCTTAGGTCTTACTTAACAGGAACTTATGTTGGCGAAGGTCAACCGCAAGCATCGGCCGTTCGACTGGTGGGTGCGGTTCAATGCCCAGGCCACAAGGATGGTCAGGGTCGCCTTGACTTTTGCGCCCGGGCTACCATACTGGCTGGTAGCCCAGATTCATATAGACACCAGGCGTTGGGTTGGTTTCCCTCTGTAACTCTCGACCGGTGCCACCCGGAATAGGAGGACCGCAGGCGTGCGTAGTGCGCAGGAAAGCGTGCATCTCATCGCCGCGACCGTGGGATTTATTTCATTCTTCCTGCTCTGGCTCGCGGTGCTGTCCGGCCTGGTCCTGCGCAACGGCTGGGCGCTCACCCGGATACGACACTCGACCGCTCATGCCACGCACTCCACGATCGCCCTGCTCGGGCTCTGCCTCGGGCTCGTGCACGGCTTTGCCCAGCTCGCGTCCCCCGGTGGCCCGGTCCGGCTGGTCGACCAGTTCGTCCCCTTCCTCAACCCGACCGACCCGATCGGCATCGGCGTCGGCACGGTGGCGCTGGAACTGATGGTGGCCACCACGCTCTCCGTACTGGTCCAGAGGCGGCTGGGATACACCCGGTGGCGGGCGCTGCACGCGTTGACGTACGTCGCGTTCATGCTGCTCGTCGCACACGTGCTGATCTCCGGATCGGATGTCGGGCCGCCCGTCGTCTGGGGCAGCGTGCTGGTGGCCTGGCTCTCCACCGTGGCGGTGTGGATCACGACCACTCCGTGGATCAGTGACCTCCGCCGTGACCTCGGCGACCGGTTCACCTCCCGCCGACACGGGCAGGAGATCGCCGTCGACGTGGACGCGAACCGGTGCGCCCGGTTCGGCTTCTGCGAACACGAGGCACCGGACGTCTTCACTCTGCGCGGTGACGGACGGCTGGCGTACAAGGCCATGGTGTCGGGCGACCAGACCAACGCGGTGCTCCGTGCCGTCGAGGTCTGCCCGGCGCGGGCGATTACCCTCAACCGGGTGCCGACCACCGTGCTCACCCCGCTGCCGGTCGAGCGGGATCCCGATGTGGACGCAGACACCGGGATCGACCGGCCCACCCGCGCCGGACGCCGTCCCCGGCCCCGTCCCGGCCCCGGGTCCGTGCCCTCGGCCAGCGGCACGGGGGTGCACCGACGCGACGGTGGGTCGTGAGGCGGCGACGTGCGCCACGCTCGGCGTACGACCGGGTGGTGGTGGTCGGCGCGGGTCGGGCCGGAGTGGCCGCCGCCGAGGAACTGCGCCGCGCCGGTTTCCGTGGCGAGGTACGGGTGCTCGGCGACGAACCGGGCGCCCCGTACGACCGACCGGCCTGCTCGAAGGGACTGCTCACCGGAGACCGGCGCCCCAGCGACGTACGGATGCCGGTGCTCGACGGCGCCGAGATCGACTGGCACCTCGGCCGTCGGGCGGTGCACCTCGACCCGGACGCCCGGATCGTCACCACCGACACCGGTGAGCGCTTCGGATACGACGGACTGGTGATCGCCACCGGTGCCCGAGCCGCGTTGCCGCGCGACTGGCCGGAGGGCGAGCCGGGGCTGCACACCCTGCGCACGCTCACCGACGCCTGGGCGCTGCGCGGTGCCCTGCGCGACGCCCAGCGGGTGGTGGTGATCGGGGCCGGGCTCACCGGCTGCGAGGTCGCGTCCGCCGTCCGCACCCTGGCCCGCGACTGCGTACTGGTCGACTCGTCGCCGTACGTCCTCGGCCGTGCCGTCGGTGAGACGGTCGGCCGCCTGGTCACCAAGGAGGTGGCCCGCGACGGGGTGCAGTTGCGGCTCGGCCGTCGGGTCACCGGCCTGAACCGGCGTCGCCGAGGCTGGCTGGTGGAGCTCGACGACGGCGACGAACTCCTCGCCGACCTGGTCGTGACCACCACCGGGGAGCGACCCGACGTCGACTGGCTCGACGGTACCGGGATCGACGTCAGCGACGGGGTGCGCTGCGACGAGAGCCTGCGGGTGCTCGGCGTCGAGGGCGTGGTCGCCGCCGGCACCGTCGCCCGCTGGCCGAACCTCCGTTACTCCGCCCGGCCGCGCCGGTACGGGCAGTGGATCGCGGCACTCCAGCAGGGGCGAGCCGCCGCGCACACCCTGCTCGCCGGTGATCGCGAGGTGCCGCCGGTGACCGTGGTGCCGAGGTTCTGGTCCGACCAGTACGGGCTGCGCATCCAGGTCTGCGGCGAGCTTCCCGAGCACGCCGAGGTGATGGTCACCGAGTTGCGACCCGGTCGTCGGGACGTGGCCCGGGCCGGTGTGCTGGTCGGCTACCACGATGACGGCCGACTCGTCGGTCTGGTCGCGGTCAACGCGCCGCACGCCTTCACCTCCATCACCCGATCCATGCTCGCCACCACCACGGTCACCGTGCCGACCCGCGCCACCGCACCGGTCACCGCGACCGCCGCCGTACCGGCCGCCGCCGAGGTGCCGGTTCCCGCGTCGGCCGCCCGGCGGCTCGCCGAGGCGAGCTGACCGGGAACGTCCCCCGGGCGCCGGCCGGCCGCGCCCGTACGGCAACGGCCGGCCGACGCGTCGGGGGCCACCGGTCAGTACGAGTACGCGTCGCCGCCGGTGCTCTCGGCGGCACCGCCCTCGCCCTCGACCGGCGGCGGGGGAACCGCCTTCGGGGTGCCCTCGGGCAGGCAGCTCAGGTTCTTCTTGCCGTCGGGGGCGACGACGAACCAGGTACCACCGACGCCCTGGCCCTTCCACTGGCCCGGCTTCAGGTCGCCGACGTAGCGGTAGAGCGGCCAGCCGCCGAGGGTGAGCTGACGGGTGCCGTCCTCCCGGGTCACCTCGCCGACCTTTTCCTCCTCGACACCGGTCAGTTCGGTGTTGCCGTCGGTCACCGCCGGCGGCCAGACCCGGGCGCAGTCACCATTACAGTTCGTGGTCGGCGGATTCGCCGAGTCCTTGTCGAACCGGTAGAGGATCCAGCCCTTCTGGTCGGTTACCACCGAGCCCATTTTGGCGACCTTCTTGGCGATCAACTGCGTGGTGAGAGGGACGTTCGCCGGGGGCTTGGCCGGAGACGCGGAGGCTTCGGGAGTGGGCGAAGCCGCAGCCGCCACCTCGGCATTCGCCACCGGCTCCGGGTCGGCGGCCTGGGTTCCGTCGTACCCGGCCGGAGCGCAAGCCGTCAGGGCGGCGATCGCGGTCATTGCAGCCAGCGTGCTCGCAACGGTGACGGTTCGCTTCATCAGTGCCACGTGTCCTCCTCAGCTTGGCTGGTCACCCGGAAGTACGGGGAGTCGCGCCGAGCGGATGAGTGATTCACCGTGGACAATTTCACAGCAGGTGGGTTGAACTGTCGCGCGCGATTTCCCGTACCGCGGCGCGCGGCGGGGCGCGGACCACCACGCCGGTGCGGGGGTGACGAGGGAGGGCCCGGATCGGTAGCGTCCCAGCATGCTCAACCTCACCCGTGACGATCTGCTGGCCGGTTTCACCGCCGCCCAGCCGTACACCATCGAAGCCGTCGCCGACGCTCCCAGCTCGCCCGGCGTGCACGTGGTCGTCGACGGTGGCGCGGTCGTCTACGTCGGCTGGACCGGCAACCTGCGGCGCCGGCTCCGCCAGCACCTCACCGGCAGCCGCGGCTCGTCGCCACTGCACGACCAGGTCGGCCAGATTCTCGACACCCCGGGCAGTGCGGCGCCGGCCGCCGACATCGCCGAGTGGCTCGGCCGCTGCACGGTCCGCTGGCAGGAGACCGAGAACCCCGGGGGTACGAAGGACGCGCTGGTCGTGGCGTTGCACCCGTGCTTCAACCGGCAGGTGCCCCGGCAGCGCAGGGCACCCGCCGGTCGGGTCTGACAGCTACCAGGGCAGCACGCCGTACGAGCCGTCCGTCAGGTAACCCCACAGCAGTCCACTCGGCCCGTCCCCGGGCAGGGTGGCCAGGTGCACGCTCACCTCGGCCCCCTGCTCCGAGGTACGGAACCCGCTGTGGTGGTTCAGGTCGGTCGCGCAGTAACCGGGGTTCGCCGCGTTCACCTTGACCACCGTGTCCCGCAGCTCCTTCGCGTACATGGCGGTGACCATGTTGAGCGCCGTCTTCGACGACGGGTACGGCACCGAGGTGAGCGGGAACAGCGGGTTCGTCGGGTCGGTCATGACCCCGATCGAGCCGACCTCGCTGGAGACGTTCACGATCCGGGCGCCCGGCGCGGCCAGCAGCAGGGGCAGCACCGCGTTGGTGACCGCGACGACGCCGAAGACGTTCGTCTCGTACACCGTCCGCAGGGTCGCCAGCGTCGTCTCACTCGGCAGCGCGCTCCCGTCGGCCCGGACGATCCCCGCGTTGTTCACCAGTACGTCCAGGTGGCCGTACCGGTCCTCGATCCACGTCGCGGCGCCGGCCACCGACTCCTCGTCGGTGACGTCCAGCGCCACGGTGTGCGCGTCGGCGCCGCCGTCGCGCAGCGCCCGCTCGGCCTCCCGGCCCCGTTCCGGATCACGGGCCCCGACCAGCACGGTGAAGCCGCGTCCGCCGAGCTGCCGGGCGGTGGCGAATCCGATTCCCTTGTTCGCCCCGGTGATCAGGGCGGTCATCTTCGTGGTCATGGGAGCGAGCCTGTCGACCGGCGCGGCCGGGCGGGAGAGACCGGCCGAGGCTGGTACCGCCGGTACCACCCACCCCGCCGCCGGTTGGGGCACCCTTGGCTGATGGGTGGGGTGGATGCGGGGGCCGGACCGCGGCGCGACGAACTGGCGGCGTTCCTGCGGAGCCGACGGGCGCGGCTGCGCCCGCGCGACGTCGGGCTGCCCGACGGCATCCGACGCCGGACGCCGGGGCTGCGCCGCCAGGAGGTGGCCCAGCTCGCCGGCATGTCGATCGACTACTACATCCGGTTGGAGCAGCGTCGGGGCCCGCACCCGTCCCGGCAGGTGCTGATGGCGCTGGCCCGGGCGCTGATGCTGAACCGGGACGAACGCGCCTACCTGTTCCAGATCGCAGGCGAGAGCGCGCCCGCGACGACGGGTCCGAGCCGGGAGGTGGCCCCCGGCGTACGGCACCTGATCGACGCGATGACCGAGACACCGGCGTACGTCGTCGACGCCAAGTACGACGTGCTCGCCTGGAACCGGTTGGCGGTCCACTTCGTCGGCGACCTCGACACGGTGCCGACCGCTGACCGGAACATGATCCGCTGGATGTTCCGTGGGCACGACTCGGACCGGCACTGGGACGACCCCGACACGCTGCGGTTCGTACGCGGTTCGATCGCGGACCTACGTGCCGCGTACGGGCGCTACCCGGGGGACCGGAGCATCGAGGAACTGGTCACCGAGCTGCTCGGCACCTCGCCCCGGTTCGCTCGGTTCTGGGCCGACCACGAGGTGGAGGTCCGCCGAAGGATCGTGAAGCGGGTGCCGCACCCCGAGTTCGGGCCGCTGGAGTTCGAGTGCCAGATGCTGCACGTACCCGACGCCGACCAGCGGATCATCGTCTACGTGCCGGAGCCGGGTTCGCCCACCCAGGCGGTGTTCCGACGGCTCGCCGACCGGGTCGGGCAGTCCCCCGGAGCCTGAGGCCCCGGGGGTCGGACGGCTACAGGGGAACGGTCACCAGCGCGGTCGGCGTTCCCTTCGCGTCGACCGCCTGCACCTGCATCCGGTCGATGTCGGTCCGCTGCGCCGACGTGGTGCTCTGCAACAGCAACGGCTCCGGGTGGGCCGGGGTGCCGTAACCCTCCGGTGGCACGGTCCAGCTCGACAGCACCTCGGGGTCGCCGTTCTTGCGCAGCACCACCAGCCGGCAGGTACGCGGACCGGTGAGGTTGCTCAGCGCGAACGACACCTGGGTGCCGAACGGCCGGGCGTCCAGCAGCAGATCCGCCTTCACCCCGGTGTCCTTGTCGGTCACGGTCAGCTTCTCCGCGTCGGCCATCTCGGGGCCGCCGAACCCACCACCGGTGAACGGCGAGGTCGACGGGACCGGCAGTGCGTTGTTGTTGGTGGCGTTGTTCGTGCCGCCGACCCAGCTCGCCCCGGCGACCAGGGCCAGGCCGCTCAGCAGTGCCACCACGACCACGCCCGCGGCGAGGCTGAGGACCCGCTGCTTGCGGGCCCGGCGCCGGTCGAGGCTGACGACGTTCAACGCCCGGGTGACGAGCTGGTCGTTGGCGGTGGACCGCTCCATCACCGCGAGGTCGTCGCCGTCGACCTCGGCGAGCAGGTCGACCACCGGCAGCATCGATTCCAGTTCGCCGGCGCAGGCCCAGCAGTCGGCCAGGTGCTCCTCGAACCGTAGGGTGTCCTCCTCGTCGAGCACACCGAGGGCGTACGAGGCGACGTCGAAGTGATCGGACCGGCTCATTCGGTCACCCCCCGCTGTTGCAGCGCGGTCCGCAGGGCGCGTAGCGCGTAGTAGACCCGGGACTTGGCGGTGCCCAGTGGCAGCCCCAACTCCTCGGCGGCTTCCGGCACCGTACGGCCCCGGAAATAGGTCGCGACCAGGATTTCCCGGTGCGAGTCGCTCAGCGTGCGGAGTGCGTCGGTAACCGTCATCAGGCGGAGCACCCGTTCGGTTTCGTCAGCTTCGGAGAATGTTTCCAGATCACGGTCGTACGTTTCCGCTGGCCGGGCCTGACCGCTTCGGTGTTCGTCGATGACGATTCGTCGGGCGACGGTGACCAACCAGGGCCGCAGGGACGTCTGTCCCTGGGCACCGAGCCGGTGCGCGTTGCGCCAGGCACGCAGCAGCGTCTCCTGTACGACGTCCTCGGCCCGTTGCCGGTCCCCGCCGGTGAGGCGGAGCACGAACATCAGCAGAGGGCCCGCATGCTGCTCGTACAGAAGCCGAACCAAATCGTCCGAACGGTTGGCCTCGGCTGATCCGGATTGGTGGCGGCCGGTAGCCGATCGTGGCGTCACGCGCCCATCATTGCCGGCCGCGTTTCGGACGTCGATACCGCCCCCGGCATCAATTTCTCTTCGCGGTCGGGGTACGCGCACCCAGTCCGCCCGGACCAGATCGGCAGGCCGCTCTTCGGTCACCGTACGCATTCACCCCTCCGCTTCCCGTCATCAGGCACCGAGGGGTACGGATTCCGTCCGGCAACGGATCAAACAATTTTTCTTCCGGCTCCGGCCCGGGTGCGGCGGTTGCGCCCACTCAGCCGGTACAGGTCACCCGGCGACGCCGAAGGCGCCGGCCGGGGGCGGGGCGGAGGCCGTGGCGGTGGCGTCCACCACCACCTTGGCCCCGCCGGCGAAACGATCGAGTTCGTCATCGGCGAGGACACGGCCGGGGAACCAGTCACCGGCCGCGCGACGGGTCAGTTCGGCCACCGGTGGGGCCACCCGGCCGGCGACCAGCACCAGGTTGCCGAACCGCCGGCCGCGCAACACCGCCGCATCGGTGACCAGGCAGACCATCGGCAGCACCGAGCCGACGGTGGCGACCTGCGCGCGTACGTGCCGCAGGTCGCCACCGTCGGCGACGTTGACCAGGTAGGTGCCGGCCGGCCGGAGCACCCGGGCCACCTCGCCGGCGAACTCCACCGAGGTCAGCCGGGCGGGAGTTCGGGCACCGGCGAAGACATCCGCGATGACCACGTCGTAGGAGTCGTCCGGGGAGGACTCCAGGGCCTGCCGGGCGTCCGCCACCCGTACCTTCAGCCGGGCCTGCGGGGGCCAGGGCAGTTCCCGCCGGACCAGTTCGACCAGGGCGGCGTCGACCTCGACCACCCGCTGGGTGGAGCCGGGGCGGGTCTGGGCGACGTACCGGGGCAGGGTCAGCGCGCCGCCGCCGAGGTGCAGCACCCGCAGCGGCTGCCCGGCCGGGGCGATCAGGTCGATCGCGGCGGCCATCCGACGGACGTACTCGAATTCGAGGTGGGTCGGGTCGTCCAGGTCGACGTGCGACTGCGGTGCGCCGTCCAGGTGGAGCGTGAACGCGCGCGGCCGGTCGGGATCGGGCACCAGTTCGGCGAGGCCGGTGTCGACCCGTACGGCAAGTCGGTCCGGACCTCGTTTACGTGCCATGGCGACCAGTATCGCCGGTCAACCGGTAGCGGGCCGTCGACCATGGTCAGGATCACCGGTCAGCGGGACGCCCGCCCGGCGGCCACGGTCAGCGTCCGGTGCAGCAGCCGGGCGTCGCCGAGCAGGGCCCGCAGCCGACGTTCCAGGCCGGCGATCGGGATCAGGTTCTGCGGCGCACGCGGGTCCTTGTACGGGGACGAGGCGAACCGGGGCAGGGTCACCAGGGACCGGTCGGCGAGCCCGACCGCCTCCGACGGATCCAGTTCGGCGGAGCACTCGACCCGGACCACACCGGCCCACGGGGCACCGGCGGTGCCCGGCAGACGCAGATACCAGGAGTAGCCGCCCCAGGCGGTGCCGAGCTTGAACACCGGTGACCGTTCGCCGGGCGCCAGCCCGGTGACCACGGCGGTGAGCCGGGCGTCGAGATACTGGCTGTGCTGGGTCTTGATGTAGCCGATCGCACGCGGCAACTGGCGCCGGTTACGCAACGGACCGTCGACCACCAGCAGGTCGTCGTCGCTGCGGGCGGCGCCGGAGACCTCGACCTCCAGCGCGGTCAGCGGACCCTGCACGGCGGCCGGCAGCTTGCTCAGCTCGCCGGTGCCGCTGACCCGGTGCAGCGAGTAGCGGACCTGCCCGGCGACCACGTCCCCGGCGGACGGGCTGGCGGTGAAGAGTCCCCGGGCGACCCGGGCACCGGCCAGTTCGGCCGCCCCACGCCGCAGGTCGCAGCGGACCACCCCGGCGGCGTACGAGGCGGCGATGCCGGGGTAGGAGGCACCGTCGTGTTCCCGGGTCCAGACGCTGGCGTCGATCCGGCGTACCCCGTCGACGAGCAGCACCACGTCCGGTGGGCGCAGCCCGTCCGGCGGGGCGACCGCGCGCCACTGGTCGGCCGGCATCTCGACGCTCGGGTCGACCTGGGCGCTGCTCGGTGTCGCCGGCCCGCCGGCCGCCTCGAACGAGGCGCCGTACGAGGGGTCCCAGCCGTCGACGAAGAGCCGGGGCGGGGGCGCGTCGGGACTGGTCATCCGACCCGCTCCACCCTGGCCGTACGCGCGTCCTTGCGGATCTCGTACCGGACCGGCACCCGTTCCGCCAGGGCCGGTACGTGGGTCACCACGCCGACCATCCTGTCCCCTCGGGCGGCGAGTGTCTCCAGGGTCGCCGCCACGGTGTCCAGTGTGGCCACGTCCAGGGTGCCGAATCCCTCGTCGAGCAGGATCGACTCCAGGCTGGCGGTGGTGGTGGAGAGGCCGGCGAGCTGCTCGGAGAGGGCGAGCGCCAGGGCCAGGGACGCCTGGAAGGTCTCCCCGCCGGAAAGCGTGCGTACGCCCCGGCGCAGCCCGGCGTCGTGCTGGTCGATGACGGAGAACTCGCCCTTGTCGTGGCTGAGTTCGTACTGCCCGCCGGTGAGTTCCCGCAGGATCCGGGAGGCCCCGTCGACCAGCAGGTCGAGTGCCTCGGCGAGCAGCCAACGTTCGAAGTTGTTGGCCCGCAGGTGCCCGGCGAGGGAGCGGGCGGTCCGGGCGGCGTTCTCGTGCTCGACCCGCTTCGCGGTGAGCGCCTCGGCCTGCTCGCGCCGCTCGGTGAGGCGCCGTACCTCCGCTTCGGCCGCCACCACCGCGACCGCCGCGGCGGCGACCGGGTCGGACGCGGATCCGCCCGCCGCACCGCCGGTGATGCGGTGCACCCCGGCGTCGGCGAAGAGCGCGTCGATGCCGGCGGCGACGGTCTCGGTGGCGGCCCGCGCCTGCGTGACCGAGGCCGCGGCGTCGACCCGGTCGGCCCGGCGACGCTCCGCCTCCCGGGAGGCCCACTCCCGCAGGTGGGCCCAGGCGGCGGCGAGGTCGTCGCGGTCGGCGGCGGGTGGGCCGAGCCGGGCGATCCGGTCCCTGGCCGTGTCGAAGTCCCGACCGGCGAGCCGGACGCGTTCCTCGGCCGTCTCGACCCCGACCCGGGCCCGCCGGGACGCCTCGCGGGCGGTCCGCACCGCCGTGCCGGCCTGGTCGAGCTGCCCCCGCAACCGGTCCAGGGTGGCGAGTTCGCGGCGCAGGGCGGCCGGGCCGGGCGAGTCGGCGAGCCGGCCGTCGAGTTCGGCCAGGGCGGCGGCGAGCTGGTCGTGGCGGGCCCGCGCCCGGTCCAGGTCACGCTCCAGCGCGCGGGCCGCCCGGTCCCGTTCGGTGAGAAGCTTCGCGGCGGCGTCGGCGGCGGTCCGGGCGGCGTGGCCGGCGGCCTCGGCGGCGGTCACCGCCGAACCGGCCGGCAGCGCCGGCACCACGTGCACCTCCTGCTCGCAGACCGGGCACGGTGCCCCCGCGCTGAGGTGACCGCGCAGCGCGGCGGCCCGGTCGGCGGTCTGCGCCTCCTGGTACGCCCGGCGGGCCGCCTCCAGTTCGGTGTCGGCCCGTGCGGCGGCGGCCCGTACCTGGTCGAGTGCGGCTACCGCCTGCGCGTGTTCGGCCTCGGCGGTGGCCAGCCCGCCGCCGAGCGACTCCGCCTCGGCGGCCACCCGGTCCCGTTCGGTGTGTGCCTGGAGCAGCAGCCGCAGCGTGGTGGCGTCCCCGGTGGCGGCGAGCTCGCCGCGTACCTTCTCCTCGGCCTCCTCGGCGAGCGTGACCGCCGACGCGGTCTCGGCCGCGGCGGCGCGTGCGTCGACCACCGCACGGGTGACGGCGGCGACGTCGGCCGGCGGGTGGATCCGGTCGAGTTCGGCGAGTTCGTCGTCGAGGGCGGTGAGTCGGCCGGCCGCGGCGTCCGCCGCCGCGCGGGCCCGGTGCAGTTCGGGTACGGCGGCCCGGACGTCCGCGTCGAGCCGGCGCATCGCGTCGAGGTGTGCGGTGGCGGCGGCGAGGGTCTGCTCGTCGGCGTCGGTGAGCCCGTGCAGCACCTGGTCGACGGCGGCGAGTCGCGCCTCCGCCGCCACCGCGCGGGCCGTCGCCGCCTGCTGGACCTTCTGGTAGACGCCGAGGCCGAGCAGGTTGACCAGGATCTCCTGCCGGGCGGCCGGTTTGGCGTGCAGGAAGTCGGCGAACTGCCCCTGCGGCAGCACCACACAACTGGTGAACTGCTCGTACGGCAGGCCGACCGCGGTCAGCACCGCCGCCTCCATCTCGGCCGGGGTGCCGGCGATCACCTCGCCGAGATCCTCCGGGCTCATCCCGGTGTCGAGTTTGGTCACGTCGAAGCCGTCGGGCATCAGTTGCAGCCCGGCGTTGCCGGTCTTCACGTTGCCCCGGCTGTCCCGCCGGACCACCCGGGTCGCCACGTAGCGGGCACCGGCGGAGTCGAAGACCAGTCGGACCCGGGCCTCCACGGCGGACGGGGCGAGCGCGTTGGCGATGCCCCGGGTGCCGCCCCAGCGGGGCACGGTGCCGTAGAGGACGAAGCAGATCGCGTCGAGCACCGTCGACTTGCCCGAACCGGTCGGCCCGACCAGGGCGAAGAAGTCGGCGTCGGTGAAGTCGATGGTGGTGGGTTCACGGAAGACGGTGAAGCCTGCCAGGTCGAGCCGGAGCGGACGCACTACCCGCCCACCTCCTCGTACAGCTCGTCGAACAGGTCGCGTACGTCGTCGGCTTCCGGCTCCCGGCCGTCCAGGTAGTCGCCGAAGAGTTCACGCGGGGAGCGGCCGGCCCGGGGCGCCGCCCGGGTACGGCTCGCGGCGGCGAGCAGCTCCGGGTCCACCCGTACCTCCAGGGCACGGGGGAGCAGCGCCTGCACCTCCTCGCGCAGCCCGGCTCGGGGCGTCTCCCGTACGTACACCCGCAGCCAGCCCTCCGGTGGTGCCAGTTCGGCCAGTTCGGCCAGGGTGCCTCGGACGGTACGCAGCGGTGCGGCGGCGGTGATCGGCACCTGACGTACCTTGGCGGCGGTGCTGGTGGTCACCTCGACGATGGTGACCGAGGGGTGGTTCTCCTCCTCGCCGAAGTCGATCGCCAGCGGGCTGCCGCTGTAGCGGATCGGCGCCGGGCCGGGCACCTGCTGGGACCGGTGCAGGTGGCCGAGGGCGACGTAGTGGGCGTTGGTCGGGAAGACCGTCGCCGGAACCGCGTAGCCGAGCACGGTCTGCGACTCCCGCTCGCCGCCGCCGGTGGTCGCGCCGACCACCGTCAGGTGGGCGGTGACCAGGTGCACCCGGTCCGGTTCGGTGAAGCTCTCGGTGAGCCGCCGGAACAGCCGTCCGATGTGGTCGGCGTAGGTCTGGTTCGCCTCGGCGGCGGTCAGCTCGTACATCTCGGTGGCGCGGACCGCGTACCGCTGGGAGAGGAACGGCAGCGCGACCAGCCGCCACCGTTCGCCACCGTCGGTCACCCCGTCGACCAGGTGCTCGTCCGGGCTGTCCCGGACACTGCCGCGCAGCGCCACCCCGGCCGCGTCGGCCCAGGGTCGCAACGCGTCCAGTGCCGGGCCGTTGTCGTGGTTGCCGCCGACCGCGACGACCTGCGCCCCGGTGGCGCGCAGCGCGGTCAGCGCACGGGTGACCAGCCGGGTCGCCTCCGGGGTGGGCGCGGCGGTGTCGTAGAGGTCACCGGCGACGATGACCAGGTCGGGGCGCTCGGCGCGGGCGACCTCGACCAACTGGGCGAGCACGGCCACCTGCTCGGCGACCCGCGACTGTCCCTTGAGGACCTTGCCGATGTGCCAGTCGGAGGTGTGCAGGATCTTCACGGGGGGTCCTCAGAACGGGATGTCGTCGTCGGTCAGCGCGCCGGCCCCGGAGCCGACCACCGCGAACGGGTCGGCCGCCTGGGTGATCGAGCGCAGCGTCTCCGACGGGGCCTGGCCGGCCTCGGAGACCCGGGTGGCCCAGGCGGGGAAGGGGAACTCCAGGCAGAGCGGGACCGGGATGTCCGGCTGGTTGACGAACATCGTGCCGGGTTTGGCGAGCAGGGCCCGCTGGCGTTGGGCCGGGGGGAGGAAACCGTACTCGGGGCGGGACGCCTCGGCCGGATCGAGCCGGCCGACCACCCGGATCGCCGAGTTGGTGACGATCCGCCGCTCGACCTCACTGGCGGTCTGCTGGGCACCGATCAGGATCACCCCGAGGGAACGGCCGCGCTCGGCGATGTCGAGCAGCACCTCCTTGATCGGGGAGGAGCCCTCGCGCGGGGCGTACTTGTTCAGCTCGTCGAGGACGACGAAGAGCAGCGGCTTGGCGGTGCCGGTCTTCTCCTTGTTCTCGAACTCGGTCTTGAGCGTCACACCGACCACGAAGCGTTGCGCCCGGTCCGGCAGGTTGTGCAGGTCGACGACGGTGACCTGGGCGCTCTCGGCGGTGTTGATCCGGTGCGGGCGGCGGGTGGCCAGGTCGCCCCGGATCAGCCGGCCCAGGTCCTTCTTGCTGTTGATCAGTCGTCGGGCGAAGGCGTTCACCGTGCCGGTGTTGATCGCGCTGCCGGCCCAGGTGGAACGGGTCTCCTCGTCGGTGAGCTGTTCCACGATGTGGTCGACCAGGTCGGGGTAGGAGTGCACCCGGACTCCGTCGATGCTCACCCCGCCATCGGCCGGCTGGGCGTAGCGGTGCAGGTGGGCGGTGACCGAGTGGACCACCATCGTGTACTGCTGCCGTTCGTCGTCGGCGTCGGCGAAGACGTACGGCAGCAGCCGGTCGGCGCAGAACTCGGTCAGCGTCCAGTAGAAGCTGTCCACCCCGGTCAATCGGCTGCTGACGTCCGGGGTGCCGGAGGCGTCCCCGGCCCTCGGCGGGGCGTAGACCCGCACGTCGGGGAAGGCGCCGGCGGTGAGCCCGAGTTTCGCGTACGCCGCCGTGGTGGCCGCGTCGAGTCGGGTGTTCGGGTGGTCCAGGAAGAGCAGGTCCTCGCCCTTGACGTTGAAGATCAGCGCCTTCGCGTTGACCGCGTCGCCGCCGAGCACGCCGGAGCGGAACACCGAGTAGAGCAGGAAGGTGGCGAAACTGGTCTTGGTCGCCACCCCGGAGATGCCGGAGATCGAGACGTGTGCGCCCCGGCTGCCGTCGAGGAAGTCGGCGTTGAGGAAGACCGGCACCCCGTCCCGGCCGGTCCCCATCGGCACCCGCCGCTCCATCCGGTCGAAGTGCAGCGCCGAGTCGCGCGCCTCGCCCTGGGCCCGGTGCACCAGCGCGCCGGGGGAGGGGGGCACGTAGAACTCCGGGTCGACCCGGGTGGTGGTGATCTCGGCGGCCTCCTGGACCTGGGCCGGCAGGGTGCCGTCGGCGATGGCGAAGACGTCGGAGTCGAACTGGGCGCCCTCGTGCCGGGCCCGGACCTGGGTGACCACGCCGGCGATCGTCACCGGTTCCCGGTCGGGCAGCTCCCGGCGGGTCACCACCACGTCGTCGAGTTGCAGGTAGCTGCCGGGGGCGACCGCGGTCCAGAACTGCAACGGGGTGGCGTCGGCGGTGCCGAGCACCCGGCCGACCTCCTCGCCCGGGTTGTCCGGCGTGCCGCCGGCCAGCGGGTCGCTCATCGCCGGCCCCTGACCGGACCCGGCCGGCGGGCCGGTCCCTGCGCGGCGGGGAGCCCTACGCCGGCGATGATGATCGACTTTCGCGGGAGATACAACACGAGATGCATCCTGCCCCACCCGTACGACAGCGCGCCAAGTCGACGCGCCTGCCGGCGGGGTCGGCCCGTGCCGGCGGTGGTGGGTGTCACCTCGCCGCCCCGGCCGGGGTGACGCGACGCGGCCCCCAGCCCCCGGCGCCCGGCGCCCGGCGGTTCGTCGGGAGTTGTCGCGTCACCCCGGCCGGGAGCCGGACGGGACGGGGGTCAGGTGAGGGTGCAGGCGACGCCGTTGAGCGTGAACGACGCCGGCCGGCCGGTGTTGCCGGTGTGGGTGGCCTGGAAGCCGATGCTGGTGGAGCCGTTCGGCGGGATCGTGCCGTTGTAGCTGACGTTGCGGGCGCTCACCGCGCCGCTGCTCGGGCTGTAGGAGGCGTTCCAGCCGGAGGTGATGGTCTGGCCTCCGGGCAGGGTGAAGGCCAGGGTCCAGCCGTTGACCGGGGCGCTGCCCCGGTTGCTGATGGTGATCGCGGCGGTCAGGCCGGTGTTCCAGGCGTTGACGGTGTAACCGACGGCGCAACCGCCCCCGGCCGGCGGCGGAGTGGTGGTCGGCGGCGGGGTGGTCGGCGGCGGGGTGGTGGGCGGTGGGGTGCTGGTTGGCGGCGGTGTGGTCGGCGGGGTGGTGGTGTTCAGGCCGAAGAACCGGATCGCCTCGGCGGCGTTCACCGGCAGGTTGTGCGGTACGCCCTGCATGCTGATCGCCTCGACCGGCGCGGTGGGGCCGCTGCCGCCGTACCGGGTCCGGGTGTAGCCGGACTGCGGGGTGTCGGTGAAGGTCGGCGTCTGGCTCAGCCCGTGGACGTTGGTCCACTGCTTGATCTCTTCGCCGAAGTTCGGGTAGCGCAGCGTCTCGTCGTTCGTGCCGTGCCAGAGCTGCATCCTCGGACGCGCTCCGGTGTATCCGGGGTACGCGTTGCGGACCAGGTCACCCCACTGCTGGGCGGTACGGATCACCTGCCCGTTGGCGCACTGGCTGTTCCAGGTCGAGCCGTCGGTGGTGGCGAAACAACTGTGCGGTACGCCGGCGAACGCGGCGCCGGCCTTGAACACGTCGGGATAGTTGCCGAGTAGGACGTTCGTCATCATCGCGCCCGAGGAGACGCCGGTCGCGTACACCCGGTCGGGGTCGCCGTTGTGACGCTGCTGGACGTACCGGACCATCGACAGGATCGAGACCGGGTCGCTGCCGCCGTCACGGCGCAGCGCCTGCGGCGAGTAGACGTCGAAGCACTGGCCGCTCCGGGTCGCCGAGGGATAGATCACGATGAAGCCGTACTGGTCGGCGAGCGAGGCGAACTGCGTGCCGGAGTAGAACGCCGGGCCGGTTCCGGTGCAGTAGTGCACCGCGACCAGGATCGCTGGTCGGGCCGCGACCCGGTCCGGCACGTAGAGGTGCATCCGCAGGTTGCTCGGGTTGGTGCCGAAGTTCGTCACCTCGGTCAACGTGGCCGCCGCCGCCGGTGGGGTGGCCACCGCCAGGCTGAGCAGCGCCAACGCCGCCGCGATTCCGGCGGCGCCGAGCAGGCGGGCGAGTCGTCTCATGCGTCTTCCTTTCGTCTGGCTGCGTCGACCGGGTGCGAGGCTTGCCGATCGACCGGTGGTGGTGAAACATTCCGCAGTATGGATCGAAACATTTCACTGCACAAGACATAGAGCAACATGAGTAATTCAAGGTAGTTGGCGGTTTTGCGGCCCGTAAGTTTTCGGTCTACGGTGAATTGGCGCCCTGGTTGGGTCGATCGCGGTGTGGTGCTCCGGCGGCTGCCTCCGCGATAATCTGGACCCGCAAGTCCAGACCAAGGAGCTGAGCGGTGACCCGGAACCTGACCCCGAAGGGGGCCGCCACCCGGCAGCGGATCGTCGAGGGCGCCGCCGCCGAGATCCGTGAGCGCGGCGTCGCCACCACCACCCTCGACGACGTACGCGCCCGCACCGGGACGAGCAAGAGCCAGCTCTTCCACTACTTCCCGGACGGCAAGGAGGAGCTGCTGCTCGCGGTCTCCCGGTACGAGGCCGGCCGGGTCCTGATCGACCAGCAGCCCTTCCTCGGCGACCTCACCTCCTGGTCGGCGTGGCACGCCTGGCGGGACGCGGTGGTGGCGCGCTACCGCGCACAGGGGCAGCAGTGCCCGCTCAACGTGTTGGTGTCGCAGTTGGGGCGCAACACCCCGGGCGCCCAGGCGGTGGTGCACGAACTGATCCGACAGTGGCAGTCGGAAATCGTCGTGGGGATCCGGCACATGCAGGGCATCGGTGAGATCGACCCGGAACTGGACGCCGACCGTACGGCCGCCGCCCTGATCGCCGGGATCCAGGGCGGCGTGACGATGATGCTCTCCACCGGTCGGCTCACCCACCTGGAGGCGGCCCTCGACGTGGGCATCGACAACCTCCGCCGCGTCCACGGGGGCCGTTGAACGACGACCCGGAGGGTGTGTTCCGGGGATTCTGAGCCAGCTAGCGTGGCACGGTGCAGGTTGCCCCGGATGACGCCGAACTGATCGCCGCCTCGCTGGCCGAGCGGATCTCCGCGCTCATCTTCCTCGACCGGACCCCGGAGCAGGTCACCGAGTTGCTGGTCGAGGAGATCGCGGACTGGGCGGTGGGGCGGGGCTTTCGGGTCTACCGCCGCGCGGCCAGTGTCCTGCCCCTGCCCCCGCCGTACGCACACCGACACTCCTTCCTCGATGTCGCCTGCGCCCGCCCGGACGGGCCACCGCTCGCGATCGAGATCGACCGTGGTAACCGGCGCCGGTCGGTGGAGAAGTTGTTGGCCGAGGCGGAGGCCGGGCGGATGCCGATCTGGGTCCGCTGGGGTCTGCGGGGCTTCGACCCGCCGCCGTCGCCGATCCAGATGGTGACCTGCCCGGTCACCTCCCGCCCGGGCCCGGACCCCAAGACACCGCTGTACTCCCGGCTGCCGGTGACCGAGCGTCCCGCCCCACCGCACACCGCCGCCGACCTGCGGGTCGACGAGCAGACCGACCTCTTCGCCGGCCCGGCTGAACTACCCGGCGCAGGGACCCGGCCAGCCACCCAGCCCGGGGTCGGCCGGGCGGGGCGGCGCGATCAGTCGCGGGCGTAGCGCAGCAGCAGGGTCGACTCGGCGGCGAGCAGGTGCCGCAGCGCCATCCCGCGCGGCGGGCTCGGCGTCCCGGCGGTGATCCGCCCGGCTCCCGCACCCGCCAGCAGTGGCGCCACGGTCAGGCAGACCTCGTCGACCAGGTCACTGGTGGTGAGCGAACCGAACAGGTACGGTCCGCCCTCGCAGAGCACCTGCCCCAGACCACGGCGGTGCAGTTCGGCCAGTCCGGCGGTGAGGTCGACCCGGTCCACCAGGTCGATCCGGTCGTTCTGGTCGACCACGCCGACCTGGTTCACCAGGCCGATCTCGGTGGACTCCTCGAACCGGGTCTTCGGGTCCAACGGGTCCGCACTGACCCGGATCAGGTCGGCGACGGCGGTCAGCCCCGGCGGCGGGGTGGCCCGGCCGTGGGTCAGCACCAGCGGGCGGACCGGTGCCTGCGCGAACGCCGCCTGTCCGGGGTCGAGGTCCAGCGCTCCGGAGACCACGACCAGGGTCGGGTACTCGTGCAACCCGTGGGCGCGGCGCCAGGCCCGGCGCCGCTCGTCGAGGCGGAGCGGACCGTAGTTCTCCTGGCGCAGGGTGCCGGCACCGACCACCAGGGCGTCACAGAGCATCCGGAGTACGCCGAAGACCCGCTTGTCCGGCCCGCTGGAGAGCCCGGCGGAGAAGCCGTCGACCGCCACCGCGCCGTCGATACTCGACACGAAGTTGACCCGCAGGTGCGGCTTCTCGGTCCGGCCGTAGAGCGCGGCGAGCGCGGCGTCGTCCAGCGGGGTGTCGTCCGGCGCCGGCCAGAGGCGGCGGATCGGGACCCGTGGGTCGGTCGTCGGGATCGACGGACCGGTGCCGTCACCGCCCGGCGTCTTCGGTAGGGACTCGGCCTCGCCCGGTGTGAGTGGCGTCGACTCGGCCTGCATCGGGTCGTTCATTCGCCGGCCGGGCCGGTGACCGGTGGGGTCGGCACCGGGACCCGGTGCTGGCAGTCGCACCAGTTCCGGCCGGGGCACTGGTCATGCCGCCGTTCGCGGCACGCTCGGCAGATCATGTCGAAACCCTATGCGGTACGGTCGGTTCGGGCCCGCTGGTCGGCCCGACCTGTGGCGAACAGCTCCAGGGTCGGCGGGAGTTGGGAGTGCGGCGGCTCGGGTAGCGCGTCGACGGTGAACCAGCCGAGCCGACTGTCATGACGCTGCTCCAAATGATCGACTCGTGCCATCCCAGCACAGTCGACTCCACTAGCATGGCCGGGTATGGACCTGAAGCGGATCGCCGGTTCACGCTCGTGGCGGCTGGCGATCGGGCTGGTGCTCGTCCTCGGTGTCGGGGTGCCGGTCGTGGCGATGTCGGCCTCGTCGGAGACCCTGACCGTCGCTGAGGCACTGGCGTCCCAGGACGGCGGATCCGCTTCGGTCACCGGTTATGTCGTCGGTCAGCCGACGGCGACCGACACGGTGCTCCGCGCGGATTTCACCTCGGACACGGCGATCGCTATCGCCGACCTGGCCAGTGAGCCCGCCACCGCGAAGATGCTCTACGTGCAGGTCACCGGTTCCTACCGGAGCACCTTCGGTCTCCGGTCCAACCCGTCGTCGCGGGGACGCGCCGTCACCGTCACCGGCACCCTGACGGCGTACTTCTCGCACGGGGGGCTGAAGAACCCGACCGCGATGAGCGTCGACGGTTCCGAGCCGCCCGCCGAGCCCACCCCCACCCCGACGCCCGGTACGACGCCCGGCGGCGACGACTACGACCGGACGTACTACGCGAGCGCGGTCGGCAAGTCCGGTGTTGCGCTGCGTACCGCCCTGCACGAGGTGATCAGCGTGCAGCGGACGGTCACGTACGACCAGGCGTGGGAGGCGTTGAAGGAGACGGACCAGGATCCGGCGAACCCGGGCAACGTCATCCTGCTCTACAGCGGGCGGTCGCAGCGCAAGGACGTCAACGGGGGCGACCCGGACGACTGGAACCGTGAGCATGTCTGGGCCAAGTCGCACGGCGACTTCGGCACCGCGACCGGTCCCGGCACCGACCTGCACCACCTGCGACCGGAGGACGTGTCGGTCAACTCGGATCGGGGCAACAAGGACTTCGACAACGGGGGCAGCCCGGTTCGGGAGGCGCCGGGCAACTTCACCGACGGCGATTCGTGGGAGCCGCGTGACGCGGTCAAGGGCGACGTCGCCCGCATGATCATGTACATGGCGATCAGGTACGAGGGCGGCGACGGCTGGCCGAACCTGGAGCCGAACGAGTCCGTACGCAACGGCAGTGCCCCGTACATCGGGAAGCTCTCGGTCCTGTTGCGGTGGAACCGGGCGGACCCGCCGGACGCGTTCGAGAAGCGCCGCAATCAGCTCATCTACGACCGTTGGCAGGGCAACCGTAATCCGTTCGTCGATCATCCCGAGTGGGCGACCGCGATCTGGGGCGGCTAGCGTCGCGGCCGTGAGCGACGGAACCCTTCTCGCGTCGGGCCGGGACGCCGACGTCTTCGCGCTGGACGACGCGCGGGTTCTGCGCCGCTACCGGGACGGCGGCGACACCGCCAGCGAGGCGGCGCTCATGGCGTACCTCAGTGCGCTCGGTTATCCGGTGCCGGTGGTCCACGCCGCCGACGGCCCGGACCTGGTGCTGGAACGACTCGACGGCGCAACCCTGCTGGACGCGCTGCTCACCGGCGCGATCGACACCGAAGGCGCCGCCGAACTCCTGGCGGAACTGCACGTACGGTTGCACGCGTTGCCGCCCCGGCTCGGCGTCGACCCGGCCGACTTCGACGTGGCCATGACGGCCCTCATCTTCGCCGAGGTCGCGGTCGGCGAGGAGATCCCGCTCGCCGACGCCCTGGTCCAGACCCGCGCCGACTGACCCCGCCCGTCCCACTCCCGGGCCGCCGCCGCCCGTTCCTGTCGCCTGTCCCGGCTCCGGTCACGATGTGTAACCTCGCCAGACGCGGTACCGCTTCTTTCCCTTACCTCTCCAGGCGAGTACGTACATCGTTTTTGATGTACGACAAATTCGTGTTACCGCTCTGGGCGAGCCCCTTTCGGGTGGGATTCGGTATCGTCGCCCCGATGGACGTGACTGCTGCACGCCGTACCGAGGAAGTTCCCGCTCTGCTGGACGCGGCGGCGGTCGACACCTCGCGACCACTGCTCACCTATTGTGACGACGCGACCGGAGAGCGGATCGAGCTGTCCGCAGCCGAGTTGGGCGGGTGGGCGGCCAGGACGGCGAATCTGCTCGTCGACGGTTGCCGCCTGCATCCCGGTGACCGCGCGGCGGTGCTTCTCCCGCCACACTGGCAGACCGCCGCAGTGCTGCTCGGCGCCTGGTCGGCCGGCGTGTCGGTGGCCTACCACCTGGTCGCCACCGCCGGTCTGCCGCGAATCGGCCCGGGTGCGGACCTGCCGGCCGACGTCACCTTCGTGGCGCACCACCGGATCGACAACTGGCTGGAGGACGTGCCCGAGGCAGCGCACCAGTTCGTGCTCGGGCTCGCACCGGGGGCGGAACCGATGCGCGAGGTGCCCGCCGGCTACCGGGACTACCTGGTCGAGGTCCGCGGGCACGGTGACAGCGCGCCGGCGTACGCCTCCGTCAGGCCCACGGACGCGGCCACGGTCGACGGCACCAGCTACCGGGAGTGGGCGACGGTGGCCCAGGGGATCGCCGCGTCCCGCGACCTCCGGCCGGGCGACCGGGTGCTGGTCGACACGGCAGGGCAGGAACAGCCGGTGATCTGGCTGCTCGCCCCGCTGTTCGCCGGCGCGTCGGTGATCCTCTGCCACAACCTCGCGCCCGGCACCGCCGAATCCCGCGCCCGCGCCGAAGGCGCCACCCGCGTCTTTTGAGCACGACGTCGGCGCTGGATCCTGTCGGACCATTCACGTAGCCCGCCGCCCGGCGAACCGCCCGATCGTTCATCTATCGATGACGGTCGTTCATTCACGTATCGTTTCCCCGCAACAGCGGAACGTTACGTTCCTCGGACCCATCCTCAAGGAGGTCCAGATGGATCGACGGAACATGCTGCGTGCCACCGTGCTCGGCGCAGGCGCGGTAGCGCTGCCGTTCACCGCCTGGTCAGCGGCGTACGCGGCACCGGCGCAGAACGCAACCGGCCCGTACGGTCCGCTCCAGTCGGCCAACAGCCACGGCATTCAGCTCCCGGCCGGCTTCACCAGCCAGATCGTCGCCCGTTCCGGCCAGGTCGTGCCCGGCACCTCGTACACCTGGCACAGCGCGCCCGACGGCGGCGCGGTGTACGCCAACGGCAGCGGCTGGGTCTACGTCTCCAACTCCGAGACCAGCGCGGGTTCCGGTGGCGGTGCGTCCCGGATCCTGTTCGACGCGAACGGCGCCGTCACCGGGGCGTCCCGGATCCTGTCCGGCACCAACAACAACTGCGCGGGTGGCAAGACCCCGTGGAACACCTGGTTGTCCTGCGAGGAGGTCAGCCTCGGCCGGGTGTGGGAGACGTACCCGCTCGGCGGCACCGCCGTGGTCCGTCCGGCGATGGGTCGGTTCAAGCACGAGGCCGCCGCCGCCGACCCGGACCGGCGGGTCATCTACCTCACCGAGGACGAGACCAACGGCAAGCTCTACCGTTTCATCCCGAACACCTGGGGCGACCTGTCCGCCGGCGCGCTCCAGGTGCTGGTCGCCGGCAGCGCCACGTCCGGCTCGTTCACCTGGGCCGCCGTACCCGATCCGGACGGCTCCCCGACGGTGACCCGGTCGCAGGTATCCGGCGCCAAGTCGTTCAACGGCGGGGAGGGCTGCCACTACTCCGACAACACCCTGTGGTTCACCACGAAGGGCGACAACCGGGTCTGGCAGCTCAACCTCGCCAACAGCACCTACGAGCTCGCCTACGACGACAACCTCGTCAGCCCCGGCTCGGCACCGCTGACCGGTGTCGACAACATCACCGGTTCTTCTTTCGGTGACCTCTACGTCGCCGAGGACGGCGGCAACATGGAGATCTGCGTGATCACGCCGGACGACAAGATCTCCGTGTTCCTCCGGATCACCGGCCAGGGCTCGTCGGAGATCTGTGGTCCGGCGTTCACCCCGGCCGGGAACCGTTTGTACTTCTCGTCCCAGCGCGGCACCTCGGGCTCCTCCTCCGGCGGCATCACGTACTGCGTCACCGGCCCGTTCCGCACCTGAGCCCCATCGAAACAGACGATCGGGAAGCGGAACCTCGGCCCGTCTGGCCGGAGTTCCGCCGCCCGGTGGCAAGCTGCGGGTCGCCTGGCCGGTGACGACGACCTGGATGGCTTCGAGATCCTGTGTGAGTGGAGCTGTCGCAACTGCCCGCCGAGCTGCCAGCGAGCGATGGTGGGGCCGTCCTCTGACCCCTTCGGGGATCGCTTGCGGCTCCCGGCGCGTCGGGCGAGTCGCGGCGGGCGAGTCGCGTCGGTTACCCGACAGATAGATCCGGGGCTATTCGGTTGAGTCTCCGGTGTGGCGTTGACCTGCATGGTATTGATTGATGGTGCGCGAACTGTCGAGCCCGCAACGGCAGATCTTCCAACTGAAGGTCTCGCTCTCCGATGTCACGCCCCTGGTGTGGCGGCGGGTGCTGGTGCCGGGTGGCTACACCCTGGACCGACTGCACCGCGTCCTCCAGCATGTGATGGGTTGGCAGGACTGCCACCTGCACTCGTTCGAGATCGACGGGTTGCAGTACGGCGAACCTGACCCGGACGGCGAGCTGACCGTGCGCGACGAGCTGGACACCCGGCTGGACGCGGTGGTCGGCAAGGGCAGCCGGTTCCGTTACACCTATGACTTCGGCGACTGGTGGGAGCACGACATCACGGTCGAGGACGCGTTCGGTGCCGACCCGGGGGAGCGCTACCCGATCTGCGTGACCGGTGCCCGCGCCTGCCCGCCCGAGGATGTCGGCGGGCCGTTCGGTTACCGCACCTTCCTGGTCGCGCTCGCCGACTCCGGGCATCCGGACCATGAGCCGATGCGGGAGTGGATCGGACGCCCGTTCGACGCCGAGGCGTTCGTGGCCGATCGTGCCACCACGCTCGCCCGCCGCCTCTGCTGAGCCCGCGCGACGTTCCGGCCCTTGCCGGTGGCTGGAACCGGTAGCTGGCTGCCGTTAGCACACCTTCTTTGCCCGCGCTGACCCGGTTCGTGGCGGTAACGAAATGGGAACGCTCCCATCGGGCTATTGACACTCCGGTAACCCAACGGCAATCTCATGGGAGCGCTCCCGGCCACTGTGTCTCGCGCCACACGACCGAGCACGACGTCCACCGGGGCAGCCGTTCCCGCGCCAACCCGCACCACCGCCCCCACCACACATACATGCGACCTGAGAGGGGTCAGGATGAGCGTCACGTCCCGCCGTCGGCGGTTCGCGGCTATCGCAATCGCGTCCGTCGCGGTGTTCGCCACGACGGCCTGTGGCGACGACTCGTCGGGAGATTCCGCCGATCCCAACGCGCCCGTCACGCTGATCGTCGACGTCTTCGGCGACCAGGGTTTCGGGTACGAGGGCCTGTACGAGCAGTACAAGAAGGACCACCCGAACGTCACGATCCAGGAGCGCGGCAAGGGCCTCGGCCTCGGTGACTACAACACCCGGCTGACCCAGCAGATCACCGCCGGCTCCGGCGCCGGTGACGTCGTCGCCCTCGAAGAGGGCACGATCGTGCAGTTCTACGCGCAGGCCGACAAGTTCGTGAACCTCGCGGACGAGGGCGCAGGCGACCTCAAGGCGAACTACCTGCCGTGGAAGTGGGAGCAGGGCACCACCCCCGACGGCAAGGTGCTCGGCCTCGGCACCGACGTCGGCTCGATGGCGATCTGCTACCGCAGCGACCTGTTCAAGGCCGCCGGGCTCCCCACCGAGCGGGAAGCGGTCGGTGCGCTCTGGCCGACCTGGGACGCCTTCATCGAGCAGGGGGCCAAGTTCGCCGCCGCCGACTCGAAGAACAAGTTCGTCGACTCGGCGACCAACTTCTTCAACGTCGTACTGAGCCAGGTGGCGGGCCAGGGCACCGGCTACACGTACTACGACAAGAGCAACAAGCTGGTCCTGTCGAGCAACCCGGACGTCAAGACGGCGTTCGACCTGACCACCAAGATGATCAACGCGAAGCTCTCGAACAACCTCCAGTCGTTCTCCAACGAGTGGAACGCCGGCTTCAAGAACGGCACCTTCGCCACCATCGCCTGCCCCGCCTGGATGACCGGCGTGATCAAGGGCCAGGCCGGTGACGCGGCGGCCGGTAAGTGGGACGTGGCCAAGGCCCCCGGCAACGGCGGCAACTGGGGCGGCAGCTTCCTCGCCGTGCCGAAGTCGAGCAAGCACCAGAAGGCGGCGGCGGAGCTGGCCAAGTACCTGACCAGCGCGCAGAGCCAGATCGAGGTCTTCAAGAAGCTGGGCAACCTGCCCTCGCAGCCGGCCGCGCTCAACGACCCGGCGGTCACCGCCGCGACCAACGACTACTTCAGCAACGCGCCGATCGGCAAGATCTTCGCCGCCGGTGCCACCGACCTGAAGCCGGTCTACCTCGGCCCGAAGAACCAGGCCGTACGGACCGCGGTGGAGAACGCGCTGCGCGCTGTCGAGCAGGGGCAGGCCGCCGACGCGGCCTGGCAGGACGCGCTGAAGAACGGTGCGGCCGCCGGTAAGTGACCCGGTGAGTGACGTACGTACGGGTGGCGCCGACAGGTACCCGCTGTCGGCGCCACCCCGGCGTGAGACGTCACCCCTAGTTGAAGGACTTCCGATGAGCCTGGATCTCGACCCGGCCCCGGCGGCCGGCCGGCACAGCCGCTCGGCGGACGACGAGCGGCGGCCCCGGCCCACCCGTGGTCGTACGCTCACCCGGCTGGACCTCAAGGTCTCGCCCTACCTGTACATCCTTCCGTTCTTCGTCATCTTCGCGGTCTTCAGCGCCTATCCGATCGGTTACACCGTCTGGATCGCGCTGACCGACCGGTCGCCGATGAACGCCACGATCAGCTTCGTCGGGCTGGACAACTTCGTCGAGCTGATCACCCAGGACCCGCAGTTCTGGAACGCGGTGGTCAACACGTTCGGCATGTTCGTGATGTCGACGGTCCCGCAACTGCTGATCGCGCTGCTGCTGGCGAACGCGCTGAACCGGAAGATCAAGGGCCAGACCTTCTTCCGGATGGCCATCGCGATGCCGATCATCACCTCGACCGCGGTGGTGGCGCTGATCTTCTCGATGCTCTACGCCCGGGAGTTCGGGCTGGCCAACTGGCTGCTCGACCTGGTCGGCATCGACCCGATCGACTGGCGGGCCAACCGGTACGCCTCCTGGTTCGCCATCTCCACGATGGTCGACTGGCGCTGGATCGGCTACAACGCGCTGATCTACCTCGCCGCCATGCAGTCGATCAACAAGGACGTCTACGAGGCGGCGGCGCTCGACGGCGCCTCCAAGACCCGGCAGTTCTGGTCGATCACCATTCCGCAGCTCCGCCCGACGATCATCTTCACGTTGATCATCTCGACCATCGGGGGCCTGCAACTCTTCACCGAACCGCTCCTGTTCACCAGCGGTTCGGGCGGCATCTCCGGCGGTTCACAGGGCCAGTTCCAGACGATCACGATGTATCTGCTCGACGTGATGAACACCCGCTTCCGGTGGGGCTATGCCGGTGCGGTCGCGCTCGTGCTCTTCGTACTGATCGCGTTGATGTCGACCATCAACTACCTGCTGGCCCGTCGCATCAGCTCGGACAAGTGAGGGACGCGAGAATGACCACCACCACGCTCGGGCCCCGGCCCTCGCCGCTCGCCCCGACCAAGGACCGCCCCCGCAACCGGGCCGAGCGGCTCTGGAAGGCCAGCCCGCTGACCTGGGTCGGCCTCGTCCTCGCCGTGATCCTGTCGCTCTTCCCGTTCTACTGGATGATCGTCATCGCGTCACGTACGAACGACGCGGCCAACTCCTGGCCGCCGCCGTTCCTTCCCGGCGGCAAGCTCGGCGAGAACATCGAACGGGTACTGGCCAACGGCGACGCGAACATCGTCAAGGGACTGATGAACTCGTTCCTCGTCTCCGGCACGATCACCGTCGCCACCGTGTTCTTCGGCTCGCTCGCCGGGTTCGCCTTCGCCAAGCTCCGGTTCAAGGGCAAGAACGCGCTGCTGCTGATCATCCTCGCCTCGATGATGGTGCCGATCCAACTCGGTGTGCTGCCGCTCTACATCCTGATGGCGAAGCTGGAGTGGCTCAACACCATGCCGTCGGTCACCGTGCCGTTCCTGATCGGCGGCTTCGGGATCTTCATGATGCGCCAGTACGCCGAACAGGCCGTACCGAACGAGTTGATCGAGGCGGCCCGGGTCGACGGCTGCTCCACCTGGCGCGTCTACTGGCACGTGGTCGCCCCGGCGCTGCGGCCGGCCGCAGCCGTCCTCGGCCTGCTCACCTTCATGGAACAGTGGAACCAGTTCTTCTGGCCCTTCGTCGTGCTGGCCGACCCGGCCAACCCGACCGTGCAGATCTCGCTGCGCAGCCTGAACTCGGCCTACTTCGCCGACAACTCGCAGATCTTCGCCGGCACCCTGATCGCCACGTTGCCGTTGTTCATCGTGTTCATTCTCTTCGGCCGCCAGATCATCGGCGGCATCATGGAAGGCGCCGTCAAGTCGTGACCAACCAGCTCATCTTCCCGAGCACCTTCCTCTGGGGTGCCGCCACGGCGGCGTACCAGATCGAGGGTGCGGCAACCGAAGGCGGCCGTACCCCGTCGATCTGGGACACGTTCAGCCACACCCCCGGCCTGACCAAACTGGGGCACACCGGGGACGTGGCCTGCGACCACTACCACCGGTTCCGCGAGGACATCAAGCTGATGACCGAGATGGGGCTGAAGTCGTACCGGTTCTCGCTCTCCTGGCCCCGGATCCAGCCCAACGGCAGCGGACGGGCCAACCCCGAGGGAGTCGACTTCTACCAGCGGCTCGTCGACGACCTGCTCGAAAACGGCATCGAGCCATGGGTGACGCTCTACCACTGGGACCTGCCGCAGCCGTTGCAGGACGCCGGTGGCTGGCCCGCCCGGGACACCGCCGAGCGCTTCGCCGAGTACGCCGCCCTCTCCCACCACGTCCTCGGCGACCGGGTCCGCTACTGGACCACCCTCAACGAGCCCTGGTGCTCGGCCTTCCTCGGTTACGGCTCCGGGGCGCACGCCCCCGGGCTGAGTGACCCGGAGGCGGCGGTGAAGGCCGGTCACCACCTGATGCTCGGCCACGGTCTCGCCGTCCAGGCGATCCGGGACGTCCGGCCCGACCACGAACTCGGCATCACGCTCAACCTGTACGCGGTCTCGCCCCAGCAGGACACCCCGGCCGACGTCGACGCCGCCCGCCGCATCGACGGACTGGCCAACCGGTTCTTCCTCGACCCGATCCTGCGCGGGGAGTACCCGGCCGACGTGGTCGAGGACCTGGCGAAGGTGACCGACTTCGGACACGTACGCGAGGGCGACATGGAGATCATCTCCACCCCGCTCTCGGTGCTCGGGATCAACTACTACAGCCGGCACGTGGTGGCCGCACCGATCGAGGGGGTCGAGCCGGAGCCGTACTGGCGGGCACCGTCGAACTGGCCCGGCAGCGAGCAGGTCCGGTTCGTCACCCGGGGTGTGCCGGTGACCGACATGAACTGGGAGATCGACGCCCCCGGCCTGGTCGAGGTGCTGGAGCGGGTGCACCGGGAGTACCCGGAGGTGCCGCTCTACATCACCGAGAACGGGGCGGCCTTCGTCGACGAGGTGGTCGACGGGGAGGTCGACGACGTCGACCGGGTAGCGTACTTCGACGCCCATCTCCGGGCCTGCCACACCGCGATCGAGGCGGGCGTGCCGTTGCGTGGATACTTCGCCTGGTCCCTGATGGATAATTTCGAATGGGCATGGGGCTACACGAAGCGTTTCGGCATGATCCACGTCGATTACGACAGCCAGCTTCGTACCCCCAAGTCCAGCGCCAGGTGGTACGCCGACGTGATCCGACGTAACGGTCTGGCCGCACAATAACCAGGCCAGTCAGAAGCGGGGTGCCGGCACCGACCCATCGACGGAGTCGGTGCCGACCCACCCCAACGTCGGAGGAGCAGACCATGACAACCCAGCGCACCCGGTCACTCGGGCGGCCCACCCTGGACGCGGTTGCCGCCCGTGCCGGGGTCGGCCGGGGAACGGTCTCCCGGGTCGTCAACGGCTCGCCGCAGGTGAGCCCGGAGGCCAGGGCCGCCGTCCAGCAGGCCATCGCCGAACTCGGCTACGTACCCAACCGCGCCGCCCGCGCGCTGGTCACGCAGCGTACGGACTCGGTGGCGTTGGTCGTCTCGGAGTCGGAGGAACGGGTCTTCGGCGAGCCGTTCTTCGCCGGCATCGTGCGCGGCATCAGCTCCGGCCTGCTCGACACCCCGATGCAGCTCTGGCTCGCCATGGCCCAGTCACCGGCCGAGCGGGAACGGGTCGAGCACCACCTCACTCCGCAGCACGTGGACGGCGTACTCCTGCTCTCCCTGCACGACGCCGACCCGCTCCCGACCCTGCTGGAGCAGCGGTCGTTGCCGGCGGTGCTCGGCGGACGGCCCGCCCGGATGCTGCAACCGGGCGCCCAGGCCGCCTACTTCGTCGACGTCGACAACGCCGGCGGTGCCCGTCAGGCGGTGGAACACCTGGTCCAGCGGGGCCGGACCCGGGTCGCCACGATCGCCGGCCCGCAGGACATGGCGGTCGGCGTGGCCCGGCTCGCCGGCTACCGGCAGGCGGTCCAGGCCAGCGGCCGGCCGGTCAGCGAACACCTGATCGCGTACGGGGACTTCAGCGAGAGCAGCGGCACCTCGGCCATGCGGCGGCTGCTGGAGCAGTGCCCGGACCTCGATGCGGTCTTCGTCGCCTCCGACCTGATGGCCTGCGGTGCGCTGCGCGCCCTGCGGGACGCCGGTCGGCGGGTGCCCGAGGACGTGGCGGTGGTCGGGTTCGAGGACGCGCCGATCGCCCGTCAGGCAGACCCGCCGCTGACCACCGTTCACCAACCGGTGGAGGAGATGGGCCGGCAGATGGCCCGGTTGCTGATGTCCCGGATCCGCCGCGAGGACCTCCAGACCCCGTACGTCCTTCTCGACACCCACCTGGTCCACCGCGCCTCCGCCTGACCCCTCCCGCTGGCGGGGATCAGGACGGGGCCCAGCGGCGCAGTTCGCGGCGGGCGAGGGAGGCGCGGTGGACCTCGTCGGGGCCATCGGCCAGGCGGAGCGTCCGGGCCTGGGCCCAGAGTGCGGCAAGCGGGGTGTCCTGGCTGACGCCGGCCGCGCCGTACGCCTGGATCGCCTTGTCGATCACCCACTCGGCCATCGCCGGGGTGGCGATCTTGATGGCCTGGATCTCGCTGTGCGCTCCCCGGTTCCCGACCGTGTCCATCAACCAGGCGGTCTTGAACACCAGCAGCCGGGCCTGCTCGATCCGAACCCGTGATTCCGCGATCCAGTCCCGGATCACCCCCTGCTCGGAGAGCGGCCGGCCGAACGCGACCCGCTGCGAGGTACGCCGGCAGAGCAGTTCGAGGGCCCGTTCGGCCATCCCGACCAGGCGCATGCAGTGGTGGATCCGGCCCGGCCCGAGTCGCGCCTGGGCGATCGCGAAACCGTTGCCCTCGCCGCCGATCAGGTTCTCCGCCGGCACCCGTACGTCTTCGAAGCTCACCTCGGCATGGCCACCGTGGGCGCCGTCGGTGTAACCGAACACGGTCATGCCGCGCCGTACCGTCACACCCGGGGTGTCCCGGGGCACCAGCACCATGCTCTGCTGCCGGTGCCGGTCGGCGTCCGGGTCGGTCTTGCCCATCACGATGAAGATCTCGCAGCGCGGGTCCATCGCCCCGGACGACCACCACTTGCGCCCGTTCACCACGAACTCGTCGCCCTTACGGTCGATCCGGGTGGCGATGTTGGTGGCGTCCGAGGAGGCCACCTCCGGCTCCGTCATGCAGAACGCCGAGCGGATCTCCCCGTCCAGCAACGGGTGCAGCCAGCGCTCCCGCTGGGCCGGCGAGCCGAACTCGGCCAGCAACTCCATGTTGCCGGTGTCCGGGGCCGCGCAGTTGAGCGCCTCCGGCGCCAGGTGCGGGCTGCGTCCGGTCAGCTCGGCCAGCGGTGCGTACTGGAGGTTCGTCAGGCCGGCGCCGTACCCGGGGTCGGGGAGGAAGAGGTTCCACAGCCCGCGCTCCCGGGCCACGGCCTTGAGTTCGTCGAGCACCGGCGGCCGGGACCACGGATCGGCCTCCTCGGCCACCTGGGCCGCGTGCACCGGCTCGGCCGGGTAGATGTGCCCCACCAGGAAGTCGTGCAACTTCTCGTGCAGCTCGGCGGTGCGGGCGTCGAATCCGAACTCCATCAGTCTGTCTCCCTGTCGCGTCGGTCGGTGCCGTCACGGCTCGGCGGCCACCGCATCAACCCCGCCCGACGGCGGCCAGCCCGTGCGCGACGAGCGGTTGCACCATCTCGCCGATCCGGTCGAACCCGTCGCCGACGGTCTGCCCGAGGGTGTGCCGGTAGTGGATGCCCTCGCAGATCACCGCGAGCTTGAAGCAGCCGAGCGCGATGTGCCAGTCCAGCGGTCCGACGTCCACGTCGGCGCGGCTGGCGTAGCGGTCGATGAGTTCGGCGCCGGACGGAAAGCCGGCCCGGGGCCCGAGCCCGTCGGCGACCGGGTTGCCGGCCGTCTCGTCGCGGTCGCCGAGCACGTCCCAGTACGTCAGCAGCAGCCCGAGGTCGGCCAGGGGGTCGCCGAGGGTGGCCATCTCCCAGTCGAGCACCGCCCGAATGGTCGCCAAGGCCGGTGGCGCCGTGGTGGCGGTCGGGGCGGCGGAGTCCGTGGCGGTGGTCGTGGCCGGATCGGGTGCGGGCTCGGCGAGCAGGTTGTCCAGGCGGTAGTCGCCGTGCACGATGCGGCCGGCGGTGGCCCCCTCGGGAGCGCTCGCGGCCAGCCGTTCCCGCAACTCGGTGACACCGGGCAGGGGACGACTGCGTGACTGGTCGAGCTGACCGCCCCAGCGACGTACCTGCCGGGCGAGGTAGCCCTCTGGTCGACCGAAGTCGGCCAGACCGACCAGGGCGGGGTCGACCCCGTGCAGGGTGGCCAGGGTGTCCATCATGGACAGTGCCAGTCCGCGCCGCTGGGCTCCGCTGAGCCGGTCGGTCTGCGCGCGGTCGCGGAAGACCACCCCGGGCACCCACTCCATCAGGTAGAAAGGCGCCCCGACCACCCCGGGATCCAGACAGAGCAGCAGTGTCGCCGGCACCGGGACACCGCTGCCGGCCAACGCCGAGATGACCCGGAACTCGCGACCCATGTCGTGCGCGGTGGCGAGTACGTGTCCCAGCGGCGGCCGGCGCAGGACGAACTGCCGGGAACCGGAGTGCACCCGGTAGGTGAGGTTGGATCGACCCCCGGCGATCAACCGGGCCGTCAGCGCCCCGTCGAGCAGCTCCGGCCGGTGCACCCGAAGGTGGTCGGTGAGCCGGTCGAGATCCAGACCGGCTCCCGTCGGGTGAGCAGGTGGGCCAGTATCGCGTGCGGTCGGACCCGGTGGGTGCGAATCCGACACGGTCATCCGAACAGTTGATGGCAGCTTGACTAACTTGTCAAGGACGGCTTGTTGCGGCCGAGACACGGTGCGGCAACAGGGGCGAAATGGTCTGCGGGCACCCTGGACCAGGTAAGCCGGCGACCAGATGCCGCGTACAGGCCCGGGGTTCCCGCGCTGACTCGTTCGACGGGAGAACAGAGATGTTGCTGAGGGTTCGGGTGACGCTTCCCGACCGACCTGGCGCGCTCGGGCAGGTGGCCCGCACGCTGGGCGTGGCGGGTGCCGACATCGTCCAGGTCGTGGTCCTGGAACGGCTCGGCGGGCGGGCGGTCGACGACTTCACCGTGGTCTGGCCCGGGGCATCCCGGGTCGAACGACTGCTCGCCGGGATGGCGGCGATTCCCGGCGTGCAGGTGGACGGCGTCTGGCGGGCGATCGGCGCGCCCACCAGCGGCGGCCAGGACGCCGAGTTGTTGGCGCAGGTGGCGGGGAACCCGGCCGACGGGCTGGCCACGCTGGTCGACGCCGTGCCAGGACTGTTGGCGGCGGACTGGGCGGCGGCTGCGGTGGTTCCGGCCGACTGGGCGTCCCGGAGAGGATCGGCGCTCCCCGGGGCGCCCGGTGGGGCACCGGCGGTGGCGTACGCGAGTTGGCGTGCGCCGAGTCCGCTGACCCTGCCGGAGGTGACACCGCTGCGGGCCCGTGCCATGGACGGGCCGGTCGGCACGCACTACGTGGCGGCACCGTTCGGTCGGGCCGGGCTGGTGCTCATGGTGGCCCGGGTGGACACGGAGGGCCTGTCGGCGGCGGGCTTCCACGTCACCGAGGTGGACCGGGTGGCGCAGCTCGTCCGGGCGGCGGCGGTCATTCTCGGTGACCGGCTCGACCTGGTCAGCGCACCTCCGGCGGCCGTCAGATCGTGACCGCTCAGCGCTGAGCGGGTGACCCGGGAGACCCGGCCGGGGCGGGCCGGCGGGTTCCCGGAGTGGAACCAGCCGGCGGGCCGGCGGGTTCCGGGAGAGGAGCTGGGATGGCGCTATGGCGGATCAGGGCGACGGTCGACGACCGGCCCGGATACCTGGCGGTGTTGACCGCCAGTCTCGCGCTGCGCGGAGTCAACATCCTCACCGTGCAGGTACACACCACCGAGGCGGGCGCGCTCGACGACTTCCTCGTCGACGCGCCGGAGCGACTCACCGCGGCCGACCTGGTCACCGCGGTGGAACGTGGCCGCGGGCGGGACTGCTGGGTGGCGCGCAGTGAGGCGCGCGGCCTGGTCGACCAGCCGACCCGAGCACTGGGCCTGGCGAGCCGGCTCGTACGCGACCCGGACGCACTCGGCGAGGTGCTGCGTACCCTGCTCGGTGCCGACACGGTCACCTGGCGCCCGGCACCGGGGCAGGACCGGCCCCGGGCCGGTGCCGAGACGATGCGGCTGGCCGACCCGGCCGGCGGCTCCTACGAGGTGCTCCGGGCCGCTCCGATGTTCACCCCGGCCGAGTACGCCCGCGCGCAGGCGCTGGTCGACCTGGCCGCGAACGTGGAGCGGCGGGCTTCGGAGCAGGTGACCCTGGTGCTGCCGGACGGGGCGGAGCTGACCGTACGACCGGCGACCGGGGACGACCTGCCGGCGGTGGCGGCGATGCACTCCCGCTGCTCGGCCGAGAGCCGGCGACACCGCTACCTCGGTGCCACCGAACCGACCCCGCAGCGGTTGCGTCGACTGCTGGAGCCGGCGCGCGGGATCACCCTGCTCGCCGTGGCCGGCGGTGTCGACGGCACCCCGGAACGGGTGGTGGCGATGGCGAACCTGGTCGGCGAGGGGGTGGCCGGCGCGGTGTCGCTCCTGGTCGAGGAGGACTGGCAGCGGCGCGGCCTCGGCGGCGCGCTGGCCCGGCGGCTGGTCGCGTACGCCGGGCGGTCCGGCCATGCCGTGCTGGTGGCCCACGCGTACGCGGACAACCTGGGCCTGCTCCGGGTGCTGCACCGGGTCGGGCGGCTGGAGCCGGTCGACACCGACGGCGACCTGATGACCGTCACCGTGCCCCTGGTGGCCGTGACGGACCAAGACCCCAGCGGCCCGGCACCGATGCGGTGCCGGGCCGCCGGAACAGCCTGATTGGGGCGAAGGGAAGAGGGTTCCTTCCTGTGGGACGGCAGGAAGGAACCCTCTTTCCGGTTCCGGGAGGTCGACCGCTGGCCGGTCGGGCCCGGCCGGTCGCGACTCAGGTGGCCGGGTAGCTGTTGTAGTCCGGGAAGTTGCCGAAGAGCCGCTGTCCGGGGACGCCCTGGGTGACCGCGTGCACCAGCAGGTCGCCGCCGACGAAGGCACCCTTCCAGGAGGCACCGCGACCGCCGAAGGGCTCGTCCCGGTCGCCCCGGGACCGGGGCTTGTTGATGCCGACCTTGAACGCCTGTAGGTCCACCGCCAGCTTTGCCGCCTCGTCCTCGTCGTCGCAGGCGAGGCTCGCGACCAGGGCACCGTTGGAGGCGTTCATCGCGGCGAGCAGTTCGTCCCTGGTGTCCACCACCACGATGGTGTCGACCGGGCCGAACGGCTCGGCGTGCATCAGCCGGGACCGGCCGGGTGGGGCGAGCAGCACCGCCGGCGCGACGTACGCCGAGGTGTCCTGGCCGTCGAGGAACGGTGCCCCGTCGAGTCGGCCACGGTAGAGCGGGATGGCGCCGCCCCGGACCGCCTCCTCGACCTTGCGGCGCAGTTCGTCGGCCTTCGCGCCGCTGATCAGTGGCCCGAAGTCCAGTTCCGGCAGGGCGTCGCCGTCGACCCAGTCGTCCGCGACGGCGAGCGGGTGGCCGAAGCGTACGGAGCGCACCACCGGCAGGTACATGTCGAGGAAGCGGTCGACCAGGTCCCGCTGCACCACGAACCGGGGGTACGCGGTGCAGCGCTGCTTGCCGTACTCGAAGCCCTTCTTCAGGTGCTTGGCGAGCATGTCCCACTGGGAGAACTCCCAGACGCCCCAGGCGTTCAGCCCTTCCTGTTCGATGAAGTGCCGCTTGTCGGAGTCGAGCAGCGCGGCGGCGACCTTGCCGCCGTTGGAGCGACCGCCGACGAACGCGACCGCGCCGATCTCCGGCGCCCGGACCAGCGCCTCGGAGAGATCCTCGCCGCCGCCGGAGACGAGGGTGGCGGGCAGGCCGGCGCGGCGCATCAGCGCGTGCGCCACGGTGAGGCAGACCGCGCCGCCCTGCGACGGGGTCTTGGCGATGACCGCGTTGCCGGCGAGTAGCTGCACCAGTTCGGCGTGGACCAGCACACTCATCGGGTAGTTCCAGCTCGCGATGTTGCTGACCGGGCCGGCGAGCGGTTCGCGGCCGTCGGCGAGCATCCGGTCGATCTCCTCGACGTACCAGCGGACGCCGTCGAGGGCCCGGTCGACGTCGGCGCAGGCCAGCCGCCACGGCTTGCCGATCTCCCAGACCAGCAGCAGGGCCAGCAGGTCGCGGTGGATGGTCAGCTCGTCCAGGGCCTCGGTGACCCGGGCCTTCCGTACGGTCAGTGGCGTCCTCGCCCAGTCGCGGTGTTCCTCGACGGCGAAGGCGACCGCGGCGCGTGCCGAGTCGCCGTCGAGTCGGGGAAGGTTGACCAGCACGGTGTTGTCGACCGGGGTACGGACCGGGGCCGGGGTGCCGACCGACTGCCATGCACCCTGCACCAGGTTGCGGAGGGTGGCTGGGCCCGAGGTGTTCGGGTCGAATGCCTCGGGAGTCGCGGTGACCGCCCGGGCGAGGGTCTCCTGCCACCCGGTGCCGTCGGCGAGACGTAGTGCCATCGTTGCCTCCTGGAACTCGTGACGAGTGCAAGAGCGGCAGCGTCGATGGCACCGCTGATCTGCGCGTACTGTCTCGCGGGTCGGGGCCGGGCGGCAACCGTACGCCCGTATCCCAGGACGTTCCGGCCCACCGGTTGGTCACTGGCGCTCGCGTCGGCGTCGAGCAGTCGGCGTCGAGTAGTTGACCGGAGCGGTCGGTCGGGCCGGGTCGCTCCGCGCGGCGGGCCCGGGGACCCTTCACAAAGCGGCAACAGGCCGGCTACATTGACAAATGTCCATGGGAGCGCTCCCGTGGCTTCCCGCAAGCCCACATCATGCCGTCGTGTACGCGTTGGCCCGGGACGGGCGAAGGGGCGGATGCGCCCACATCCGCCCCTTCAATGTCCTCCGCTACGCGTTGCCGCGCGCGGCTCCACGGACAGGAGCGAGTCTAGTGTTGCCCAGCATCACGCCGGCCTGGCCAAAAGGTCAACTTGGCCAGCCCACCGGTAGGGTCCGGCCCGGACGGTGGTACCGCGCAGTCGCCACTTTCGGTTTACTCACGGTAACCGCTGCGGCCCTTCTCCCCGTCGGCCCGGCAGCCGCTGTCCCGACCGGCGCCGACCGGACAGGCGGCGCGGTCGCGCTCGACGCGTCTCGTCTCGGCACCGCTGCGGTCGCCGTCGCGCCGGCCTACAACTACGCCGAGGCGTTGCAGAAGTCGCTCTACTTCTACGAGGCTCAGCAGTCCGGGGCGCTGCCCGACTGGAACCGGGTCCCGTGGCGCGGCGACTCCGCGCTCACCGACGGCGCCGATGCCGGCCTGGACCTGACCGGCGGCTGGTACGACGCCGGCGACCACGTCAAGTTCGGCTTCCCGATGGCCTTCAGCGCCACCATGCTCGCCTGGGGTGCGGTCGAGTACCGGGACGGGTACGCCGCCTCCGGGCAGTTGCCGTACCTGCTGAACAACCTGCGTTTTGTCAACGACTACTTCATCAAGGCGCACCCGTCGCCCAATGTCCTCTACGGACAGATCGGCAAGGGCGACGACGACCACAAGTGGTGGGGGCCGGCCGAGGTGCTGCCGATGGCGCGGCCGGCGTACAAGATCGACGCGAGCTGTGGCGGCGCGGACCTGGCTGGTGAGACGGCCGCCGCGATGGCCGCCTCGTCGATGGTGTTCCGGCCCACCGACCCGGCCTACGCGGACCGGCTGGTCAGCCACGCCCGGCAGCTCTACACCTTCGCCGACACCGTGCGCCGCGCCTACCACGAGTGCATCACCGACGTGACCAGCTTCTACCGCTCCTGGAGCGGATACCAGGACGAACTGGTCTGGGGTGCGGTCTGGCTCTACCGGGCCACCGGTGAGGCCGCGTACCTGGCCAAGGCGGAGAGCGAGTACGACCGGCTCGGCACCGAACCGCAGTCCACCACCCGGCTCTACAAGTGGACCGTCGCCTGGGACAACAAACAGTTCGGCACGTACGTGCTGTTGGCGAACCTGACCGGCCGGCAGAAGTACGTCGACGACGCCAACCGCTGGCTGGACTACTGGACCGTCGGCGTCAACGGGGAGAAGGTGCGCACCTCCCCGGGCGGGATGGCCGTGCTCGACACCTGGGGTGCGCTGCGCTACGCGGCCAACACCGCCTTCGCCGCCCTGGTCTACGCCGACCGGACCTCCGACACCGCGCGTCAGGCGCGCTACCACGACTTCGCGGTCAAGCAGATCAACTACGCGCTCGGTGACAACCCGCGCCAATCCAGCTACCTGATCGGCTTCGGCGCCAACCCGCCCCGCAACCCGCACCACCGCACCGCACACGGCTCCTGGTGGGACAGCCAGACCGTACCGGTCCAGACCCGACACGTGCTCTACGGTGCGCTGGTCGGGGGACCGTCCGCGCCGAACGACGCGTACACCGACAGCCGGGGTGACTACGTGATGAACGAGGTCGCCACCGACTACAACGCCGGTTTCACCTCCGCGCTGGTCCGGCTCTACCGCGAGTACGGCGGCACCGCGCTGGCGAACTTTCCACAGCCGGAGCCGCCGGACATCGACGAGCTGACCGTGGAGACCACGGTGATGCAGAACGAGACCCGGTCAACCGGGATCAAGGCGATCGTCTACAACAAGTCGGCGTTCCCGGCGCGCGCGCTCAAGGCCGCCACCTTCCGTTACTACTTCCGTCGGGAGGGGACCAGCGCGATCGAGGTGACCGCCGGTTACACCCAGGGTTGCCCGTCACCGAGCGCGGCGCGGCAGGCGTCCGGCGACCTCTGGTACGTCGAGGTCAACTGCGCCGGGTACACCATCGCCCCGGCCGGTCAGTCGGCGCACCGGATGGAGGTCCAGTTCAAGATCGGCGTACCGGAGGGCGGCACCTGGAATCCGGCGAACGACCCGTCGTACCAGGCCACCGCCGGGCCGAACGCGAACGTGCCGCTCTACGAGGGCGGGGTACGGGTCTGGGGCGCCGAACCGGGTCCGACCACCCCGGACAACACCGCCCCGACCGTGCCCGGAACTCCCACCGCCGCGGCGGTCACCGCCAGCGGTGTCACCCTGGGCTGGGCCGCGTCCACCGACGCCGGGGGGAGTGGACTCGCCGGCTACGACGTCTACCGGGAGGCCGGCGCGACCGACATCCTCGTCGGGTCACCGGTGACGGCGTCGCTGGCGGTCACCGGGCTCACCCCGTCCACCGCGTACCAGTTCTACGTCGTGGCCCGCGACGGTGCCGGCAACTCCTCGGCCGCGTCCGGCCTGGTCAGCGTGACCACGCTGCCGGCCGGACCGGGTGGCGCGTGTCAGGTCGGCTACAGCACCAACGACTGGAACAGCGGCTTCACCGGCACCGTCACCATCCGCAACACCGGCAGCGCGGCGATCAACGGCTGGAGCCTGGTCTTCGCCTACGCCGCCGGACAACGGGTCACCCAGTCCTGGTCGGCGACCGTGACCCAGGCCGGGACCACGGTCACCGCGACGAACCTGTCCTACAACGGCTCCCTGGCGCCGGGCGCGTCCACCAGTTTCGGCTTCAACGGTACGCACACCGGCAGCAACCCGAGGCCGACCGCATTCACCCTGAACGGCGCGACCTGCACCATTGCGTGACCGGACCGGTGCGTTCCCCGGGGTGGCTCCTCCGGTCGTCCCAGGTGAGGCGGAGCGCGCGTACGGGCCGGGAGGCGTCGCCGCCGTCCGCGGACGGCCACGCCTCCCGGCCCGGGGACGGGTAGGTGGTCGGCCAGTCGCGGGTACGCCGACGCGTCCTCCGGTACGCCGACGCGGGTGCCCGCTGAGGGGATCCCAGGGGCGTTCGTGATCACCTATGATCCCGCAATGCCCGCCCCTCTTCCCGCGCCGAACTTCGACCCCGCAGCCGCCTTTCCCGAGGTGACTCCCTTGCGTGCGGCGCTGAGCGGGACTGACTGGCAGACCGTCGAACGGATCTTCGCCGGCCGCGACGCGGCCACGGTGTCGCGCCTGCTCAATGTCGCCGCCGACGTGCCAGGGACCGAGGATTTCCTCCGCTGGGCGGTGTCCCAGCGGCCCGGCGATCCACTGTCGGCGACCATGCTCGCCGCCCGACTCGTCATCGTCGGCTGGGAGATCCGCAGCGGCCGGCGGGCCAACCAGGTCAGCCAGGAACAGTTCGACCAGTTCCACGCCTACCTGCGCCAGGCCGAGACGATCCTGATCGACGTGACCGCCCGGCACCCGGGCTACGTACCGGCCTGGTCCTGGCGGGTGACCACGGCGCGGGGGCTCCAGATGGGACAGTCCGAGGCGCGGCGCCGCTACGACCGGCTCGCCCGCCACGACCCCCACCACGTGCTGGCCCAGGAGTCGTTGCTCCAGAAGCTCTGCCCGAAGTGGGGCGGCACCTGGGACGCGGTGCACAGCTTCGCCCGGGACTGCATGCGCGCCGCACCCGAGGGCGCGCAGAACGCCATAGTGGTGCTGGACGGTCACCTGGAACGGGCCTTCGAGCTCGACACCCTGGAACAGGCCGAGCAGTACCTGCTCGGAATGGAGGTCTGGCAGGAGATCCAGGAGGCGGCTCGCCGCTCGGTCTGGCACCCCGCCTTCCGGCACGACTGGGGCTGGGTCGGCACCCGCAGCAGCTTCGCCATGGTCTTCTGCCTGACCGGGGACTGGCGCTCGGCCGCGACCCAGTTCACCGTCCTCGCCAACGCCGGCAACGTCGCCAGCGTGGGGATGTTCGACGCCCTCGGGGACGCCTCCGAGGTGTTCCAGAGGCTCCGTGCCGAGGCGTACGCGAAGGGTGGCGCGCGATGATCCGCGAGTTCCAGGTCGACGGCGTACCGACGCTGCTCGCGCCGACCGACGGGCCGATGCAGGCCGGACTGGTGTTCCGGGTCGGCACCGCCGACGAGACGCTCGCCCGCAGCGGCATCACCCACCTGCTGGAACACCTGACGCTGGCGCCGATCGCCCTCTCCGACTACCACTTCAACGGCGCCACCGGCCCGGTCACCACCTCCTTCCAGCTCCAGGGCTCCGAGACCGACATCGGCACCTTCCTCGTCGGCGTCTGCCGAAACCTGCACGACCTGCCGATGCAACGCCTGGAGATGGAGAAGGAGATCCTGCGTACGGAGTGGAGCAGCCGGTCGCGGGGCGTGATGGACGGGGTGCCGCTCTGGCGGCACGGTGCCCGCGATCACGGGCTGGTCAGCTACCCCGAGTTCGGGCTCGCCATGCTCACCCCGGACGACCTGCGTGCCTGGGCGAGCCACTACTTCACCCGGGAGAACGCCGTACTCTGGATCGCCGGTGACCGGATTCCCGCCGGCCTGCGCCTGCCGCTGCCGGCCGGTCGGCGACACCCGGTCCCGGCCGCGTCGTCCGCGCTGCCGACCACCCCCGCGTACTTCACCAACGGATCCCGGGCGGTCGCGGTCGACGCGCTGGTACGCCGCAGCACCGCCGCCGGTGCCTTCACCGAGGTGCTGGAACGGGAGCTGTTCCGCTCGCTGCGGCAGGAGGACGGGCTCTCGTACACCGCCACCGCCGTCTACGAACCGCGCGGCGACGGCTACGCCAGTCTCCGCGCCCTCGCCGACGCGCTGCCGGAGAAGCAGTGGGCGGTACTCGGCGGGTTCGTCGACGTACTGGCGAAGCTGAACGTCGGCCGGATCGCGCAGGCCGACCTCGACGCCCACGTCGGCAAGGTCGAGGAAGCGCTCAGTTCCGCCGCCGTGCACGCCGCGCGGCTTCCCAGCTTCGCCTTCAACCTGCTGGTCGGACACCCCAACCTGAGCATCGAGCAGTACCGGTCGGAGTTGAAGCAGGTCACCGTCGCGGACCTGCACCAGGTGGCCCGGGAGGTGATGTCGTCCGCGCTGCTGATGGTGCCGGACGGCTGCCGGGCGGACTGGGCGGGGTTCGTCGAGGCACCCACCCACTCCACCCACGCCCTCCCGGGTACGGCGTACGCCGCGATCGAGGGCGACGCCGAGCTGCGGTTCGGCGCGGACGGGATCAGCCTCCTCGGCCCGGGCGGCCCGCTCACCGTGCGGTACGCCGAAACCGCCGTGCTGCTCGCCTGGCCCGACGGGGCACGCCAGGCGATCGGTCACGACGGTATCGGGATCCGGATCGAGCCGACCATGTTCCACCTGCACCCGGACGCGATCCCGATCCTGGACCGGCAGGTCCCGGCCGACCGGCGGGTCGACATGCAGGCGCGGACACCGGAGCAGATCCCGGCACCCCAGCCGACCCCATCGGCCGCGAAACCGCCGCTCCAGCCGTTCGGCTGGCCCGCCGTCACCGCCATGGTGATCAGCGGTATCGCCACGGTCGCCATGGGCGGCTTCAGCGCTCTGGCGACCTTCGGCATGTTCCTCGTCGACGACGTCGGAGCCGTCGAGTGGGCGGCCGTGGTCTTCTTGTGGCTGGTCACCGCGCTGCTCGCACTGCCGATCGTCCTGATCCGCCGGCGACGGCGCCGCGCACGCTAGGACCGGAGGTGCTCACGGCCGGACCAGCGGCGTGATCACGTCGGCGCGACCCCGGGCTTCGGCCTGCGCGGCCTTGCCCGGGGACATCAGCGCGTACGGCGGGACCTCGTCTACGGCCCGGTCGTCCCGTCCGGCTGGCGGATCGAGGCGTTGTTTCCGCTGCCCGTGGCGGTGGGCGCGGGTCAGCGGTGACATCCCCCGAGCAGGTCGGCGGGGTGGGTTCAGCCCTGTTCGGCCTGGTGGGTTTCGCCGTGTTCGACGCAGACCGCCGACCAGCCGGTCGGCAGGACCTGCACCTTCATCCGGCGCCGGCACTGCGGGCAGAACCGGGGCGGCTCCAGCACGCGGGCCGCGGTGCAGCCGTCGTGTGAGCCGTCCCCGGTCGAACGCCCGCACCGGTCACACCAGAGTCCGGTCGTCGTCATCACAGGCGTCCTTGCTCAGAGCGTCGCGGAGAGGGCCTTGACCGGCATTTTCAGCTCGTCCAGCAGAGCCAGGTCGGCGTCGGCCGGACGGCCCAGCGTGGTCAGGTAGTTGCCCACGATCACCGCGTTGATGCCGCCGAGCAGCCCGTCACGGGTACCCAGGTCGCCCAGGGTGATCTCCCGGCCACCGGCGAACCGGAGGATCGTACGCGGCATCGCCAGTCGGAACGCCGCGATCGCCCGCAGGGCGTCCTTCCCCTCCACCACCGGCTGGTCACCGAGCGGGGTGCCCGGACGCGGGTTGAGGAAGTTCAACGGCACCTCGTGCGGGTCCAACTCGGCGAGCTGTGCGGCGAACTCGGCCCGCTGCTCCACCGACTCGCCCAGCCCGAGGATGCCGCCGCAGCAGACCTCCATGCCGGACTCGCGCACCATCCGCAGGGTCTCCCAGCGCTCCTCGAAGGAGTGCGTGGTGACCACGTTCGGGAAGTACGACCGGCAGGTTTCCAGGTTGTGGTTGTACCGGTGCACGCCCATGTCGACCAGCTCGTCGACCTGCTCCTGGGTGAGCATGCCGAGCGAGGCGGCGACCTGGATGTCGACCTCGGCCTTGATCGCGGCCACACCCTCGCGCATCTGCTTCATCAGCCGCGCGTCCGGACCGCGCACCGCCGCGACGATGCAGAACTCGGTCGCCCCGGTCTTCGCCGTCTGCTTCGCCGCCTCGACCAGCGACGGGATGTCCAGCCAGACCGAACGCACCGGCGAGGCGAAGAGCCCGGACTGGGAGCAGAAGTGGCAGTCCTCGGGGCACCCGCCGGTCTTCAGCGAGACGATCCCCTCGACCTCCACCTCCGGACCACACCAGCGCATCCGCACGTCGTGGGCGAGTTGCAGGGCGGCGGGCAGGTGCTCGTCGGGAAGGCGCAGTACGGCGAGCACACCGGCCTCGTCGAGGCCGACGCCTTCACCGAGCACCTGGGCACGCGCCCGGTCGAGGATCTCTGGCATGGTCGTACCCTACAAGGCGGTTCGAGTATCGATGGGAGCCGCCGGCCGCTGGCGTGACCGTGTCCACCGGTGCCGTCGCGTGCGGCGGTGCCGCGCGGACCGGCTAGGGTGACCGTCGCCTATTGCCGCCGGCCGGGAACGCCCGTGGCGTACCGGCCTGCCGCCCGGGTCGGTTCCGGCCGAAGTGGTAATTTTCGCCGGTCGGGCCGGTTCCCTCAGGGCGGTCGGGCGGGGCGGACGGGGAGACGAGGAGTCGACGTGGCGAGCTGGCTGGAAGCGCTGGACCGGCGTGCCCAGCTACGCGCCAAGGCGGGACTGACCCGGCGGCTGCGCCCCCGGGGCGCGACCGATCCGGTGGTCGACCTCGCCGGCAACGACTACCTGGGGCTCGCCCACCATCCGGCGGTCACCGCCGCGGCCACCGAGGCGCTGCGGACGTACGGGCTGGGCGCCACCGGTTCCCGACTGGTCCGGGGTTCGACCGACCTGCACTCCGCGCTGGAGCAGACCCTCGCGGACTGGTTCGGTGCCGCGCGTGCGCTCGTCTACTCCTCCGGTTACCTGGCCAACCTCGGCGCCGTACGCGCCCTGGTCCGCCCCCGTACGCTGCTCGTCTCCGACGCGCACAACCACGCCTCGCTGATCGACGGCTGCCGGCTCTCCGGTGCCCAGACGGTGGTCACGCCGCACGGTGACGTGGCCGCCGTGGCGGACGCCCTGGCGGCGGCACCGGGCCGGCCGGCGGTAGTCGTCACCGAGTCGGTCTTCTCCGTCGACGGCGACCTCGCCCCGCTGGCCCGGCTGCACGAGGTGGCCCGCCGACACGGTGCGTTGCTGCTCGTCGACGACGCGCACGCGGTCGGCGTACGCGGTCCGGGTGGTGCCGGCGCGGTGGTCGAGGCCGGGCTTGCCGGCGCACCCGACGTGGTGATCACCGCCACCCTGTCGAAGGCGCTCGGTGGGGCCGGCGGCGTGGTCGCCGGTCCGGCGGAGCTGATCCGGCACCTGGTGGAGACCGGCCGGACCTTCATCTACGACACCGCCCTGCCGCCGGCGATCGCGGCGGGCGTCGGCGCCGCCGTGGAACTGGCCCGCAACGGCGACGCCCTCCGGGACGAGCTGGCCGATCGGGCCGCCACCGCCGTACGTCACCTCGGCCACGCCGGACTGGACGTGTCGACCCCGGCCGCCGGGGTGGTCTCGGTGACCGCCCCCGGTCCCGAGGCAGCCGCCACCTGGGCCGCCGACTGCCTCGACCGGGGCGTGGCGGTGGGCTGTTTCCGCCCGCCCTCCACGCCCGACACCCGGTCCCGGCTGCGGCTGACGGTCAACGTCGGGGTGCCGCGCGCCGAGTTCGACCGCGCCCTGGACGTGATCGTGGAATGTGCCCCGTGACCGCCGCCCCGCGTGGTTGCCCGATCGTGGAGGGTGCCCGGTGAGCGACACCTCGTGGCGTGGCCCGATCGTGGAGGGTGCCCGGTGAGCGACACCTCGTGGCGTGGCCCGATCCTGGTCACCGGCACCGACACCGATGTCGGCAAGACGGTGGTCACGGCGGCGATCACTGCCGCCGCACAGGCCGCCGGGCTCCGGGTCGCCGTGATCAAACCCGGTCAGACCGGTACGGTCACCGGCGCCCCGTCCGACATCGACACGGTCAACCGGTTGGCCGCCCCGCTGACCGCCCGTACGCTGGCGAACTTCCCCGAACCCCTCGCCCCGCTGGCCGCGGCGAGGGTGGCGGCGGCAGAGCCGCTGGAGCTGTACGCGGTGGTCGACGCGGTACGGGCGGAGACCGACAAGCACGACCTGGTGCTGGTCGAGGGGGCCGGCGGGCTGCTCGTCCCGATGGGCGTACGCCCCTCCGGTGAACCGTGGACCGTCGCCGACCTGGCTGTCTCGCTCGGCGCACCGGCGGTGGTGGTGGCCCGCGCCGGCCTGGGCACGCTCAACCACACCGCGCTCACCCTGGAGGCGCTGGAACGGCGGGCGGTGCCGGCCGGGGTGGTGCTCGGAGCCTGGCCGAACGAGCCGGAACTGGTGCACTGGGCCAACCTCAGCGAGCTGGTGCCGAACATGGTCGGCGCGCTCCCCGACGGGGCCGGGACGATGGACCCGGGCGTCTTCCGGCGCTCAGCCCCGGGCTGGCTCACCCCGGCGCTCTACGGCGTCCTCGACGACTGGCGGACCTGGGCCGACGACGTCCACTGACCGACGACGTCCACTGACCGTCGGCGTCCAGCGAGCGTCGATTCGCGGTCAGGCGGCAGGCGTTGGGAGGGGCCCCTTATACATCGGAATCCGATAACAGGGGGCCCTTCCTTACCACCAGGGCGTCGGGCATGCGGAAGGAGAGGTTGTCGGGGCACCAGGGGGCGCGTACGACGGTGACGCCGTGGAGCAGGGGAGCGGTCTGCGCCACCACCACGGCGGCTTCCATCCGGGTGAGCTGGGCACCGACGCAGCGGTGCGCGCCGGCGCCGAAGGCGAGGTGTCGGCGCGATCCCGGCTGACCGGGCCGGAACTCCTCCGGCTCGGCGACCACCGCCGGGTCCCGGCCGGCACGGGCGAGCCACAGTACGACGCTGCGCCCGGCCGGTACGTCGACCCCGCCGAGGGTGGTGTCCCGGGCGGCCACCCGTCGCCAGGTGACGATCGGCGGCTCCAGCCGCAGTCCCTCCTCGACCACGTCGGCCACCTCGACCGTGCCGTCGGCGAGCCCGCGTCGTACCTCGGGTTCGGCGGTGAGCCGGTGCAGCAGCAGGGTGAGGAACTGCGAGGTGGTCTCCTGTCCGGCGACGAGCAGGAAGAAGAGCGCGCCGACCACCACATCGGACGGGTGCCCGGCGTCGCGCAGGCGCGCGGCGAGCCCGGAGCCGGTCGCCGCGAAGTCGCGCAGCACGGTGTGGAAACGGCCGACGATCTCGGCCAGGGTCCGTTGGCGTTCGGCGTCGACCGGGGCCCAGAAGAGTTCCAGGGCGGCCCGGGTGAACTCCTTGACCACCTCGACCCGGGTGTCGGGTAGGTCGACCAGCCGGGCCAGGACCAGCAGCGGAAGGTCGGCGGCGAGGTCGGCGTAGAGGTCGACCGGACGGCCGGCGGCGAGGTCGGCGCCGAGTCTGGCGACCCGGGTACGGACCACGCCGGTCAACCATTCCTGCTGCTCGGCGACCCGCTTGGGGTGCAGGGCGTCGGCGACGATGGCGCGGATCGCCGGGTGACTGTGCCCGCTGTTGTTGGCCAGTGTCGGTGGCAGTCGGAACCCGTACCCGGCGAGGATCCGCAGGGCGGCGACCGGCATCGGGCTCATCGCGTCGAGGGCGTTGTCCGGCCGGTACGTTTCCGGGTCGGCGAGGACCTGACGGACGAGCGCGTGCCGGGTCACCACCAGGTGGTCGACGTCGACGTGGTCGGCGACGGTCGCGACGTCCGGCCATTGCCGGTCCACTGCTCCCACGGCCCAGCTGCGGAACAACACGCCGCTACGCTACCCAGCGCCGCCCGGCCGACCCGGGTCGAGTTGCCAGACCGTGGTGGGCTTCACCCGTACGCTCTCCAGCGCGGGCGGGACGGGCACCTGGTACGTGGCGAGCGCGGTGAAGCGGGAACGGGGCAGGAAGGCCCGGTCGGGGTCGCCGACGAGCACCCGGGCACCGCCACGGGCGGCGCGCAGCAGGAAGCGCAGCACCCGGTTGGCCATCGCCTGGCTGTAGAAGACGTCCCCGGCGAGGACCAGGTCGGCGTCGCCGGCGTTCTCGTCGTCCAGGATGTCGGCCACGGTGATGTCGACCCGGACGTCGTTGGCCTTGGCGTTCAGTTCGATCGCGGCGCCGGCCCGCTGGTCGATCTCGACGGCGCGTACGTGGTCGGCGCCGGCCCGGGCGGCGGCGACGGCGACCAGGCCGGAGCCGGAGGCGAAGTCGAGTACCCGCCGGCCGGTCACCTCGTCGGGGTGGTCGAGCAGGTAGCGGGCCAGGGCCTGCCCGCCGGCCCAGGCGAAGGCCCAGAACGGTGGGGGCTGTTCGCTGCGGAACTCGCCCTCGGTGAGCTGCCACAGACCGATCGGTTCGTCGGCCTGGTGCAGTTGGACCTCCGGGATGAACGCGACGGGGGCCAGGCGGGCATGCAGGCGGACGAACGCCGCCGAGGTTTCGGACACCTCCCGGATTGTGCCGGGGCGGGGGTGTCGGCGTGTCGCGGGGGTTGGGTGACCGGTTCACTACGTCGGGTGAAAGTGAGGGGTTTCATTGGCGCTGGGTGCGGGATCTCGCCCTTTTCCCACCACCTAATCCCGTTCTAGCGTTGCGGGGAGTAGTCGGATCACCGACTGGTGACAGCGGAATGTGAATGGAGGCGTGGTGGCGGTACGTCGGTTCATCGGCCGGCTGGGCGCCGTACTGGCGTGTGTGACCGGGGTCGGTCTGGTCGCCACCGGTACGCCGGCCGGCGCGGCGCCGGGATTCGACACCCGGCTGGAACTGCCGGGTCAGTTCACGGCGGGCGGTGCCCCGGTGACCGTCGCGGCCGTGGTCTCCACCACCGATCGGGGCGACTGCCGCAAGGTCCGTTGGTCCATGGTGTTGCGGGTGGACGGATTCCGGCTCGACCAGGTGCGCGTGGACCGGGTCGAGGAGACCGGTTCGTTCCCCGTACGGGTCCAGGCGGAGGGGAACGTCGCCCGGTTGACCGACACCGACCTCGACCCCGGCCAGCTCTGCCGTGACCGTACGGTGACGGCCCAGTACCGGATCGCCTTCCCCGCCGAGGCCGCCGGTGGCCGGGTGACGGTCACCGCGGAGGCGTTCGACGCCCGGTCCCGTCTGCTCGCCAGTGGATCCGCCACCCGGACGGTGGCGGGTGACCGGGGCGCGCCGACCCCGTCGAGGACCCGCTCCTCACCGACCCCGACCCCGTCCCCGGAGCCGTCCGAGTCGGAGGAGTCGACATCGGAGCAGGAGGCGTCCGAGGAGCTGATCCCGGTGCCGTCGGACACCCCGGCGGTGGCGTCCGGCGCCGGCGGCGGGCGTACCGACCCGGCGGCGAACTCGGGCCGGCTGGGCCTGGTCCAGGCGGGTTTCCTGACCGGGGCGCTGATGCTCTTCCTCGGCGTCGGCCTGCTGATGCGGGTCCGGCACCGGCTGCTGAACGCGATGACCAGCCGTGGCGGCGGTCGGGTCGACCAGCCGGAGTACGCCCACCCGCGTCGGACCGCCCGCCCCGGCGGTGGGCTGTTCCGCCGGCGCGGCCGGTCCGCGGATTCCGGTGCCGACGGCACCATCGACCTCGGCGCGACCAACGGGACCGGGTACGCCCGACCGGTCTGGCAGACCGACGAGTCCACCGGCCCGGTCTGGCGCCCCCAACGGCGAGGACGTCGCTGACGTTTCCCCACCGACCGCCCGGGTGCCGTGTTGACCTCCTCCGGTCACGCCCCTGCCGCGGCCCCGGGCGCGGGTCCGGTCCGGCCGTCCGTTCTGGCCGGACCGGACCCGCTACCTACCGCTCGAACGCCTGGAACTCGGCGATCCGCACCTGGGTACGGAACGGACTGCCGGTGGCGCAGTCGGTGGTGGTCGCCGGGTCGCTGTCCTGCTCACCGGCGTAGAGCGGACCGCCGGTGCACTGGCTGGCGGTCACCTCCAGCCGCAGGTGGGTCGCGGTCGTCTTGGGAATGTCGAACGACCGCAGGTTCAGGTCCCGGGTGTACGGCCGGAACGCCCCGCCGGGGAACGCGTCGGACCGGCTGGTGTAGACCCTCCGGTAGTTCGCGTCGTCGGCGCAGTTGGCCCGACGGGAGTCGCAGGACAGTACGGTGAACGACCGCAGCGCCGTGAGCGCGTTCTGGCTGCCGGTGTCGACGTCGCCGGTGATCGCCGGGCGCAGGAAGGCGCTGACGTTCACCCGCCGTACGGTCTGCGCGCCGGGCAGCGCCACCGTCACCCGCTTGCCGGCGACCCCGTCCAGGGAGGCCCAGTTGGTGGTCTCGGTGTCGTCGGCGATCTGGTCGAGGTTGACCCCGTCACCGCTGATCACCGCGCCCCCGGCGAGCGAGGCGAGGTTGCGCTCCAGGTCCAGGTCGAACTTCTCCCGCTCGCCCGAGTGGAACTTCTCGGTGAACCGGGAGTGCCCGAAGCCGGGGGCGACGGCGAGGAAGGAGAACTCCTTACCGGGCACGATCTCGAAGGTGTCCGGCAGCGCGGTGGCCGGGTCGGTGTCGGCGATCGGCACCGCACGGGCCTCGTACTCGCCGACGTAGAGCCGGATCGGCGCACCGGCGCTGTCGCCCTTGCCTCGGAGGGTGACCGTGGCGTTGCGGGCGTGCGGGGAGGCGAAGCTCGGCGTCGGGTCGGTGTCCGCGGAGTTGACCGTGGCGGCGTCCCGGCCCATGCCCGACTCGGCGAAGGCGTTCCAGATGATGTCCTGGTTGCGACCGCCGAAGCGGAGCTGGTCGGCGGCGAGCATGTTGTCCCGCATGTCGAGCATGCTCACCTGGCTGACCGCCTGGAGCAGCATCGAGTCGAAGACGAGCTGCGACCAGCGCCGGTTGCCCGGGCACTTGTCGACCGCCAGCTTGCCTTCGGCACAGGCGAGTTGGGTCGACTCCTTGCCGTCGCCGTACCGGTCGACGAAGGCCGAGCGGACCCGGTAGTTGGTCGCGCCCCAGATCTCACCGTCGGCGTGCACCGCCGGGCCGGAGAGGGCGTAACCGACGTCGGAGTAGTTCAGCGGGCTGCGGCTCAGGTCGTAGTTGCGGATGCCGCTCTCGTTGTTGCCGGTGACGTAGGCGCCGACGATGAACGGGGTCTTGCCGGCCGGCCGCATGTCGTGCTGGTAGAGGTATTCGGTGCCGAGCAGGTCGCTCCACGACTCACCCATCGCGCCGCCCTGGTGGCCGCCGATGCCGGCGTCCGGACCGGCGATCATCCGGTTGCTGATCGCGTGGGTGTACTCGTGCCCGATCACCGTCATGTCGTAGTCGCCGTCCACGCAGGGCGGGTACGACGTACCGGCGATCGGCTGCCAGAGGTACATGTTGGTGCTCGGCGGCAGGCCGTCGCGCGGGGTGGACTGGTTGGCGTTGTTCCGGTTGCCGGTCAGCGCGCCCTGCTGGGCGCGGCCCTGTTCGGCGTCGCCACCGAGTCCTTCACCGGTGAGGTTGACCGCCTGGAGGTTCCACGCGCCCTCGTCGAAGCCGAGGTGGTACGCCCAGTCGTGCATCCGGTTGTGCATGGCGAACAGGTTGGCGGTGGCGGCGTCGATGTCGTTGCGCTCCGGCGAGGTGAACACGTCGGGGCTGCACCTGCTCTGCTTCCACTGGTCGGTGAAGGGGTAGATGTAGTCCCGGGTCGGGCTCGGCGTGGCCGGCACCGCCGGGGTGCCGGCACCCCAGGAGACGACGTTGTTCGCCGAGTTGCCCCGGGTGGTCTCGGTGGAGGTGCCGGTGGCGAGGTCGACGTCCCACGCCTCGCCGCTGGCGGCGTCCTTCACCGTACGCTCACAGCCGCGTTCCCACTTCTGGCACCAGACGACCCGGTCGTCGTGACGCGGGTGCGACTTGCTCGGCGGGTTCGCCGGGAAGACGGCCCACTGCGGGTTGTCCGAGTCGTAGTCGACCAGGTCCTCGCGGATCAGCACGCTGCGGTCGGTGCCGTCGACGAAGGTGGTGAACGCCGCCGGCTCCTCGCCGCTCTTGCCGATAAGGGTCACCTCCCAGGCGGCCCGGTTGCCGTCGACCGGCGTCGGCACCGCGACCTTGCGCAGGTCGTGGGTGGCCACCTGGTCGGCGGTGAGGCCCGCGTCGGCGAGGGCGGCGGCGTACGCCTCGTCGGCGGTGATGGTGAGCGGGGCCGGGGCGCTGCTGTCGCGGGTGAGCGAGGAGCTGACGTGGATCACGCTGCCCCGGTCGACCGCGATGCTGACCAGCCCGTCGAAGCCGGCCGGCAGGTCACCGAGACGCTGCCGCAGGGTGACCACGGCACCGGTGCCGATCTGGCGGACCAGCAGTTTGTCCATGGCGGCGACGGCGGCGGCGTCCAGACCGAACAGGTCGCGCTGGGAGACCAGGTACTGCCGGGCGGCGGTTTCCGGGTCGGCGGCCAGGCCGGTGGCGAGCGCGGCGGTGCCGGGGCCGAGCGCGTGCGGGGTGCCGAGGGCGTTCCACCGTACCGACGGGTCGACCTTGCCGGCGACGGAGCGCTGGGCGCTGCTCGGGGCTGCCGTACCCCTGCGGTTGTCCTTGTCGCGGGCCTGGTGGTCGTGGTCGAAGGCGTCCTTCGCGGCGGCGGGTGTCGCCGGCGTCGCCGTCTCGGGAGCGGCGGCGGTGGCCGGGGTGGCTCCGGGCAGCGTGGCCGCGAGTACGACGGCCGTGACGAACGCGGGCATCGCCCGCCATCTGGTGCCGAACACTGTCCGCTCGGGTTGGTGCAAGGGGTCCTCCTCGGACGGCGCCGCGAAAGAGCCGACCGGTCAGGTCGGCTCCGCGCGATGGTGTAGGTGCATAGGTTTAGATATGTGAATACCAGCCGGCACCCGATCATGGCAAGAAGAGATCACGTACGGTGGTCCGACCGTGATCTCTGGTGATGACGCTCAGCTCAGCGCGAAGTCGATTTCGGCGCGCAGCCTCGGCGAGAGGCTGCGGGCGTAGCTGGCGGTCAGGTGGTTGGTGTCCCGGTAGACCAGCATGCCGCCGATCACCGCCGCGCACCGGTCGGTGGGGCAGATCGCGTCGTTGAGACCGACCAGGTGCACGCCGCTCAGCCCGTCCGCGGCCTTCGCCTGGATCGGGCCGACCCCCTTCTCAAGGTCGGCGCGGGCGGTGGTGCACTCGGTCAGCCGGTCCGCGTGCGTGGAGACGCACTCGACGATGTCGATCCCGGGCTGCGGCGTCCCCTGGAGCACGATGGTCGGCACCTTCGCCTCCGCCATCGCCGACCAGGTCTGCCGGAACCCCTGGGCGAGCGCGGTCCGACCGGCGTTGCCGTTCACCACCCGGCCGTCGCGCACCGGGCTGTAGAGCGAACTGCTGGTGACCAGGAGTTTCGGCCGTTCGGCGCCGGTCAGCCGGTCGCGTACGCTGCGGTTCCACTCGGTACAGCTCGTGTTGGGCCGCCCCGCCCGGGCCACCGTGATGCCGAGCAGCGGGCAGGCGGCCTTGGTGTACGTGACCACACGCCAGCCGTTCGCCTCGGCGATCTCCTGGAGGGTCGGCAACCACTGGGCCGCGTGGGAGTCGCCGGCGAGCGCGACGGTGAAGTCGGAGTCCCGCTTGCCGTAGACGCAGGTGCGTACCTTGCTCTCCTGCTGTTCTGACAGGCAGTCGTCGTCGTACACGTCGGGCAGGTCCTTGCGGGCGGCCATCGGCGCCGGGAAGATCGTGTCGACCCTGTCGACCGGTGCGCCGGCCGGATTGTCCCGTGGCTCCGGACCGAGTACGGCGGCACCGAGCGGCCCGGTCGGGGCTGCCGGAGCCGTGCCGGAGGCGGTCGACCGGGGAGTCAGGGAGCTGGCGGTGGTCACCTGGGCCGGCGGCCAGACAGTGAGCGGGAAGAGCAACCCCATCACCACGGTCGTGACGGTGCAGACCAGGCCGAGTTGCAGGGCCCGTACCGGTTGCAGAGTGAACCATGTCGCCCGACGTGCCGGGTTCTCCACGTACCGGTAGGTCAGCCAGGCCAGGGCGACGGAGAGGAGCACCACCACCAGGCCGGCACCCACTCCCAACTCGCCGAACCGGGCCTCGGCGGCGACCAGCAGCGGCCAGTGCCACAGGTAGAGCGAGTAGGAGATGGCCCCGACCGCGCGGATCGGCCGTAGCCCGAGTAGTCGTCCCGGACCGCCCTGACCAGCGGCGGTTCCGGCGGCGATCAGCGCGGCGGCGCCGAGGGTCGGTACCAGGGCCCGGTAACCGGGGAACGGACTGGCCTCGGTGAGCAGCAGCGCGCCGAGCATGATGGTGGCGAGCCCGGCCCAGCCGAGGACGACTGCGGCGAGCCGGGGGAGCGCGACGAGGCGCCGGCTCAGGATCGCCAGCCCGCCACCGACGGCCAGTTCCCAGATCCGGGTGGTGGTGACGAAGAACGCCGACTCGGGGTTGCTCTGGGTGAGGTGTACCGACCAGGCGAACGATCCGACCGCGACCAGGCCCAGGCAGAGCAGCAGCCGGGGACGCAGCCGCCCCGGCCAGCGGTGCGCCACCCACACCCCGACCAGGATCAGCAACAGTGGCCAGAGCAGGTAGAACTGCTCCTCCACGGCGAGTGACCAGTAGTGCTGGAGGATGCTCGGTGGCTCGTTCGCGGCCAGGTAGTCGACCGCCTGGGTGGCCAGTCGCCAGTTCATCACGTACGACCCGCTGGCGACGACGTCCCAGCCGGTCTGTAGCCACCGGGTCCGGGGCAGGAACAGGTAGGTGAGCAGGAGCGACGCGGCGAGGACCAGGGCCGCCGCGGGTAGGAGCCGTTTCGCGCGCCGGGCGTAGAAGCCGACCAGGGAGATCTTGCCGGTCCGCTCCAGTTCGGAGACGAGCAGTCCGGTGATCAGGAATCCGGAGATGACAAAGAAGACGTCCACGCCGATGAATCCGCCGGGTACGACGGCGAGGTCGATGTGGAAGAGCAGCACCAGTACGACCGCCAGGGCGCGCATGCCCTCGATGTCGCCTCGGAATCCACGTCCGGACCGGGTCCGGTCACCGGCCCGGCTCGCGAGCTGAGTCATCTCCGCCTACCCCCCTACGAGCCCGGCGCCAATCTGTAGCCAAGTCGTCTATGTCCCAATCTGGTTGATATTAGAACGACTGTGGCGGTATTCGTGGTTTATCCGGGCAGCCCGGGCTACCCGCAGGATGGCTACGATGGCGGGCGATCCGATTCCGAGTGACTCCTGGCGATGCGGAGCCGGATCGGGCCCGACACGGGGAGGGTGCCGATGTGGAGGTTCCGGATCGTCGGGGTGGGGCTGGGGCTGCTCGCACTCTTCGGCGCCGGCATCGGTGACTCCACGGCGGGCGGACGTGAGACCGCCTCGGAGACGCTGGCGCGGGCGTACGAGCGGCTGGGTGGGGAACGGTTCCGCATCCTCGCCCGTTCGACGTCGATTGACGGTCGGCAGTTGTTCCAGCTCGACGCCGTCGTGGACCGCAGCCGCCGGCTCGGTGACCTCACGACAGAGGCGACGGAGGCGGGCGTGCCGGTCTCCGAGCACACGCTCCTGATCGGCGATGGTGCGTACACCCAGTTGACCAGGGACGGCGAGATCGTCGTCGGGGCGACCGGACGGAGCTGGGTCTACACCAACCTGACCCGGGTCCCCGGTGACCACGGACTGCTCGGACCGACCTTCGAGGTGCTGCTGGAGCCGTTCCGGCAGGTCCAGCACCTGGAGCGGGTGGGCCGGACGGGCTTGCGGGGAACAGTGGACCTGGTACGCGAGCAGAACGTCCCGGACGTGCCCGAGCTGCGTACGGTGCCGTTCGAGGCGACCGTCGACGACCGGGGACGGCTCACCGGCTACACGCTCGTCCGCCCCGAGTACGGCGGCAGCCCGGCGGTCCGGTCGGAGGTGCTCTTCCGTGACTTCGGACTGCCGGTCGAGGTGACCGCGCCGCCCACCGCCGATCTGATGGAGAACCCGCTCGTCGGTCGCTGAAACGACGTCCGGCGCCCCACCTTCGGCAGGGGCGCCGGACGTCGTGCCGTGGGGGCTTCCCGCCCGACGATCAGGACAGGTCGCCCGTGTGGGGCTCGGTGGTCCAGGACAGGCCGAGGTCCGCGTACGTACGCATGCTGGTCGCGGCGGCGGCGACCGCCGCGTCGACGCCGTCGATCACCCAGGCCGGGCTGCCGCTGTCGTGTCGCAGGTGCCGGTTCCCACTCGGGATCAGGGTCGGTGCCGGTGCGGCGAGGATCGCCTCGACCAGCGCGGTGAAGTCCCGGGCCGCGTCGAGCGGGGCGAGCAGCGCCACCCCCGAGGGGTCCCGGCGGTGGTCGAGCAGGTTCGCCAACAGGCCGGTCCGTTCGGCGCTCTCCGCGGCGCTCGCCCCGCCCGGTACGGCGCCCGCGTCGGCAGCGGGTGCCGAGGTGAGCAGCAGCCGGTCGGTCGGGTACTCCAGCACCGCCGAACCTTCCGTACCGTGGACGATCATGTCGCCCTCACGGAACTCGGCGGCGCTCAACGTGACCGCGATCAGCAGTGGCGGACCGGCGGTGAACTCCACCCGGAGGCAGGCGGTGTCCTCGACCTCGATCTCCCGGGTGCGGTAGCGCTCCAGGGTGAACCGGGTCGGCACCGCGCCCGTGGCGGCGGCGCGGACCAGGTCGAGACCGAGCATCAGGGTGTGCGCGAACGGGTTGACCAGGGCGCCGTCGACCACCGCCCGTCCGTCGACCGAGCGTCGTCCGGCCCAGGGGGAGCGGGCGTAGTAGGCGTCGTCACGGATCCAGGTGCCGGCGGCGGCGACGCCGGTGACCTTTCCGAGCCGACCGGTGCGGATCGCGTCGCGGAGCGTCGCCAGCGCGTGTGAGCCCTGGGCCTGGAACCCGACCTGGCAGATCCTGCCCGCGTCGCGCAGGGCCCGGGTGAGCCGGTCGTGGTCGGCGAGGCTGGTGACCGGGGGCTTCTCCAGCAGCAGGTCGGCGCCGGCGGCCACCGCGTCGAGCGCGATCGGCAGGTGGGTGTGGGGTGGGGTGCTGACCACGACGATGTCCGGGCGGGTGGCGGCGAGCATCGCCCGGTGGTCGGTGTGTACGGGGACCGCCGGGCCGGCCTCCTCTTCGGAGAGTGGCCGGGTGTCGCAGACGGCGACCAGGCGGACCCGGCCAGCGCGTTGCAGGGCGTCGATGCTCCGCCGGTGCTGGGCGCCGTAGCCGGTCGCACCGATCAGGGCCACCGTGGGGGGTGTGGGCTCGGACATGTGGGCGAGGCTACCCAGAGAATATGTAACGATTCAACCTGCCCGGCGGGCAGTGCGCGCTGGCCCAGGTAACAGAGGCGACGCGTCCTGGTAACCATCCCTTGACAAGAGGGTGGAGCGGTCCTAGCGTCCGCTCTAGTTAAACCGTTTCATAGAGCTGAGTCGCCCGTGCCGGGCAAGCGCTTACCCCCGTGCTCCACGCGCCCCCAGCGAAGGAGAAAACCCCTATGTTGAGAACCCGCCGCAACCACCGCACGGTGCGAGCCGCCGCGGTCGCCCTGTCGGCGCTCCTTGCCCTGCCGTTGGCCGCCTGCGGCGGCGGCGACGCGGCCGACGACGGCCCGGTCACCCTCCAGTTCACCTGGTGGGGCAACGACGCCCGGGCGAAGGTCACCGAAGAGGCCATCGACCTGTTCGAGGCGAAGTACCCGGACATCAAGGTGCAGACCTCGTTCGGTGCCTTCGACGCGTACTTCCAGAAGCTCTCCACCCAGATCGCCGGCGGCGACGCCCCCGACGTGGTGCAGATGGACCGCGCCTACCTGCGCGAGTACGCCGACCGCAACGCCCTGCTCGACCTGGAGAAGTACATCAAGGACGGCACCCTCAAGGTCGCCGACCTGACCCCCACGCTGCTCCCGGCCGGCAAGGTCGGTGACGCCACCTACGCGATCCCGATCGCGCAGAACACCCAGGGCGTGATCTACGACCCGGCGCTCTGGAGCAAGGCCGGTGTCACGCCGCCGAGCACCACCTGGACCTGGAACGACCTGCTCGCCGCCGGCCAGAAGCTGAGCCAGGCCAGCGGTGGCAAGGTCGCCGGTTTCGGTGACTTCGGCTTCGCCATCGACTGGTTCGACATCTGGCTCCAGCAGCGTGGCAAGAAGATCTACACCGACGACGGCAAGCTCGGCTTCGAGGAGGCCGACCTCGCCCAGTTCTGGACCATGACCGGCCAGTTCCGTACTGCGGGGGCACTCGCCCCGGCCGAGCTGACCACCCAGATGGACGGCTCGGTGCAGAACTCCTCGCTGATCAAGAAGGGCGTCACGGCGGAGGTCAACTACGACTCCAGCTTCAGCCCGATGATCTCCGCGTACGGCGCCCCGCTGGCCATCGGACCGATGCCGAGCGACACCGACAAGCGCGGCATGATCGCGTCGATGGCGATGGCCTACAGCGTGGCCGAGCGGAGCGAGCACCCGAAGCAGGCCGCCATGCTGATCGACTTCCTGATCAACGACGAGGCCGCCGGCAAGGTTCTCGCCGTCTCCCGGGGCATGCCGGCGAACGCCAAGGTCCGCGACGTGCTCGCGCCCAGCCTGGCCGCGAACGACAAGCTCGTGTACGACTTCGAAAGCTCGGTGACCAGCCAGTTGCTGCCGACCCCGCCGGCCCAGCCCAAGGGCGGTGGCGCGGTCAAGGCCGAGTTCCAGCGGGTCTACGACGAGGTCATCTTCGGCCGGATCACCCCGCAGGAAGGCGCCAAGCGCCTGATCACGGAGGCCAAGAGCCAGCTCGGCTGAGCCCGACGCACCAACGGTGCCCCGGTCCCCGCGGACCGGGGCACCGCCCTGTCCGCCCTGTCCGCGCTCGTCGTACCCGCTTCCCGCGCTCGTACCCGCTTCTCGCCGCCCCACGGGCGGTTTTTCGCGACCAGGGCCGGGTAGGCCCCGTGGACGGCTCGTGGACCTGGGGAAGGGGCTTTTCGAGATGAGGGCAGCGGTCTGGCACGGTGTCGGCGATATCCGGTTGGACGAGGTACCGGATCCGCGCATCGAGGAACCCACCGACGCGATCGTCCGAATCACCAGAACCGCCATCTGCGGCACCGACCTGCACTTCGCTCGGGGCACCGTACCCGGGCTGAGTGACGGCAGCATCCTCGGCCACGAGGGCGTCGGCCAGGTGGTCCAGGTCGGCAGCGCGGTACGCAACTTCTCACCCGGCGACCGGGTGGTGGTCTCGTCCACCATCTCCTGCGGGTTCTGTTCCTACTGCCGGGCCGGCTATCAGGCCCAGTGCGACAACGCCAACCCCGGTGGGCGACGCGCGGGCACCGCCTACTACGGCGCCCCCGCGAGCGCCGGTGGGTTCGCCGGACTCCAGGCCGAGTACGCGCGCATCCCGTACGCCAGCAACGGCCTGGTCGCCCTCCCCGACGACGTCTCCGACGACGAGGCGATCCTGCTGTCGGACATCTTCCCGACCGCCTGGTTCGGGGCCCGGATCGCGGACGTCTCCGCCGGTGACACGGTCGCCGTCTTCGGCTGCGGACCGGTCGGACAGTTGGCGATCCTCTCCGCGCAACTCCAGGGCGCCGGCCGGGTCATCGCGGTCGACCAGTTACCGGACCGGCTCGCGACCGCGAAGGGTCAACACGCCGAGGTGGTCGACTTCAGCGTGGAGGACCCGGTGTCGGTGATCGACGAGCTGACCGGCGGAATCGGTGTCGACCGGGCGATCGACGCGGTCGGCGTCGACGCCCAGCACCCGTCCCACGGCCCGGCCGCCCAGCAGGCGCAGGAGCAGGCCGACCTGCTCGCCTGGGAACGCGACGCGGTCGCCGCCCAGGCGGCACCGCAGGACGACAACTGGGTGCCGGGCAACGCCCCGGGGCAGGCACTGCGGTGGGCGGTCGACGCCCTGGCCAAGGCCGGCACGCTCGGCATCCTCGGGGTCTACCCGCCGACGATGACCTCGTTCCCGACCGGCATCGCGATGAACAAGAACCTCACCATCAAGGCCGGCAACGCCAACCACCGGCACTACCTGCCGCAACTGGTCGAGATGATCGGCAACGGCACGGTCGACCCGTCCGGGTTGGTCACCGAGGAGGAGCCGATGGGTGACATCATCGGCGCGTACCACGAGTTCGACCGGCGTGAGCCGGGCTGGCTCAAGGTGGCGATCGATCCCACCACCTGAGGCTCCGCCGGAGCTTCGGTTATCCGAGCAGGTCTGCCAGCAGGCGTTCACCGGCCAACCAGGGGCCGTAACCGGCGGCCGTGTTGAGGTGACCGGCGTCGCCCGCGTCGACCAGCTCCGCGCCCCAGGCCGCCGCGTACGTGGCCACCTGCGCGAACGTCGCGTGCGGATCGTGCCAGTGGTGCGTCGTGGGGAGGCCCCGGCCGGGCACCAGAAGCACGCTCGGCATGCGATCGACCGTACCGCCTCCGCTAGCGTGCCGGCTGCCCCGAGCGCCAGGTGTCAGGCGCGACGAGCAGCAGCACCAACGCCGTGGTGATCGCGAGCCCTTGTGCGACATCCGCCGCGCCCGTCCCATGGACGATCAGGGCTACCAGCCCGACGGTGGAGAGCAGGAGAAAGAACCAGCGAAAGATCCGGCCACCGTGCCAGAGCGCGTACGCCCACGCAGCGCCCACCGCCAGCCGAATGACGCCATCTATCAGTGTTTCGGCTCTGGCGGCGCCGAATCCGCCGATCGTCTCGGCCAGCACCACGACGAGGTTCACCGCGCACACCAGTACCACCGCGCCGACCACCTGGACCGGTGGTCGGCGCCGCCCTGACCTTGTCGGTTCGCTGATACCGGTCACTCAGGCAGTGTGCGCCAGACGATCAACGGCCCTGGGATTCCAGCTTGGCGAGCTGGTCGAGCTGCGTGGTCCGGGTCTGCTCGATCTGGGTGGCCAGCTCCCGGATGTGCGGCTCGCTGCCGGACTTCTCCACCGCACGGGCGAGCCGCACCGTCTGCTCCAGGTGGTCGCGCATGTTGCTGACGAAGAGCTGGTCGAACGCGGGGCCGCTGGCGTCGTTGAGCGCACGCAGGTCGTCGGCGGTGACCATGCCCGGCATGTCGTGCCCCTCGTGCTCGTTGCTCTCCGCCACCCCCGCCTGCCGCAGCAGGTCCCGCAGCCCGGTCAGCTCGCCCCGGTGGCCCTTGCCGACCTGGTCGGCCAGCTCACGTACACCGGTGTTCGAGGTCTGTTTCGGGGTGAGGTCGGTCAGCAGCAGGGTCGTTTCGTCCAGCGCGATCATCAGTTGGGTCCAGGCGACGTCGGTCGGGTTGAACGCCCCGGCCGCCCCGGCGGGACCGGTCGTGCCGCTCGGGCCGAGGGTCACGGACGGCGCCGCCGACCCGCCTGGGCCGGACCCGGCCGCCGGCTTGCCGCCGCTGTCGGCACAACCCGCCACGAGTACGGCGAGCAGGACGAGCGGCAGCGCGCCGCGTACGGTCGAATTCATCGTGGTTCTCCCAGGTGCTGACGGTGGTGGACGAACCGGGGCGGGACCCGGCTCGCCGGGCCCCGCCTCTCGATCACCTTCTCACCATCGGGACAGCCTCAGTAGGTCCCGTTGTGGTTGCACTTGATGACCGGCCGGATGCAGTCGCGCACCCGCCGCTCCATCTCCGCCGCGGGCCAGGCGTTGAAGAAGTCGCCGTGCATCGTGTAACCGGGACCGGACGCCAACCGGAAGTTGGCCGGGTTGCCGTTCACCGGGTAACGCAGCACCTGGCGCAGCTTCGGCACGTGCACCGGGTGGGTGGACGGGCATGCCTGGTTGACCGGGTAGGCCATGTGGCTCTTGTGGTCGGGCGAGTCCAGGTCACGGCCGTTCCAGCACTGCGGGAAGTCGAGGTACGACTCCATCATGGTGCCGGCGGGACAGTTGACGAAGTCCTTGCCCGGTGGGATGTGCCCGGCGTGCAGGCAGGACCAGCGGGCGATGCTGTCGTCACCGCCGGTGGCCCGGGCGTTGCCGGCGACGATCTTCAGACCGAGCGGCATCGGCTGGGTCTGGGCCACCACGTCGGCGCGTACGCCCTCGCCGAGGTAGTAGAAGGTGGCGATGGTCGGCTCCACCGGCACGTTGTTGTTGTAGAGCGTCGGCACCCAGTACGACGACAGGTCGATCGCCGGATTGCAGTTGCTCGACGCATTGGCCAGGCTCGTGTAGTCCGAGTTGGCGTTGGTCGAGGTGTTGCCGAAGAAGCTGTGCATGTGCGAGGCGCCGGCCAGGCCGGGGTAGATGATCGGGTCGTCCGGCAGCCGGTGGCTGAACGGACAGTCGGCCGGGAACTCGGCCACCCGGACGATCGGACCGCCGGGCGGTGGCGGAGGCGGTGGCGGAGGTGGTGCCCCACCGTCGTCGCCGAAGACCTGGAACTCCCAGAGCGACACCCCGTACGCGGTGGCGCGCTTGGTCGCGTGCAGCCGTACGTAGCGGCCGTTGCCGGAGACGGTGATGCTCTTGCTGCCGCCGGTCCCGTTCACCGTGGTGTGGATGGTGGTCCAGTTGGTGGCGTCGTTCGAGGTCTGGATGCGGAAGTCACTGGCGTACGCCGCCTCCCAGTTCAGCGCCACCCGGCTGATCGCGCGGGCGGAGCCGAGGTCGACCTGGATCCACTGCGGGTCGCTGAACGCGCTGGACCAGCGGGTGCCGGCGTTGCCGTCGACGGCTGCGGCGGCGGTGAAGCCACCCTCGACCGACGACGCGGTGGCCGGCCGCCCCTGGGAGAGCGTGATCTCGGCGGCGGCGGCGGGGCTGACACCGACCGCGAGGTAGGTCCCGAGCAGGGCGACGAGGGCGGTGGCCAGGGTGGCCAGGCGCAGCCGTTGGTGTGGTGGTCGGGTACGGACTGGTGGTGGTGCGACCGGTTGCATGGGGGCTCCTTCGAGGCATGGGGCGGAGAGCGGCGGGGGAGTCGCCACCGGTGCAACGTCCGTGGGTGAGGTTCGGTGGCGTCCGGCTCCACGGTGGAGGTGACGCCGGGACGGGCGCGGGTCGGGCGCACCGGAACCTGTGTCGAGCGGGTTAACGGACGGGTGTCGAACTGTGAAGGGAGAGCGCTCTCTGGCACCACTTTGACTCTTCTATCGCCCAGAGTCAATGCTTCGGGACGGTTCCGGAACAGCCTCTTTTCGCGGACGAATCCCTCGATCGTGATCGATGTCCGCGCGCTCCGCTCCACGCGGCGTGATCATGCAGAATGGTGCGATGGACCGGCCGCTCCTGTTCCTCGACGTAGACGGGCCGCTCATTCCGTTCGGGGCGCCAGGGTGGGCACGGGAGGCGGATCACTCGCCACCTCGTACGTTCGCCAACCCGCTGCTCGCCAGGCTCGATCGGGATCACGGGCGACGGTTGTGGGCACTCCCCTGTGACCTGGTGTGGGCGACGACCTGGATGGCTGATGCGAACGACGAGATCGCCCCGCTGCTCGGCCTGCCCGACCTGCCGGTGGTCGAGTGGCCGGACGTGGATGACGTACGCGGTGGGCTGCACTGGAAGACCCAGGGGCTGGTGGGTTGGGCGGCCGGACGTCCCTGGAGTCGGCGGGCTACCTCACCATCAGGAAGGGCCACGTCGGACGTCGCCCGCGTACCTGGTTGTCGCTCACGCCCGGCGGTCGCGCCGCCCTCCGGTCACACATAGCCGCGCTGCAACGCATCCTCAGCCGGGCCGAACGCTCGGACGAATGACGTGCGACGTGTCAGGTCGACGGGGTGGGGTGCCGTGCCACCGCACGAGACACGGCACCCCCTTTCCGAACCCGTGGGCACCCCTCCCACGGGGGTCTTCAGCCGGGCCGACCGACCCGCTCTGCCGCCGACCGCCACGCCGCCTCGGCGCCCGGCGTCGGCCGGTACGTCCGCAGCGCCCCGTCGCGGCGGGTCAGCGCCCGCAGCTCGGTCAACCCACCGTCCAACACCCCCAACGCCCGCGCCTGCACCAGGGCGTTGCCGATCGCGGTCGCCTCGACCGGTCCGGCCACGACCGGCAGCCCACAGGCATCGGCGGTGAGTTGGCAGAGCAGTTCGTTGCGGGCGCCGCCGCCGACGATGTGCACCACCTCGACGTCGCGTCCGGCCAGTTCCTGCGCCTGCCGCACGGCGGCCCGGTGGGCGAGCGCCAGACTGTCCACGATGCAGCGCACCAGCGCCGCCGGGTCGGCCGGCGCCGGCTGACCCAGCCGTACGCAGGCCTTCGCCAACCGCGTCGGCATGTCACCCGGCGACAGGAACTCGGGGTCGTCGGGATCGACCACGGCGGCCAGCCCCGGTCGGCGGGCGGCCTCGGCCAGCAGCTCGGGCAACTCCACCGTCAACCCACCGGCTCGCCAGGTACGCAGCGACTCCTGCAACAGCCAGAGTCCCATCACGTTGCGCAGGTAGCGGATCGTGCCGTCGACCCCGGCCTCGTTGCTGAAGTTGGCCGCCCGGCTGGCGGGGGAGAGGACCGGGGTGGTCAGCTCCAGCCCGACCAGCGACCAGGTGCCGCAGGAGATGAAGGCGAACCGGTCGTCCGCTGCCGGCACCGCGACCACCGCCGAGGCGGTGTCGTGCGAGCCGACAGCGGTGACCGGCACCGGCCAGGTCGCGCCGATCGTCGCACCGATCTCCGGCAACAGGTCTCCGGCGGCGTCGCCGGGGCGGCGCAGCGGGCCGAAGATCCGTGCCGGCAGCCCGGCCTGTTCGATCAGCTCGGTCGACCACTCCCTGGTCCGTACGTCGAGCAGTTGGGTGGTGGAGGCGTTGGTGACCTCACTGCCCGCGACCCCGGTCAGCCAGTACGAGAGCAGGTCCGGGACGAGTAGCATCCGCTGCGCCGCCGCCAGCGCGGGTGTGCCGAGAGCGGCGGTGAGCTGGAACAACGTGTTGAACGGCAGCAGTTGCAGCCCGGTTGTCTGATAGAGCCGCTGCGCGCCGAGCGCCCCCACCACCCGCTCCGGGACACCGTCGGTGCGCGAGTCGCGGTAGTGCACCGGGTTGCCGAGCAGCGCACCGCCCGCGTCGAGCAGGCCGTAGTCGACCGCCCAGGAGTCGATCCCGATGCTGGCCAGGTCGGGGCGGCGGGCCACGGCGGCCCGCAGCCCCGTCAGCGTCTCGGTGTGCAGCCGCAACGCGTCCCAGTAGAGCGCGTCGGGTAGCCGTACCGGGCCGTTGTCGAACCGGTGCGCCTCGGTCAGGGTGAGCCGTTCCCGGTCCACCTCGGCGAGCATCACCCGGCCACTGGACGCGCCGAGGTCGACGGCGGCGACCGCCGCCGACCTCGGAGCACTGCCGTTCATCGTGGACGGCCTGTCATCTGACCCATGTCGTCGGCTCAGCGCAGGAATGCCGCGGCTACGCCGGCGTCGACGGGTACGTGCAGGCCGGTGGTGTGCGACAGGTCCCCGCCGGTGAGCGCGAAGACCGCGTTCGCCACGTGCTCCGGCAGCACCTCCCGCTTGAGCAGGGTGCGCTGGGCGTAGTAGGCGCCCAACTCCTCCTCGGGTACGCCGTACACCGCCGCCCGTTTGGCACCCCAACCGCCGGCGAAGATGCCCGAACCCCGGACCACGCCATCGGGGTTGACCCCGTTGACCCGGATCCCGTACGGGCCCAGTTCGGCGGCGAGCAGCCGGACCTGGTGCGCCTGGTCGGCCTTGGCCGAACCGTACGCGACGTTGTTCGGGCCGGCGAAGACGGCGTTCTTGCTGACGATGTAGACGATGTCGCCGCCGGTGCCCTGGTCGATCAGCAGCTTCGCGGCGGCCCGGGAGACCAGGAACGACCCCTTCGCCATCACGTCGTGTTGCAGGTCCCAGTCGGCCTCGGTGGTCTCCAGCAGCGACTTCGACACCGACAGCCCGGCGTTGTTGACGATCAGGTCGACCCCGCCGAAGGCGAGCGCGGCCTCGGCGAACGCGGCCTCGATCCCGGCGGCGTCGGTGACGTCCACGGTCACCGGCACCGCCCGGTCAGCGTTGCCGATCTCGGCGGCGATCGTGGCCGCGGCGGTCGCGTCCCGGTCGGCGACGACCACTGCCGCGCCTTCGGCGCCGAGCCGGCGGGCGATCGCCGCCCCGATCCCGGAACCGCCGCCGGTGACCAGCGCGACCCGGCCGGCGAGCGGCTTCGGCGCCGGCAGCCGGCGCAGCTTCGCCTCTTCGAGCAGCCAGTACTCGATCCGGAACTTCTCCGACTCGTCGATCGGGGCGTACGTCGACACCGCTTCGGCGCCGCGCATCACGTTGACCGCGTTGAGGTAGTACTCCGCGGCGACCCGGGCGGTCTGCTTGTCCTTGCCGAAGCTGAACATGCCGACCCCGGGAACCAGCACGATCGCCGGGTCGGCACCCCGGATGGCGGGGGAGTCGGCGGACGCGTACCGGTCGTAGTAGGCCTGGTAGTCCCGGCGGTACGCGTCGTGCAGCTCGCGCAGCCGGGCCACCGCCTCGTCGACCGGTGCGTCCGCCGGCAGGTCCAGCACCAGCGGTCGGACCTTGGTCCGCAGGAAGTGGTCCGGGCAGGAGGTGCCGAGCGCGGCGAGCCGGGGGTGTTCGGCGCGGGCCAGGAAGTCCAGCACCGCCTCGTCGTCGCTGAAGTGCCCAACCTGCCGGACGTCGGTGCTGGCCAGACCTCGGATCACCGGGGCCAGCGCGGCGGCCTTGGCCCGTCGCCGGTCGGCCGGCAGCGCCTCGTATCCGGGCAGGACCGGACCGAAGGGCTCGGGCCGGCCGTGTTCGGCCAGGAACCGCTCGGCGGTCGCGATGATCTCCAGTGAGCGGGCTTCGCACTCCTCGCTGGTGGCGCCCCAGGCGGTGATGCCGTGGCCGCCGAGGATGACGCCGATCGCCTGCGGGTTCTCCTTGGCGAGGGTGGCGATGTCCAGACCGAGTTGGAAACCGGGGCGACGCCACGGCACCCAGAGCACCCGGTCGCCGAAGCAGCGGCGGGTCAGTTCCTCCCCGTCGGCGGCGGTCGCGAGCGCGATGCCGGCGTCGGGGTGCAGGTGGTCGACGTGCGCGACGTCGACCAGGCCGTGCATGGCGGTGTCGATCGACGGTGCGGCCCCACCCTTGCCGTGCAGGCAGAAGTCGAACGCGGCGACCATCTCGTCCTCGCGTTCGACACCGGGGTAGACGTCGACGAGGGACCGGAGCCGGTCCAGCCGCAGCACCGCCAACCCGGCCTCGGTGAGGGTGCCGATGTCGCCACCGGAGCCCTTCACCCACATCAGCTCGACCGGTTTCCCGGTGACCGGGTCCTCGCCGTTGGCCTTGACCGAGACGTTGCCGCCGCCGAAGTTGGTGTTGCGCCGGTCGGCGCCGATCCGGTGACTGCGCCCGAGCAGCGCGGTCACCTCCGGATGCGTACCCATGGCTCTGTTTCGTTTCCCCTCGTGTGTGACGTTGACTGCGATCGTGCCCACTGTGCTCAGGCGCCCCAGCCGGCCTGCTGACCGCCGACCCGGTCGGCGGCGATCTTCCCGGCGTAACCGGAACGGGCGTACGCGGCCATCGGGTCCGGGTCGAGTCCCTGTTCGGTGCGGATCTCCCGCAGCAGCGGCCGGACATCGGTGTTGTACGCGTCCATCAGCACCGCGTTCGCGCCGAGTACGTCACCGGCGGCCTGCGCGGCGGCGAGCGCGTCGGCGTCGACCAGCAGTGCCTTCGCGGTCGCCTCCTGGACGTTGAGCACCGAACGGATCTGGCCGGGGATCTTCGGCTCGATGTTGTGGCACTGGTCGAGCATGAAGTTCACGCCGGACTCCACCCGCAGCGCGTCCGCGCGGACGATCTCGTGCATGATCCGGAACAACTGGAACGGGTCGGCCGCCCCGACCATCAGGTCGTCGTCGGCGTAGAAGCGGGAGTTGAAGTCGAACGCGCCGAGTCGTCCCTCGCGCAGCAGGAACGCCACGATGAACTCGATGTTCGTGCCGGGGGCGTGGTGCCCGGTGTCGATCACCACCTGGGCCCGCTCGCCGAGCTTGAGGCAGTGCGCGTACGCGGTGCCCCAGTCCGGTACGTCGGTGACGTAGAACGCCGGCTCGAAGAGCTTGTACTCCAGCAGGATCCGCTGGTGCTCGCCGATGCGCTGGTAGGTGGCGGCGAGCGCCTCCGCGAGCCGGTCCTGCCGGGCCCGGATGTCGTCCTGGCCGGGGTAGTTGGTGCCGTCGGAGAACCAGAGCTTGAGGTCGCGGGAACCGGTCGCGTCCATGATGTCCACGCACTCGAGCAGGTGGTCGAGGGCCTTGCGCCGGATCCGGGGGTCGGGGTTGGTGACACTGCCGAGCCGGTAGTCGTCGTCCTGGAAGACGTTCGCGTTGATCGCGCCGATCCGTACCCCGAGGTCGGCGGCGTGCGCGGCGAGCTTGGCGTAGTCCTCGACCCGGTCCCACGGGATGTGCAGCGAGACGATCGGGGCGATCCCGGTGTACGCGTGCACCTGCGCCGCGTCGGCGATCTTTTCCTCCGGCGTACGGGGCACACCGGGCTGGGCGAAGACCTTGAACCGGGTGCCCGAGTTGCCGTACGCCCAGGAGGGCACCTCGATCTGCTGGCCGCGCAGGGCGGCCCGAACCTCCGGCGAGGCTGCGGTGGCGGTCACGATAGCTCCTGTGTGGATGCGGATGCGCGCTCGGTGGAGTCGAGTGCGTCGAGTTGCGCGTCGAGGTCGAAGATCTCATCGAGGACCGTGAAGCCCTCGTCCGGGCGGCGCCCGTCGAGCCCTTCGAAGAACGGGGCCATCTCCGCCTGCCACCGTGCGTTGACCTCGGTACGTTCCATCGCGGCCAGCGACTCGGCCAGGTCCTCGGTCCGGAAGTGCCCGACAAGCAGCCCGTCGGTGTGCAGGTGGAGCGAGTAGTCGTGCCACCCGGCGGCTCGGAGGGCGGCCAGCATGTCCGGCCAGACGGCGGCGTGCCGCGCGCGGTACTCGGTCAGCCGATCGGGTCTCACCCGTAGGACGAAACAGACTCTCCGCACCGGGCCCCCTTAGTTGTGAACCGTTTCAAAAAACCCGCTCTCAAACTACGAGCGACGGCGCGGGGATGTCAAGGAATGATGGCGGCGGTCAGCTTGGCCGGCGGGTGTACCGGCTCGACTCGCGGACCACGAGTTCCGGTTCGAAGATCACCTGCTGGTGCTGGTGCACGGTCGGGTCGTTCGACTCCTCCAGCATCAGCGCGGCGGCGGTACGCCCCAGGCGCTGACGGGGCTGGCGGACCGAGGAGAGCGGCACCGCCGCGGCGGCGGCGAACTCGATGTCGTCGTACCCGACCAGGGCGATCTCCTCGGGCACCCGGACCTGCTGGCGGGTCAGCTCCTGCAACACCCCGAGGGCGAGCAGGTCGTTGGCGCAGAAGACCGCGGTGGCACGGGCCGAGCGGGGCTGGCCGAGGATGCGGGCGGCGGCGTCCCGGCCGGCGGCGACGGTCGGACTGGGAGTGTCGAAGCGGCGCAACTGGTCCTCGTCGAGCCCCGCCTCGCGTAGCGCGCCCAGCGCGCCCGCGTACCGGTCCCGGACCTGCTCCAGCCGCCACGGCCCGCCGACGAAGGCGATCTGCCGGTGTCCGGTCTCGACCAGGTGTCGAGCCGCCAACTCGCCGCCGAGCCGGTCGTCGACCGAGACCGAACAGACGTCCGGTCGGGTCGAACGCCGGTCCAGCAGGACCACCAGCACGCCCCGGTCCCGGAGCCGGACCAGCCGCTCGTTGGCGTCGTCCACCGGGGTGATCAGCACACCCTGGACCCGCTGTTCCTCCAGTAGGTCCAGGTAGGCGCTCTCGCGTACCGGGTCGCCGTCGCTGTTGCAGAAGATGACCGCCATCCCGGCCGCGCCGGTGGCCTCCTCGACTCCCTTGGCGACATCGGTGAAGAAAGGGTTTGCCACGTCGAGCACGACCAGGCCGAGCGTGCGTCCCCGGCCCCGGCGCAACTGGCGGGCCGCGTCGTTGGGCACGAAGCCGAGTTCGCTGATCGCGGCGAGTACGCGGGTCCGGGTCGACGCCGCGACGATGTCGGGCCGATTGAGCACGTTGGAAACCGTGCCGACCGACACACCCGCGCGGGTGGCCACGTCACGGATGCTCACGGCTGGTCCCGCCACCGTCGCCTCCTTCCGTAGTCGTCGCTGCTGCGCGAGCGACTGAAACGTGTCAAGAATAGCGGTGCCCGGTCCGGGTCCCCCGTGTCCCGCCGACCGCGCGTCGTCGAGTCGCTCCGGGCCCGTCCGTCGCGCGTGGCCGCACCACCTCGCGCGCACCGTTGCGCGTCGTGGCGCCGACCCTACCGGCAGCAGTGGCCAGGCCGCGCCGGGTAGGGTGACGCGGATCGGGGGCAAGCGCTTTCCCGTTCACGTCGGGATCGACCCGAACCAGTTCGTACCGGGATCGACCCGAACCAGGCCGATCGACCACGAGAGGCGGACCGATGAGCCACGAAACGACCGCGACCCGGCTGCGCGTACGCGGCGAGACCGTCGCCGAGTACGTTCCCGAGCCGGACCTCGACCCGCGCCTGTCTCCCCGGCCGTACCTGCACCCGGTACGCACCCTCGCCGGAGTCACCGTCACCGACATCCTGCCCGAGGACCACCCGCACCACCTTGGCGTCTCGGTCGGGGTGCAGGACGTCAACCGCTTCAACCTCTGGGGCGGTCGCACCTACGTCCGCGACCAGGGCTACACCTGGCTTGAGGACCACGGCCGGATCGTGCCGGAAAGCTGGGGCCGGCAGGCCGACAACGGCTTCGGGCAGCGACTGCGCTGGCTCGACCGGTCCGGGCAGACCCTGGCCACCGAGGACCGGACCGTCTCCGCCGGTGCGATCGCCGGCCGCGACGACGCCTGGCTGCTCGACTTCGCCTACACACTGACCGCACCGGCGGACCGGGACGTGACGTTGGGCAGTCCGGCCACCAACGGTCGACCGGACGGCGCCGGCTACGGCGGTTTCTTCTGGCGGGCGGCACCGGGCGACACCCGGGTGCTCACCGCCAGCGCCGAAGGCGAGAAGCAGGTCAACGGGAGCACCGAGCCGTGGCTGGCGATGGTCGGGCAGAGCACCGACGGCGCCCCGTACACCCTGGTCTTCTCCGGGCTCGGCGAGGGCGACCAGTGGTTCACCCGGGACGGCGAGTACCCCGGGGTCTGCGTCGCGCTGGCCTACCAGCGCACCCTGACCATCCCGGCCGGCGGTCGGATCAGCCGCCGGCACCGGGTCGCCGTCGTGGACGGCGCCCTCACCCGTGATCGGTTGGCCGGACTGAGCTGAATCGGACCCCGACCCGGCCGGAGCGCGCCCGCACCGAGGAGGCGGGCGGTTCCGACCGGGTCAGGGTCCGCGCCGCCGGTACGACAATGGACCGGCGGGAGAGCGGTCAGCGCTCGTACGCGGGGGAGCGCCCGGCCCCGACACCGCGCGCCGAGCGGCGCTGGTCCGTTGCGTCCGCCGGGCGGTGCCGGTGTGTTGCGCCCGCGACCGCGCGGCGTCGGTCGACGGCGACCGCGGCGAGCGCCGGCAAGCCGGGCAGCAGCGGCCAGAGCACGGGTCCCATCGACGCGGTCAGTCCCACCGCGACGAGTGCGAGCAGCAGCAACCCGGTGCCGGCCGGGTCGGACCGGGTCCGGGCCACCGCCTCGGTGGCCGCGAGCGGCCAGCCGGTCGCGGGCCGCCAGGCCACGCAGGCGCGCAGCGCCACCGTGACCAGCAAACCGGTGGCGAGCAGTAGCGCCGGGCCGACGACCCGGGCGCCGGGCAGACCGGCACCGACCGCCACCGCGTCGAGCGTGAGCACGGCGGTCACCCCGACCGGCACCAGGTACGGCCACCAGCCGCTGCCCGCCGCCGCGCGCCAGGCCCGCAGGTAACCCCGTACGGTGACGCCGGTCCCGTCGTCGGCGCGCTGACGCAGCACGGTGACCGCGGCCGTGACGGCCACGTACGCGGTCACCAGTGGCAGCGCCGTGACCAGCGTGAGTACGCCGGTCACCAGCACCTCGGAGAGCCAGGCCAGTCCGGTGGCGAACCCGCCACCGGCCCTGAGCCGTCGCCCGGTGTCGCCCGCTTCCTCGTCCGTGGCGGTCATCCGTTCAGCCCTTCAACCCGGAGGTGGCGATCCCCTCGACCAGGTAACGCTGGAAGGCCAGGAAGAAGAGGACCACCGGCACGATGCTCAGCACCGACATGGCGAACATCGGGCCGAACGCCGACTCGCTGGTCTGGTCGATGAAGAGCCGCAACGCCAACGGCAGCGTGTACGTCTCCGGATCGTTCAGGTAGACCAGTTGGCTGAAGAAGTCGTTCCAGGTCCAGATGAACGTGAAGATCGTGGTGGTGACCAGTGCCGGCTTCAGCAGCGGCAGGATGACGTACCGGAAGGTCAGCACCGGTCCGCAGCCGTCGATCTCGGCGGCGTCGTCCAGTTCCCGGGGCAGCCCCCGGATGAACTGCACCATCAGGAAGATGAAGAACGCGTCGGTGGCGAGCAGCTTCGGCAGGATGAGCGGGACGAAGGTGCCGACCAGGTCGAGCTTCTGGAAGATCGTGTACTGCGGGATCAGCACCACGTGGTACGGCAGCATGATGGTGAGCAGGGTGAACGCGAACAGCGGCCCGCGCAGCCTGAACCGCAGCCGGGCGAAGGCGTACGCGGCCAGCGAGCAGGAGATCAGGTTTCCCAGCACCGCGCCGACCGCGACGATCACCGAGTTGCCGAAGAACCGCCACACGCTGATGCCCGCCACCCCGTCCAGTGCCGTGCCGTAGTTCTCCGGCACGAACCGGGTCGGCAGCAGGTCGAGACTGGACAGGATCTCGTCGGTCGGCTTCACCGAGGCGGTGAGCAGCCACGCGATCGGGTAGAGCAGCAGCACCAGCATGGCGATGATCAGCACGTGCCAGCCGAGGCCGCGCAGCCGGCGGCCGGTGCTGATGGTTGCCGTGTGAGTGGTCATTTGTTCTCCCCGGCGTAGAAGACCCAACGGCGGGAGGTGCCGAAGAAGAGCGCGGTGATCGCGGCGACGGTGAGCAGCAGGATCCAGGCCATCGCCGAGGCGTAGCCCATCCGGAACTGGGAGAAGCCGCGTTCGTAGAGGTAGAGCGTGTAGAAGAGGGTGGAGTTGCTCGGTCCGCCCCGGCCGCCGCTGACGATGAAGGCGGGGGTGAACGCCTGGAAGGCGTGGATGGTCTCCAGCACCAGGTTGAACAGGATGATCGGGGAGAGCATCGGCAGGGTCACCGAGCGGAAGGTGCGCCAGCGACCCGAGCCGTCGACCGCCGCGGCGTCGTACAACTCCTGCGGGACCTGCTTCAGCCCGGCCAGGAAGATGACCATCGGGGCGCCGAACTGCCAGATCGCGAGGATGATCAGCACGTAGATGGCGTAGTCCGGCTCGTTGATCCAGCCGCCGGTGTCCCAGCCGACCTGGCCGGTCAGCGAGTCGACGACCCCGTCGTCGGTGAAGAGCGCCCGCCAGGCCAGCGCGATCGCGACCCCGGTGCCGAGCAGCGAGGGGGCGTAGAAGGCCGACCGGTAGAAACCCTGCCCGCGCCGCGAGTTGTTGAGCAGCATCGCCACCGCGAGGGCGGCGGCCAGCTTCAACGGTACGGAGATCAGCACGTACGTCGCGGTCACCTTGGCCGAGGCGAGGAACCGGGCGTCGTCGGTGAAGAGCTTCCGGTAGTTCTCCAACCCGACCCAGTTCGGCGTGGTGAACAGGTCGTAGTCGGTGAACGAGAGGTAGAGCGAGGCGAGCATCGGGCCCAGGGTGAGCAGGAGCGCACCGAGGACCCAGGGGGAGAGGAAGAGGTAGGCGATCCCCGGCCGGTGCCGGCGGTAGCGGGGTCGGTTCCGGCCCCGTCCGGCGGCCGGGTCGGCGGACCCTGGGGGCGGCCGGCGAAGTGTCTCAGTCGTCATGGCGTGGCTATCCGATCGGCTCGTGACGCCTGCGCCGCCGGGGCAGCGCACTCCCGTGCTGGCGCGCGTGAAACCATTCAATGACGGCGAACGTACCGGCGGTCGCTGGTCCTGTCAACGAAATGGACACGGCCGTGAAACATTCACCGGCCCCTGTGGATCGGTAAGGCGGGCTTGTGAAACGTTTCATTTACCGGTACGCGCAGAGCCGCACCAGCTAGGCCCGCCTCAGTCGCCCGGAGCCCAGTCCGGGTCCCGCCCGAACACGGCCACCAACCGGTCCTGCTCACTGGCATTCTCCGGTACGTGCACCGCCGGCGAGACCAGCCCGCCCTGCCGGTACATCCCCGACCGCTCGGTGAACCACCGGGCACACTCGCGGACCGCCTCGGGGTCCAGTTTCGGCTCCACCCCGATCGCCACCGCCAGGTCCCAGCCGTGCACCAGGTGCTCGGCGAGCAACTGGCGCAGGTACTCGCTGGCCGGCGTCAGCCCGAACGACAGGTGAACCGTCCGGTCCAGCGCGCCGGCCTCGCTCGCCGCCCGTACGGCCGCCGCCGCGGCGTCCTGCGCGGCACCGGCCGGATCCGCCCCCAGCAGGTCACCGTCGAACCGGTCGCCGACCTGCTCGACGGTGGCGCCGGAGAGCAGCGGCACGGTCCAGCGGTCCTCGCCGACCACGTGGTTGACCAGTGTCCGTACGTCCCAGTGCGCGCACGGCGTCGGCGTGGGCCACTGGTCGTACCCGACCTGGGCGACCCGGTCGGTGAACTCGCTCAGGCTGCGCTGGTACGTCTGCAGCAGGTCCATGCGCCCGATTCTGCTCTGGTTCGCCCCCGCTGGCCGGGCTTTCCGCCCACCTGCTGCCGGTCGGCTCCGCGCCCGTCCGGCCCCCCGGGGTGGCTAGCCCTCCAGTTGCTCGGGGGCCAGGCCGAGTTCGCGGGCGGTGGCGAGCCGTACCCAGTCGGAGAGTCGCCGTCGGGAGATCACCCGATCATGGACCGCGGACTGCACGGCGAGCCCGTCGATCAGCGCGTTGATCCGCCAGGCGGCGCCGGCCGGGTCCTCGCAGACGAAGACCCCGTCGTCGACGCCGGCCGCGATGATCCCGGTGAGGTCTTCCTTCCAGCGCAGGTCGAGCCGGCGGGAGACCTTCTCCAACTCGGGCGTCCGCAGCGACTCGGACCAGCCGTCGATCCACATCGCCCACGACTTCGCCCGACCGGTCGGTGCGTAGAGCTTGAGGATCTTCCGGAGCTTCTCCAACGGCTGGGCCGACGAGCGCATCACCGTGTCGAGCCGGGCCAGATCCTGCTCGGCGGCGTACGCGAACGCCTCTGCGAGCAGCCGGTCCTTCGTGGAGAAGTGGTAGAAGACCAGGGCCTGACTCACCCCGGCGGCCTGGGCCACATCGGCGGTACGGGTGTTGGCCAACCCGCGCTCCTTGATCACCGCACAGGCGGTACGCAACAGCGCATCTAGGCGGACCTCGGCCGCGCGTCTTGTCACGCGGCTACGTTAACCTATCGATGTGAATACGGTAAGTCACCAGTACTGACGGTCTTCGCGTCGTGACCCGGCGTGCGATCGACAGTTCAACGGCGTACTGGGCCGCACACATTGATCTACATTGCGCAAAGGTATCGGTGTTCATCGGTGGCTCGTAGTAGGGTCCCGCACATGCCCGAGGGTCAGGCCCCTGTTCCACCAACGGCCAAGGCCGAGCGGGACAGCCCCACACGACCGTCGACGGTGGAGTCGACCACCGGCACCGGGACGGACGACAGTGGCCAGTCGACGCAACCGGACAGAAGCGCCGGGCCGGCCCTGCCCGGCGGACCGTCAGACCTGCCGGCAGTCGGGTACGACGACGAGGAACGACCCGCCCGCGCACTGACCGGACCAGCCGCCACCGTGGTCACCACGGTGGCGTTCGTCGTCGCACTGCTCGTCCTCGCGCAGGTGTTCCGGCCACTGGCCCAGGGCAGCCAGTTCTACCTGATCATCTTCCTCGCGGGCGTACTCCCGCTGGTTTTCCTCGCCTACCGGTCCGGCCTGCGGTGGCCGGCGCGGCTACGCCCGCGCGGCGCCGCGCCGACCGACCCGGACCAGCCGGACCAGCCCCGGCCCACCCGGCACGACCGCCCCACCGTCGGCGACTGGCTGCTCGCCGGAATCGCCCTGCTGGTCTGCCTCTACCCGGTGCTGCCGATCCCGATCGCCGGGGCCGGCGGCGGCTACGACGACTTCCTGGACCGGCAGGGCCTGCTCGCCCCGACCGACGTGCTGTTCGGCGCGGTGCTGCTGGTCCTGCTGATCGAGGCATGCCGCCGGACCACCGGCTGGGTGCTGCCCGTCGTCTGCCTGCTCTTCCTCGGCTACGGCTACTACGGCGGCCTGCTGCCGCAGCACTGGGCGGTCGCCCACGCCGGGCTCGACTTCGCCCAGATCGTCGACGCGCTCTACAACTCCGGCAGCGGCTTCTACGGCACCCCGCTCGACGTCGCCGCCACCTACATCGTGCTCTTCACCATCTACGGCGCCGTCCTCGACCTCTCCGGTGCCGGCCGCTTCTTCGTCGACCTCTCGGTCGCCGCGTTCCGCCGCTCCCGCAGCGCCGCCGGCCGCACCGCCGTCGCCGCCGGCTTCCTCCTCGGCACCGTCTCCGGCTCCGGCACCGCCACCGCGGTCAGCGTCGGCGCGGTGAGCTGGCCGATCCTGCGCCGCGCCGGCTACCCGGCCGAACAGGCCGGCGGCATGCTCGCCGCAGCCGGCGTCGGCGCCATCCTCTCCCCGCCCACCCTCGGCGCCGCCGCGTTCATCGTCGCCGAATACCTCCGCGTCTCCTACCTGACCGTGCTCGGCTGGGCGATGATCCCGACCCTGCTCTACTACCTCGGCATCCTGCTCGCGGTCGAGATCGACGCCCGCCGCTTCAGGGTCCGCCCGGTCGAGGTCGTCGCCGGCTCACCGAGCCGGCTGCTGCTCCGCTTCGGCTACCACTTCTCCTCACTGATCATGATCGTGGTGCTGCTCGCGGTCGGGGTCAGCGCCACCCGTTCGGTCGTCTACGCCACCGCGCTCGCGTTCGCGCTCTCCTTCCTCGACCGCCGAGGCTGGCTCACCCCCGGCCGGCTCTTCACCGCGCTGGTCAACGGCGTACGCGGGGTCCTCCCCGTCGCCGCCGTCTGCGGCGCCGCCGGCATCATCACCGCCACCACCACCAAGACCGGACTCGGCGCCCAGTTCGCCGGACTCCTCGTCCGTGCCGCCGAGACCCTCGCCGACCGGCCCGCGGTCGTGCTCGCACTCACCGTCGTCTTCGCCGCCGTCGCCCTCGCGCTGCTCGGGCTCGCCGTACCGGTCACCGCCTCGTTCATCATCGGCTGGGTCATCATCGGACCGGCGCTGCTCGCGCTCGGCGTACCGGCCCCGGCCGCGGCGATGTTCGTCTTCTACTACTCGGTCCTCTCCGAGGTCACCCCGCCGACCGCGCTCGCCGCCGTCGGAGCCGCCGCGATCACCGGCGGACGGACCGTCGGCACCATGTGGCAGGCACTGAAGTACGCGCTCCCGGCCTTCCTCGCCCCAATCGCCTTCGTTCTCACCGGGCCGGGGGAGTACCTGCTCGGTCGGGGACCGGCGCTCGGGGTGCTCTGGACCGGTCTCGTCGCCTGCGTCGGCATCGCGGCGCTCGCCACCGCGACCGGCGGATGGGTGCTCGGCGTCGGACCGGTCGACCGGCCGGGGCGGATCCTCGCCGGCACCGCCGGCCTGCTCCTGCTCTACCTGCACCCGATCTCGATCCTCGCGGGCGGCGGGCTGCTCGCGGCGACCGTCGCACTGGCCCTCGTCCGGCGCCGCGCCGACCACCGGGCGGCCGACGGCGGTGCGGTCAGGTCAACGGCCCGGCCCACCCTGAAGTCGGACCCGTCATCCCGGAAGAAGGAGAGCACATGAACCGTGCCACCAAGGCCGTCGCGACACTCGCGGCGGTCGGCCTCGGCCTGGCCGGCCTGGTCGGTTGCGGCGGCCGGCAGGACGGGGCCAGCACCGACGCCGGCGGCGACGTGACCTGCGAGGTCGGGGCGGACACCCGGATCGGCATCGCCACCGGCAATGCCACCGGCGTCTACTTCGCGCTCGGCAACGCGTACGCGGAGCAGGTCACCACCACGACCGACGGCAAGGTCAAGGCGAGCGCGGCGGAGACCGGCGCGTCCGTACAGAACATCCAGCAGTTGGTCGCCGGGAGCTACGCGGTCGCGTTCTCACTCGCCGACACGGCGGCCGACGCGGTGGCGGGCAAGGGCAGCTTCAACGGGCAGGCACAGCCGGTGCAGGCACTCTCCCGGATCTACACCAACTACACCCAGGTGGTGGTCCGTACCGGCGCCGGCATCACCTCGGTCGCCGGGATGAAGGGCAAGCGGGTCTCCACCGGTTCCCCGAAGTCGGGCACCGAAGTGATCGCCCACCGGCTGTTACAGGCCGCCGGTCTCGACCCGGCCTCGGACATCCAGGCCCAGCGGCTCGACCTGACCAAGACCGTCGACGGCATGAAGGACGGCTCGATCGACGCCTTCTTCTGGTCCGGCGGCCTCCCCACCCCCGGCATCACCGATCTGCTCACCACCAGCCGCGACCAGGTCGCCTTCCTCGACATCACCCCGCTGCTGGCCGAGATGAAGAAGGTCAACCCGGTGTACGAGGTCGGCACCATCCCGGCCGCGACCTACGGCACCCCCGCCGAGGTACGGACCATCGTGGTGCCGAACCTACTGCTGGTGAAGAGCGACCTCGACGCGAACCTGGTCTGCGTACTGACCAGGGCACTGTTCGACCGGAAGCCGCAGTTGGAGCAGGCCAACGCGGCAGCCAGGGAGATCAGCCTGGAGACCGCCCGCAACACCGACCCGGTTCCGCTGCACCGGGGCGCGCGCAAGGCGCTGGACGACCTCACCGAGGCGAAGTAGCGACCCGGGCGGGGTGCGCCGGTGTCCGTGGCGGCACCGGTGCACTCGGGCGCTGCCGCACTCCGATGCCGGTGCGTCCCGAGGGCCGGTGCGTTCCGGGGGCCGGTGCGTTCCGGTGCCGGGACACGGGTGGCCGAAACCCCAAGGTATCCGAGTTGGTCGATGTCCTAGTAGGCTTCGGTCACCATTCGGGCCGACCGTCGCCGCGCCCAGGAGCCCGGCTGTGGTCGCCGGGTTTCAGGGAGGCCGGAAGATGACCGCCGTACCCGCCCACCGACGCTGGCTGACCGCCGTCAGCGCCGTCGTTGTCACCGCCGTCGTTGGCGTCGCCGGAACCAGTGTGCCGTCGACGGCCGCGCCCCACCCCGGTGGGCAGATCCATCGCGCTGGCGGTGCGACCGCCGTACCGGACAGCTACATCGTGCTACTGCGTGAACCGGCCGCGTCCGGTGCAGCCGCGACCCGCGCCGACACCGGTGCCGAGGCCACCCGCCTCGCCCGCCGCTACGGCGGCACCCTCGACCGGGTCTACCGGGCCGCGGTGCGTGGCTTCGAGGTACGGCTACCAGCGCCCGCCGTTCGCCGCCTCGCCGTCGACCCGGCTGTCGCGTACGTCGAACAGAACCACCTGGTCCCGCTCGCCGCCGGGGTGCAGCTCAACCCGCCCTCGTGGGGGTTGGACCGGATCGACCAGCGTCAACTGCCACTGGACCAGCGGTACGCCTATCCGAACACCGCGCCGAACGTGCACGCGTACGTCATCGACACCGGCATCCGGGCGACCCACGTCGACTTCGGTGGCTCCGTCGTCGGCGGGTACGACGCCGTTGACGGCGCGCTGCCGGCGGACGACTGCAACGGTCACGGCACCCACCTCGCCGGCACCATCGGCGGCCAGTCGTACGGCGTCGCCAAGGACGTGCGACTGGTCCCGGTACGCGTGCTCGGCTGCACCGCCAGCGGCAGTTACGCCCAGGTCATCGCCGGCATCGACTGGACCACCGCGAACGCGGTCAGGCCGGCGGTCGCGAACCTCGCCATCGGCGGCGGCGCCAGCGCGGCGCTCGACGCGGCGGTGACCAACTCGATCAACTCGGGCATCACCTACGCCGTACCGTCGGGTGGTTCGGCCACGAACGCGTGCACCTTCTCGCCCGCCCGGGTCCCGGCGGCACTGACCGTTGCCGGCACCACACCGACCGACGCCCGGCTCGGCTCCGCCAACTACGGCGCCTGCGTGGACATCTTCGCCCCCGGCCAGGGGATCACCTCCACCTGGCACACCAGCAACACCGCTACCGCCACGATCAGCGGCAGCTCGGCGTCCGCGCATGTCGCGGGCTGTGCGGCACTGGTCCTCTCGACCCACCCCACCTGGACCGCCGCCCAGGTGGCCGCTCATCTGATCGCCCAGTCCACGCCGGGGATCGTCGCCAACCCCGGTGCCGGCTCGCCCAACCGTCTCCTCTACTGCGGCCCCTGACCGATCCGTCCGCCCCGGCGGGCCGCCCTCTTGCCCGGTGCCTCTTCGGGGAGCGGCCCGTCCCTCAACCGAACGGACCAAACCACATCCACCGTACGTCCCTCCCCCCTCAAACCCAGGTTCCTAGGATGCTTACCGGGTGTGGCCTCCGTCCGGCCGTGATGCCTGCCGCGACCCTCGCTCACCTGGGACAATCGGAGTACGGAGCTGCGCCGACCCGCCATGGTCACCCCCGATTTGGCACATGTTCGCGGGCTCGGCTAAAGTTCTCATCCGTCACCAGGAAACACCGGAGACAAGCGGACGTAGCGCAGTTGGTAGCGCATCACCTTGCCAAGGTGAGGGTCGCGGGTTCGAGTCCCGTCGTCCGCTCGGAGATGCCGCCACGCACGTCGGGGGCAACCTCGGTGGAGTGGCCGAGAGGCGAGGCAACGGCCTGCAAAGCCGTGTACACGGGTTCAAATCCCGTCTCCACCTCGGCAGTAATGGCGAGGGCGATTGGCGCAGTGGGAGCGCGCTTCCTTGACACGGAAGAGGTCACTGGTTCAAACCCAGTATCGCCCACCAGTAGTACCAGCAGGTCAGCGGCTCGTTACCGGAAATCCGGTAACGAGCCGTTCCCGTTGCGCCCCTCACACTGGGAGCAAACTGGGAGCAGCTCCGTTGCGTTGTCGGTAGCGGAGGTCGAGGCAAGCTGGGTGTGTGTGAAGCGATCGAGCTACCGAGCGTAGTGGTCACCGCCCAAGTCGGCGTTCGCCGGCTTCCGGCTCCCCGCCGAGGTGATCGTGGTCGCGGTCCGCTGGTACGTGCGGTACGACCTGGCCGGCTCGGCCTCGGCCGTCGAACCGCATGTCTTCGCGGGCGCGGCCACGGAGACGACGATCTTGCTCGGCGAAGGCCGCGCGGCGCGGTTCGTGCCGGTCGGGGAGCTGCTCGACGTGGACCTGAGCCCCACGGCGGCGGCGGTGTGGCACCGGTTCCTCGGCGGTTTCGCCGGGGCGCCGTCGGGCACCGGTTGGTCAGCAACACGGGTCCCGTAGAAGCCGATGAGCCGGATCAGCCGACGTGGACGCGCGGTCGCCGGGGCGGCGGCGTACAACCAGTTAGAGTGCCGTGGTCCTGGACACGGTCGGGGGAAGTGCAGTGCGGAACTTTCAGTTCGTCAGCGGTGACTCGGCAAAGTATTGGCGGGTCAACCGCGATGGCTCGACAGTAATCGTGCAGTTCGGCCGGGTCGGCGCCAACGGCACGAGTCAGGCCAAGGAGTTTCCCGACGAGGAGGCTGCGGCCGCCCACGTGGACAAGTGCGTCGCCGAGAAGCTGCGCAAGGGGTACGTGGAGGTGACAGCCGCCGCGCCGCCGAACGCGGCCCCGCCGGTGGGCTTGGCGTCGACGGGCTCGGCCGCGCCCTCGGATAGCTCGCTTCCCGAGGGTGCGGTGGTTCGGGTGGTGGTCGGCGGGTCGCCGGCCGCGCCTGCCACCGACGCAGTGGCCGCTGCCGTACCGGATGAAGACATCCTGGTCCCCCCGTCCACCTGGCGGCGGAACCTGCGTTTGCGGCGCGGTGGCTGGTTCACCGGCACGCCGATGCCGGCCGGGGCGGACGCGACCGGAACGGAGTACCTCGACTCGGCACGTCCGGAGATCCACCGACTGTTACAGGACCCGGGATCTGACCCCGAGCTGCGCGCCGCGGCCCTGCTCCTGCTCGACGGCGATCGCCACCGCCCCCTCGGCGCCGATCCGGCCGTCGGCTCGCCCCTGGGCGCGGCGGCGCTGATGGGGGCCGCGGCCCGAGTGCGCGGCCTCTCCTTCTACGGTGGGCTGGCTCAGCTCGCCAACTACTGGGCCGAGACACGCGGGCTGCTCTTCGCCGCGGAGGCGGCCGTCGCGCTCGCCGGCATCTACGTCGACGACAACGTGCGCCGAGCGACCCTGCCCGACTTCCAGCCGCAACACGTCTACCGGGGGTGGCCGGACAGCAATCTGCACTACTGCGGCCGGATACGCGACCTCCTGGCGACCGCGAGCGAGGCCGACTACGCGGCGGTCGAGCGTGTCCTACAACCGGTCCGTCAGGCCGGCACCCCGCTGCAACGGCTGGTGACGTCGTTCCTGCTGCCGACCCGGACGGACTGGGTGGAGGAGGACACGCTACTTGCCGGCACCCTGCCAGCCGGCCTCGACGCCGCCCCGTTGCTACTGCCCGCCCTGCATACCGCCGAGCAGCTCGAGCGGGTGAGCCGGCATCTCCCCGTGCACCCGAACGGCTGGACGGAGTCGGTGTTGCCCTCCTTGCTGGAGGGCGTGGGCGCGGCGGCACTGCCGGTGCTGCTGCGCTGCTTCGACGCCGCCCCGGACGCACGCGACAAGCAGGCGCTGTCGTCGCTGGTCGCACTGCTTCCCGCCGACGAGGCGTTCCAGGCGCTGCTCGACCGGATCGACCGTAGTCACGTGCTACCGGCAGCGCTACACGAGGCCGCTGCCGCCTACCCGCGCCGGGCCGTCCGACTCATGGCGCAGTCCGGCTCCCGCACGGTCGACGGTATGCTCCGCCTCCATCTGGCCCGGCACCGAGAACTCGTCGATGAACTGCTGCCGACGCTGCCGGCCCTCGCCGCCGACCGGATCCGCGCAATCGACGCCGAGGCGGCTGCGATGACCGACGCGCCGACCGCGAAGCTGCCCGCAGTGCTGGTCAGCCCGCCGTGGAGCGGCAAGAGCAGCGTCGCCAAGTCGTTGACGATCCCAGGTCTGGCCGCCGAGTTCCCGCCAGCGGTGAGCTGGTTGCCCGGCGAGCGTGACGAGTGGCTGGCCGCGTACGACAGGCGGTTCCGGCACGAGATTTCCCGGACCGACCTCGACCAACTGATGCAGCTGTACCGCACGGGTGGCCCCATCACGTACGGCGACCAGACCCTGCTCCTCGCCAAGGCTCCGGAAGAGCTGGTCCGGCCACTGCTCGCTCACATACAGCACCAGGACGTCTGGAATCTCACGCAGCTACGCGTCATCGTCGCCCGGCACGGAACTGCCGCACTGCCGGCGGCGCTACGCATCGCGCGGGTGGCGACCACAATGGCGCCGGCCTTGCTGCCGTTGGCGAGTCCCGAACTCGCCACGCTCATGGCCGACTGGTGCACCCGGAGCGGCCCTCTACACCAGGTGGCCCGCACCTGGCTGGAGCGCCACCCACTCGCTGCGGCGCGGGCCTTGGTGCCGGCGTCGCTCGGCAAGGCGGGCTCGTCCCGGCGCCGCGCCGAGGCGACGCTTCGCCTCCTGGCCGGGGCTGGGCACCGGGCCGTGGTGCTGGTAGCCGCCGCCGAGTACGGCGAGGCCGCCGCCGTGGCCGTCGGGGCAGTACTCGATCAGGATCCGCTGGACCTGCTGCCGACGAAGATGCCGGTGATCGGGGATTGGGCCGACCCCGCGTCGCTGCCCCGGATCCCGCTGCGCGACGGCTCCGGGGCGCTGCCGCACGAGTCGGTGCGACACCTGCTCACCATGCTGGCCATGTCCAAGCTGGGCGAGCCCTACCCTGGCGTCGCGATCGTCAAGGAGGTGGTGGAGCCGCGCGGTCTCGCCGAATTCGGCTGGGCCGTCTTCGAACGGTGGCAGGCGGCCTTGATGCCACCCAGGGACAGTTGGGCCCTGGAGTCCTTGGGGTTGACCGGCGACGACGAGACGATCCGTCGGCTGGCTCCGATCATCCGCGCCTGGCCGGGCGAAGGCGGCCACGCCCGCGCGGTCACCGGGCTCGACGTGCTCGCCGCGCTCGGCAGCGACGTGGCGCTGATGCACCTCAACAGCATCGCGCAACGGGTGAAGTTCAAGGGCCTCAAGGAGCAGGCCGTCGAGAAGGTCGCCAAGGTTGCCGAGGCGATCGGGCTGACCGGTGAACAGCTCGCCGACCGACTCGTCCCCGACCTGGGCCTGGCCACGGACGGTACACTGCGGCTGGACTACGGGCCGCGGCAGTTTGTGGTTACCTTCGACGAGCAGCTGAAACCGTGTGTGACGGATGCGGCGGGCGGGCGGTCGGGCGCGTTGCCCAAGCCGGGCACCGGGGACGACGCCACGCTGGCCAACGAGGCGTACACCCGGTTCGCCGCGGTCCGGAAGAACGTCCGGAGCATCGCCGCCGACCAGCTCGTACGGCTGGAGCAGGCCATGGTCACCGCGCGGCGTTGGACCGTCACCGAGTTCCGGGAGCTCCTCGTCGCGCACCCGCTGCTGTGGCACCTCGTCCGACGGCTGGTCTGGGGCGTGTACGAGCTGCCCGATGGCCCTCTCCGGTACGGGTTCCGGATCGCGGAGGACCGTACCTTCGTCGACGCGACCGACAACAAGGTCGCCATCGCCGACGAGGCGGTGATCGGTCTGGTGCATCCGATCGAGCTGGGCACGGCGTGTGCCGGATGGGCGACGCTCTTCGCCAACCACCAGACCCGGCAGCCGTTCCCACAGCTCGACCGGAAGGTCTTCGTGCCAACTCCAGAGGTCGTCGCGGCGTTGGACGGCCAGACGGTGCCGACCGGCCGGATCCTGGGCCTGGAACAGCGCGGCTGGCGGCGCGGCGGCCCGCAGGACGGGGGCATCCAGGGGTGGATCGAGCGGACGGTACGCGACGAGTGGACCTTTGTCGTCGGGGTGGACCCGGGGATCGCCATCGGTGCGCCCACCGAGTGGCCGGAGCAGAAACTCGATACTCTCGGCCTCTATGAGGGCGCCGGAGTGTACTGGTGGTTTGACCGCCCGACGGTGCCGCTCGACCGGCTCGACCCCGTGACCGCGTCCGAAATCATCCGTGACATCACCGAACTGACCGCCAAATGATGTCGGCGCTCAGCGAACCTCGCCACCGGTAGCGGCGCGACGAACCAGCACTTCCCGATCGACACTCCGACGGCGTCCGCCGCGCGCCAGGCCAACTCGGGGTTCGGCTTGCGTATCCCCGCCTCGTCGCTGTACGGCTCGGCGGCGAACAGCGGGCCGAGGCCGGCGGAGGCGAGGAAGTCCGATGGGCGGCGCCGCTGATCGCGTTGCTCACCACCACCATCGGGATCCCCCCCGGCCGCCGCCGTACGCAGCGCTTCCGGGATTCCGTCGCGGGACGGTCCACTCGTCGCCCCACGCCCACGCGTAGCTCAACGAGACCGCCTCACGCCGTACCGCCTCTCGCGCCGCGTCCGGCCAGCCCGGGGTGACGACGTCTTCCCATACCCGCTCGTGGGTCACCTCCAAGGGACCCTGGTCCCGGCTGGTGTCGTCGCGCCAGCGGGAATACCGGCGGGAGCCGTCAGCGATGCCCCGGACGATCGTGTCGATCGGGACGGTTTGCCCGGTGAGTGCGTGTATTCGCTGGACCAGGGCGGGCGGGGCGGCTGGCTGCGGGCGTGGCAACTCGACAAGGACACCACCGAAGTCCAGCAGCAGCGCGGCGGGCGGAAACAGCATGCGTCCATCGTCGCCGCATCGGCCGGCTCTTGCGGCCAGGAGGCCAGAGTTCGCGGGGCAGGGAAGCCGCCTGAGCGCTGGGTGACCGGGCAAGCCGGCGACCCCCCATGCGCTGATTCACCGCTGCCATCAACCGGCCCGCTGCCCTGAGGCCCTGACATCGCCGGACGGGAGTAGGAGGCGGACGCGGTATTTGCGGATGGGATCGGGTCCGCCGCCGAGCGCTGACCGTACGAGAAGCGGAAGCCGAGCGGCTGCGGTAGTCGGGGCACCAGTCACGTACGGCCACCGACTGGGCCCGTCACCAGAGCCGACGGGCCGGTCACCGCGACGCCGCGCGGGTCGCCGACCCGGCGGCGGCCGGCTCCGGATCGTGATCTGTCGGATATGGAACGAAGTCGCTGTACGGAAAGCTGCCGACCGGTAACAATGGGTTTCGTGAATCCAGAGAGGCGGGAGACGGATTTCGCCCGCCAGCCGAAGATCCATCCCGACCAGTGGCGTCGCCCCCTCCAGCCCAGGAAGAACGCGTTCTGTGACTGCCGGTGGGTCCTGTGTTGAGGATCCACTTCCTGCCAGAGGACCTGGCCCGGACCCACGTCGCCGCCAACGTGGACGCGTTGTGGGAGACGGTGTTGAGCCTGCAGTTGCTCCACAACCACGACGGCCGGCTCGTGTTCCGCCACTGGCGCCGCGAGGTGCGGCCCCGGGCTCCCCGTTCGGTGCGGGCGATCCTGCTGTCCCTGTCGCCACCGCGTGGCGACTTTGCCGACCTGCTCACCCCGGCCACCGGAACGCTCGGCTTGGACGCTGGTCTGGAAAGCGTCCGCGCCACCCCGCTGCGGCTGATCCGTCGCGACCTCGACCACCTGGCCGTACGCCAGCGGCTCCCCTCATGGAGCAGCCCATTGGCCGACGGGGAACCTCAGGCGCTGAACCACGTCGTCCAGGCGCTGCGCACCTGGCATGACACCGCAGTCCGTCCGTACCACGATCAGATCACCACACATCTCGACGCCGACCGGGCGATCCGCCTCCGGGACGCCCGGCTGGGCGGACCGGAACGCGTCCTCGCCGGCCTGCCACCACCACTGGACTGGCAGCCGCCGGTCCTGCTCAGCCCGTACCCGGAAGATCATGACCTGTACCTCGACGGCCGAGGGCTGATCCTGTTGCCGGCCTTTTTCTGCTGGGGTAAGCCGGTCACCCTCATCAACCCGCATCTACCACCGGTCCTCGTCTATCCGGTGGAGCGCGACCTGGACTGGCTGAACCCGCACTCCACTTCGACCACCTACGGAGACCGTGCCATCGCGGCCCTGATCGGATCGACCAGAGCCGCGGTGTTGGACACGGTGGGCCAGGGCCCGGTCAGCACCACCGAGGTGGCGAAACGCCTACGCATCTGCCCGTCGTCGGCCAGCGAACACGCTACGACTCTCCGCGAAGCCGGGCTCATCGTCACCCGCCGAGCCGGCAACGCCGTGCTTCACAGCCTCACCCCGACCGGAGTCGCCCTGCTCGACGGTCCTCGGGGGAGTGTGTCGATTTCGCCTCTCTAGCAGACATAGTGTTGGACTTTGAAGTCGAGCGTGCGCGGGATGGCTACCTGCGCACGTGCCCGCAAAGCCAAACCTATGTCTCACCCACGGTCAGAGGCCACCTTATCGGTGGTCGCGGCTAGACTAGACCGGGAAATAGACGTCGACCGCGAGAAAGCCGCCGGCCACGTCGCACGTCTTCTCGAATCCGAAGGTTTTCGTGGTGCCCGCAGACGCCGTGCGGGGCTCTTCGAAGTAGCAGCTGCCATTCTCGTTGTAGCCTACGAACAACACCGTCCGCGAATCGCTGACCGCCTTCACGTATCCACCGATTTGCAGGCTGCGGTTGTAGAAGATGATGTCACCCTCGGTGATTGATGCGCCGTAGGTGATGCGGAATGGTTGTGTAGTCGAGTCGACTGCCGATACGGTGGCCACGCGTACGTATGTCTGCGGGGCGGCCTGAGCTGGAGCTTCGGCTTGGGCCAGCGTGCCGGCGGTGAGGGTGGCTGCGGCGGCCAGCGCGGTCAATAGTCGGCCGGCGTTCCTGCGTGCGGTCATCGACACTCCCTGCTTCCTACTTGGGAAGATCTGTTCCGACAATCTCTGTCGATGAGATCCCCGTTGACAATGCGCCGGTACACGACACCGCGTCGGCTTCGCGTGGCCGGCTCCTGTCCATGCTGGTGGCTGCGGTCATCAGAGCGGAGCGCCATTCGGCCAGTGCCGAATGGCGCAGGTCCGAGGCAAGCGGGGGAATTCTGGATGATCTTCGTACTTGCCGGGCAGGTGCTGCGACCAGCAGGCGGTTCTCTGGGCGGGTAGTCGAGGGTGACCAACTCCGGGGTGACGCGGACGGTGACCATGACGAAGCCGTTGCGGTCCGGGTACGCATCGATCGTCGACGGTGGCGACAGCGGTGCCGTTGGGTGCGTGCCGTCGGATATCTGGTGATCCGCAGGCGGGTCGAACCTCCCGGCGTCCGACGAGGCCACTGCCGTCGCCGCCTGTACCGTGCCAATACTTGCCGCTGGGAACCGTCTCGGCGGGGAACCGGAACCCGGCGAACGCCGACTTGGGCGGTGACCACTACGCTCGGTAGCCCGATCGCTTCACACACCCAGCTTGCCCCGACCTCCGCTACCAGCAACGCAACGGAGCCGGCACCCGATTCCCTCGGCACCAGCGATATGCCGATCCGGATGCGACGAAAGACGCTGATGGCCTGTGGAATGTGGCGGTGCAGTCTCCGTGGTGGTCTTTTGTAGACAGCCGATGGCTCTTGATTGCCTGCGCTGGACTTCCTTGGGTTCCCGAACCGATCCCGGCGCGAGGCACCCACCACGTGGCGCCAGGATCAAATCAGGCTGATTTGCGTTGCGGTCTGGGTCGCCTGGTGGTCAAGGCGTTCGCCTGGGTCAGGCTTGGAGGAGAGCTTGGAGTTGTGGCGACGGGGTGTCGGGGTCGACGACCAGGTTGGTTCGTTGACGACGAGACCGGCGTTCCATCGGCAGTGTTTGCGATGCAGTTCGCAGTCGCCTGTCGGACAATCGACGCTGCTGGCCGTCGGCGTCGTGGCATGGAATCTTACTACCGGGCGGCAGTGGGGGCATGGGCGCCGGTTCTTCTGACTTGGCGCCGGAATACCTGCGTCCAGGTGTGATGTCCATCTGGCGTCATGTCGCCTCTGCGACAGGGCTGAGGCGGCGCCGACGAAATGTTCGCGTCGCAGACTCCCAGCTGTCGTCATTTCCGATGGCGCACTGCTGAACACAAGGAGTCTGTTTCATGTCCACCGTTCTGCGTCGTACGGCTGCTGGACTGGCGGCCGTCCTCGCGATCACCGCTGCCAGTCCGCCGCTGGCTTCAGCCGCGCCGTCAACCGCTCCGCCGGTAGTTCCGCCTGGGAGTGGTCCGGCCTTGTCGGCTGGCGCGGCTGCGAAGGTCACCCTGATCACGGGTGATGTGGTTGAGGTCAGCTCGGTCGGGGGCGGCCGGTTCGCCGCTTCGGTGCAGCCGGCTCCGGGTCGGGAGCAGATCACGTTCCACACGCTCGAGGCCGATGGCGGCTTGCGGGTGCTGCCGAGCGACGTGATTCCCTACGTCTCGACCGGCAAGGTGGACGCGGATCTCTTCGATGTGCAGGAGCTGATCGCAGACGGCTATGGTGACTCGTCGGCGGTGAGTCTGCCGTTGATTGTGCGTTACCGGGATCCGGCCGCCGGGGCCCGGGCCGCGATGGCGGGTGTGACGAGCAGCCGGGCGTTGCCGAGTATCGGTGGTGCCGCGTTGGCTGCGGGTAAGGCGTCGTTGGCCGACTTCTGGCGGGCCGCCGCGACGGAACCGGCTGCGGGTGCCCGTTCGGGTAGCGCGGCGGCGTTGGGCGGTGGGATCGACAAGATCTGGCTGGACGGCAAGGTCCGTCCGGTGCTTGACCGGAGTACCGCACAGATCGGTGCGCCAGCGGCGTGGCAGGCGGGTTACGACGGCACCGGGGTCAAGGTGGCGGTGCTCGACACCGGCATCGATCAGACCCATCCGGATATCGCGGGCAAGGTGGTACTGGCAAAGAACTTCACCACCAGCGAGGATACGGTTGACCACTTCGGGCACGGCACGCACGTGGCGGCGACGGTGGCGGGGACCGGTGCTGGTTCCGGTGGCACCCGCAAGGGGGTGGCGCCGGGGGCGAGTCTGCTGGTCGGCAAGGTCCTCGGAGATGACGGAAGTGGATCCGAGTCGTGGATCATCTCCGGGATGGAATGGGCTGCGGCTCAGGGCGCCGGTGTGATCAACATGAGTCTCGGTGGTGGGGCGACTGACGGCACCGATCCGATGAGTGAGGCGGTCAATCGGATCACCGCCGAGGAGGGCACCCTCTTCGTGATCGCCGCAGGTAATGAGGGTGCGGAGTACACCGTCGGGTCGCCGGGTGCCGCCGCGTCGGCGCTGACGGTAGGCGCGGTGGACCGGGACGAGTCGCTGGCCGACTTCTCGAGCCGGGGTCCTCGGTTGGGTGATGAGGGGTTGAAGCCCGAGATTACCGCTCCGGGTGTGGACATCGTCGCGGCCCGGGCCGCTGGCACCACGATGGGTACGCCGGCGGATGAGCTGTACACGGCGGCGTCGGGTACCTCGATGGCGACCCCTCACGTGGCCGGTGCGGCCGCGCTGCTGGCGCAGCAGCACCCGGACTGGTCGCCGGCGCGGTTGAAGAACGCGTTGGTCAGTACTGCCCGAACGAACAAGGACGTCTCGGTGTTCGGCGGGGGGGCCGGGCGGGTCGATGTGGCTCGGGCTGTCTCCCAGCACGTCTTCGCCACCGGGGTGGCCGACTTCGCCCTGATCACGGGTGCGGGCCCGGACTCGGCACCGGTGAGTCGGACGGTGACCTACACCAACGACGGTCCCGCTCCGGTGACGCTGAACCTGGCGCTTGAGATGTCGGACCTCGGCACTGGTGCCCCCGCGGGTGACGCGATCACGGTTGGCGGTCGCGCGGTGACGGTGCCGGCTGGCGGATCGGTCGAGGCGCCGGTCACGGTCGATGTGGCGAAGCTGCCCTACGGGCAGTATGGCGGCTGGCTCACCGCGACCGGACCGGATGGCGTCGTGGTCACCACCGCCGTCGCGGTCTCCGTCGAGGGACCGCCGCACACCGTGACCTTCCGCGCGGTGGATCGAGCCGGCGCGCCGCTGCAACGATTGCCGGTCATCCTTCTGCAGGGCGACAACTCGCGTTCGGACCGGTCCGGCTCGCTGTACGGGTCTCCCACCTGGACCACCTCTGTGGCGGAGGGCACCTATCTCCTGTACGCCATGATGGAGGACACCACCAACCGGCAGTACATCCAGGCCGGCGTGATCATCGATCCTGAGCTGAAGGTGGATCGGGACATTGAGGTGATTCTCGACTTCCGTAAGGCCACCCCGATCCGGATCGAAACGCCAAAGCCGGCCGAGCAGCAGTCTGTGCTGAGCTACTACGCGCATCGGGTGACCGGCACCGGTCGCGAGATCAACATCGGCGCCATGCACTTCAGCGGGGTCCGACAGGTCAGCGTCACGCCGACCAAGAAGCTCTCCAGCGGCGAGTTCGAATTCTCATCCCGCTGGCAACTGGCCGCGCCGAGGGTCCAGGCCAAAGTCGGCGGGGTACCCGGCCCGCTCGACATGAGCCTCTCTGTTCGCTCACCGGCCTCCGACGGTAAGCGCAGCTTCCCGCTGGTCGACGCCGGCCAGGGCACCCCCGCCGAACTGAAGGCGGCGAAGGTGAAGGGCGCGGCCGTCCTGTTCCGGTCCAATCTGACGAACGAGGGGGCGCTCGCTGCGGCTGCTGCGGCTGCTGGCGCGGCGGTGGCGCTGATGGTGCGTCCCAGCGAGTTCTCGACATGGGCTGAGTGGAACCCGGTTCATCCGTTCCGGGAGGCGCTCCCCATGCTGGTGGTGTCGGCGGAGACCGGGGCGAAGCTGATCGACCGGGTAGCCAAGAGACCGGCCACCCTGGACCTGACCATTACCACCGCAAGCCCATACCTCTACGACGTGCAGCACGTGGAGACTGACCAAATCCCGGAGCAGATCGTCTACCGGGTGACCCCGGAGAACTCCGTGCGGATCACCACCAAGTACCCGGACAACGGCGGTAGTCTCTGGGCGAAGGAGCAGCGGTTCGGCTGGCGCCCCTGGCAGGATTTTGCCTGGAACGATCAGTCCCGCTACGCCGCGACCTCGCAGGTGCGCGAGGAGTGGGTAACCGCCGGAGACTCTCTCTGGCAGCACCGGGTGGCGCAGGACTGGGCGTTGGGGCCCGATGACACGTTGAGGTCCGGAATGACCAAGCCGCCCACCAGCTACCGTCCCGGTAAGCGTGAGGAGAGCTGGTACACCCCGGTGGTCCGGCCAGCATCACCCAAGGGTGTGCCGGAGCTGGTCTCCACCCGCACCGGCAATACCCTCGCGCTGCGGGTACCCGAGTTCGTCGACGCCGATGGCCACTACACCATCGGTGAGGCGAACAGGGTCAACGCCACCCTGTGGCGCGATGGCCAACTCTTGGCCGAACTCCCCAACGCGCGCCGGGACGTCACCACCACTAGCGCCCAGGCGTGGTACCGCCTGGCCCTGAACACCAGCCGTTCGAGCGCGGAATGGACCTGGGGTACCCGCACTGAGACGGTGTGGGACTTCCGCTCCGGACAACGACCGGGCGACAAGGCCCGGCCGCTGCCGCTGCTCCAGGTCGACTACACGGCACCGGTCAACCTGGACGGTGTGGCCCGCGAACGGGAACACACGCTGCGCCTGAGCGTGCGTAACCAGAACGGGCTCGGCGCCGTCGACGGTGCCGCGCTAACCGCCGAGGTCTCCTTCAACGAGGGAGCCACCTGGAAGAAGGTCACCGTCTCCGGCAAGGGTCCGGACTTCCGGGCCAGCATCCCGGCCGGACACGGCAAGAGCGTTTCGCTGCGGGTCCGGGCGACCGACGCTGACGGTAACGCGATCACCCAGACCGTCATCCGGGCCTATGGTCTGAGCTGACAGCTCACTGGGCGGGGCGACCGGTTGGTCGCCCCGCCCGCAGTGGCGGTACGGAGCCTGCTGCCCGCTCGGATCCTGACCGATCGCGATAGCGGGCTAGGTAAAGGCGCAGGCCACAGCCCGTCCCCCAGATATGGGGGCCGGGCCGCCGAAGCCAGTGGCTCCGGCAGCTCCAGGTCGACCTAACTGCCGGAGATCGGGGCTTCCTCCCACGCCACGCGATCTCCATACGACCATGGGTCCTCAGGAGCATCGAGGAAGTCCGCACGCGGCAGATCAGCAACAGCGACGTGAAACGCGCATCCCGCCCGGACCGTCTCATCGATCCACGCCGTGTCGGGTTCACCAGCGGCGACTCGCCATGCCTCCCAGCCATCAACCAACCAGCTCCCGTCCGCCGCTGGCACCGGACGTGGCACTCGGAACTCGGCCGACATCTGCACCATGGCGAGTGCCTCCGCCCGCCACCGCGACTCCTCGGCGCGCTCGGACGGCTTGAGCACCACATCACCAACACGCCAGGTTCCACCCTTGCCGCCCGGTAACACCTCCTGCACGCCTGAAACACCGAACGCGTGCAGGATTTCCAGCGGAGGGCCATTCGTCGCAGACTCCACGACCAAAGAGCGTAGATACCCCGACCCTCTCGACGTCATCCGGATTGCCAACCGGGTCAACCGAGCAACAGACCCACGTCCGTTGACGCACGATGGGAGCGCGGGCCGGGAGCACCGGATTCCACGGAATCGCCGCGCGGGAACATGCTGCTGCCGGCCCTGCATTCTGGCCGCTAGAACGGCCCTCGGTTATTGATGTGACTTCCCAGACAAGAAGACCATCACCCAAGGCCTGTTTCGTCATCGGTCAGGGGCCATCCCCACAGGGCCTTCCGCCCTTGAAGATCAGCATGACTTCCGTTTCCCCTGGTAGAGTGGCCCGCCGGCCGCCACGAAGTGGCGGTGCCGGCTCGCGCGGTGACGGAAACGATCAATGTCCGCGCCTGCCCCGACTAGGTCGACGGACAGCCCGGCCGGGCCACCCTCGCCGTGCTCTCGCACCCTCCTTGGGTTGGTGGTCGGGCCCTAGCAACAGCCACCAAGACTTGCCAGGGCTGAATCCGTCGCCGAGTCGGGATAGCTGGACCCAGCTGCGGCGTCTGTATCTATGACAACGATGAACGGGAGGGTGAGTGGACGAGAACGACCAGGCCCGGCTGGCCGAGTTCGTAACCAGCCGCACACCCGCGCTGATGCGGGTGGCGTACCTGCTCACCGGCGATCGGCATGCCGCCGAGGACCTCCTACAGTCGGCACTGGCCAAGACCATCCCGAAGTGGCGGACACTGCGCAACGCTGACCCGGAGGGCTACCTGCGCGCGGTTATGTACCGGGAGCAGGTGAGCTGGTGGCGGCGACTGCGGCGCCGCCGGGAGACGGTGGTCACCGAAACTGCCGAGGCGGTGCAGCCGGATCCCAGCGGCGGGACCGACGTACGCCTAGCCATGCGGGCGGCGCTACGGCTGCTTCCGCCGGACCAACGCACGGTACTGGTCCTGCGCTACTACGAGGACCTCACTGAGAACCAAGTAGCCGATGTGCTGGGCTGCAGCGTCGGCACTGTTCGCAGCCGAACTCACCGTGCGGTGACTCGGTTGCGCCGGCTTATACCGGACGACGAACTTCTGGAGGTACGGCGGTGACCACGGCCTTCGAGCACCTTATCCGCGCCACCCTTTCCGACCTAGCCGAGGAGGCACCAGCAGTGCAGGACCAGATGGCCCCGGCGGAGCGCCGATTCCGGAATCGGCGGCGGAGCACCATGACACTCAGCGCGGTCGGCGTCCTGGCCGCCGTGTCGCTCGGCACGCCTTTCGCCATGGCGATGCCTCAAGACAACGCTCCGCTACCAAGCACGCCGAGCGGACGAATCGAGGTCACCATCTCCCCCACCCCGGCACCTACCACAACCTCGGGCGCCACGCCACAGACCTCGACATCCCCGTCCACAAACTCCCACCTCACACCTGAAACCTCAACATCCCCGCCGGCCGCAAACCCCCACGTGACACCACTAACCTCAATATCCCCGTCGGCCGCAAACCCCTACATGACACCACTAACCTCAATATCCCCGTCGGCCACAAACTCCCACGTCACGCCGGACTCCTCAACCTCCCCCTCCACGCCAGCCACGACGCAATAGCCGGCAGCCGCTTTCCCGTAACCCGGCACGTAGTCCAGGAACGGCACGAACTGCGGCCAGGAAGTCCGCCAGAGCCGGGATCACGGCCGGATACTGGTCGCCGAGCTCGGCGACGAACGCCCCGAACCGTGCCTCCACGGCGTGAACAAACCGGCCCGATCCCGGGGGACTCGGACCCACACCGGCCCGACCTCGGTCTGCGCCGTCTTCGCACCATGACTGTTACGTACATTGGTCCGCCGGCCGGTCGTCTCGTCAACGCCGGCCCCATCGAGGTGGACATCCAGCTCGGCGTCGAGCGCTGACTCGAGCACGGTGCGAGTGCTCCCGACCGGGAGCCCACCCGAGCCGACGAGGGATACCCCATCGTCCTTGGCCCGCTCCCTCCAACTGCTGGGCGAACTCTACCTCCACCGCAGTTGCTTGCGGAAGCTGAACAGCGCTTTCTTGCTGCCTGACGTAGTCCTTCCCGGACAAGATCAACGTCCTGTCCAACGGACCACGCCCAAGTCAAACACGGAAATCCACGCAGTCCCGAAGCCCCGAAAAGGAACTCCCCGATGCGCCCTCGCATGATCATGACGCTCGCCCTGGCGAGCCTGGTCACTGGCGGCGTCCTGCTGGCGCCGGCCGTGCTCGCCCAACTCGGCACCGACTCCCGGGCCAGGACTGAGGTGACCGGTTCGATGGGGTCGGCCCCGGATGCCCCCTCCTATGCCCGGAAGGCGTCCGAGCCAGCCCCGCCACTGCCACCGACCCTGTCACCCGGACCGGTTAAGGTGCAGATCGACAAGGGCTTCTTCTCTTGGGCGCTACTCGACCGCAAGAGCGGCAAGATCTCGGGCGCACCGAACCTGAACGCCACCAACAGCACCGAGTCGATGATCAAAATCTGGATCGTCTCGGACTACCTACGGGAACTCGGCAACAAGGAGCCCTCGGCCGAGCAGTTGCGCATCGCGACTGTCGCCATCATCAACAGTGACGACGACGCCGCACAGATCCTGTTCGAGGCCGGCCACGGCAAACCGGTGATCGATCGCCTCGTGAAGTTGTGTGGCCTGACCGACACAAGAGCGGTGGTCCCGCCGGGCCGCAAAACCGTCTGGTGGAGCTACACCAAGATCTCCGCCCAGGACGCGGTACGCATGGGGGAGTGCGTCAAGAACGGCACCGCCGCCGGGCCGAGATGGACCGAATGGATCCTCGACACGATGACGAAGGTGCAGGGCAGCACCGCTGCCAAGGATCAGCAGGCGAAAAGGGGCGGAGGGCGGTGGGGGATCATCGACGGCCTACCACGGGAGATCACCGACCAGGGCCGCATCGGAATCAAGAACGGCTGGACGAAGATCTCCGCAGACCAGTCGTGGCACCTCAACTGCCTGGCGGTGGCGGACGACTGGGTGCTTGCTGTGCTGCTGCGCTATCCCCAGCACCTCGGACTCGACTACGGGGCCGACATCTGCGCGAGTGTGGCCGCCCAACTGGTCACCCCGCAGCCCGGTGCCGCCCTCAAGGTGCCGCTGCCAGAGCGCGAGCCGGCGGTCCGCCGCCCCGGTCCGAGCGGAGCACCCGCGTGACCGGAACCCAGCGGAACGCTCCGTACATCGCGGCCTCGGGGATTAGCCGGCTGGCCGGCGAGTAGCGGGTCGACCCGCCGGGATCGGCTTCGACCTGGCGCTCGCGGCTGGGTGATCGACCGATGGGCGACGGTAATCGCTGTGCTGGTGTCGTGGTCGTCACCCGGACTGCGTGGAGCGATGCATCACGGACGACTCCGATGAAACATCTGTTCGACACGCCGACTACTGAATGACTCGATCTTGTTGCGGACCGTAGGCTCCTCGACGTGGTCGTCGGTCACTGACATTCGACATCCGCACCCCAGGAACTCCTGCTCCCGACGCCAGACGCGCCGGGCGTACCTCCGTGCCCGACGGTGTCAGCATCGACGCCGCCCGGCATCACCCGCTGACCCGAGGAGGCCGTGTGAGGACAGCGATCCGCCAGCGACGATCCACCGACGATGAGGGTCGGGCAACCGTAGGCAAGGGCCCGACGACCAGCGAGAGGGCGACGGAGTCGGTGCTGCCGGAGCTACGCAGCATGTGGTGGGAAAGCGGCATGCGGGCCCGTGCCAACGCCGGCCTGCTCGCCGTCTTCGCCGAGCTGCCTCGTCTGGTCGGACAGGCATTGCGCATCAGCTGGCGCGCGGACCGGATCCGTACCAGCGTCGTTGCCGCTGCCACGATCGGCGCCGGTGTGACGGCGGCGTTCGGGCTGCTTGCCACCCAGCGGATCCTGGTAGAGCTGTTCGCTGGCGGTCCCACGCCTGACCGGGTGACGGCGGCTCTGCCGGCGCTCGCGTTTCTCGCGGCGGCGACCGCCCTCCGTGCCGGGATGGGCATCGCCACCGGATATGCCCAGAACGGGCTCAGCCCGCGGGTGAGCCGTGAGGTCGAACGTGGTCTGTTCGAGGTCAGCACTCTGGTTCGCCTGGATGCCTTCGATGAGGATGCGTTCGCCGACGACATGGAACGCGCGAGCCGGGGCACGGAATCGGTGACCGGGCTTGTCCAAGGCGTCATGAATCTGCTTGCCGGGCTGGTCAGCCTTCTTGCCGTCACAGTCGCGGTTATCGTGATTCACCCGCTGCTGCTTATCGCGTTACTGGTCGCGACTCTGCCCAACGCGTGGGCGTCTCTACGCGCCGGCCATCAGCGGTACCAGACGTACACCGCCGGTTCGGTACGCCGACGCCGGCTGTGGCTCCTGCACCGTCTGATGGCTGAGCGGGCTTCGGCGCCGGAGTTGCGTTCGTACGGGCTACGCGGGTTCCTGCTCGACCAGTACGACCGGGTCATGAACGTGGAAACTGATATACAGATCGCGCTGGCCCGGAAGGTAACCACCACCACCAGTATCGGGTCGGTGATCGGCGGGCTCGCCACTGGTGTGGTGTATGTGCTGCTCGGTGTTCTGCTCCTCGACGGGCAGATTCCGCTCGCGGCGGCGGCGACGTGCGTGCTCGCAGTCCAGGCCGCGCAGCGTTCTTTGACTACCGTGACCTTGCAGATGGACCGGATCTACACCGAGGGTCAGCATTTCGGCGACTACACCGGGTTCATGCGCCGTGCGAACGACTACCTGCCTGGGGCTGTGGGCGGTGCGGCCGTTACGCCGTTGAAGGAAGTCGCCGTACGGGGGGTCAGCCTGTGCTACCCCGACCGTGACATCGCAGCCGTCAACGACGTGACACTTACCATCCACGCCGGGCAGACCGTGGCTTTCGTCGGCGAGAACGGCTCTGGCAAGAGCACCCTCGCCGCGATGATCGCCGCCCTGCGGAGCCCAGGTGCTGGCACCATCGAGTGGAACGGTCGACCGCTCGGCGAGTGGAATCCCGACGAGCTACGTGCACGTATCGCCGTGGTCACCCAGGAGTACCACAAGTGGCCCTTCACTGCGGCGACCAACATTGCCATCGGAGACACCGATGTCGAACCACGGCAGGACCGGATCGAGATCGCCGCGCAACGCGCGGTCGCCCATGACATGATCCGTGACCTGCCCCATGGGTACGAAACACTTCTCGACCGCACGTTCGCCAAGGGCCAGGATCTCTCCGGCGGACAGTGGCAGCGGATCACCGCCGCACGCGGCTTCCTCCGCGAGGCCGAACTGCTAATCATGGACGAGCCGTCGTCTGCCCTGGACCCCCGTGCCGAAGATGCGCTCTTCCAGGCAATCCGCGACCGCCAGGGCAACGCGACCACGATCCTGATCACCCACCGACTTGCCAACGTCCGCCACGCTGACCGGATCTTCGTCCTGGACAACGGCAACCTGATCGAGGCCGGGACCCACGACGAACTCGTTACCGCGGGCGGTCGGTACGCCGAACTGTTCACCCTGCAGGCCGCCGGCTACGCAGACAGGACTAATCACCACGAAAACAACTCCCCATCCGCGTAAGTCATCGTGAAACCGATCAACTCCACTGCCTCGATCCGGTCATCTCGGACGTGCGGCTGGCAGCTCGTCGAGGGTGATCCGTCGAGAGTGATCCGATGGATTGCGCGACATGAATTTAGGGGAGCAGATTGGGAGCGGTGGTGCGTCCCCACACCGCGCTGAACGGCGTTCAACCGGTTGAGCTGCTCGGATCGTCTCCACCTGGCCTGCGGTCGTTGGTGTTGTCCCTGTCAGAGCGTCGGGGACCGTTACTTGGCACGGAAGAGTTCGCTGGTTCACACCCAGTAGCCCACCAGTAGTACGAGCCGTTCCCGTTGCGCCCTTACGTCGGGAGCGGATTGGCAGCGGATTGGGAGCGCATGATCATCCTGTGTGGGTCGGCGGCGTGGGTGCGACCGGGCCAGACGACTACCTCCCCGCACTGCGCGTCTTCCGGACGTGCCGCTGGCGGACCACGAAAGGTGTCTGCGGGGCCGTGGTCGAGGGTGCCGCCGGCCACGGCCCCGCGGCTCGACGCCTTAAGCAACGGCTGGACGCCTACGCAACGGCTCGACGCCTACGCAACGGTGAGTGCCTCCGTCGGTGAGAGGCGAGCGGCGCGGATCGCCGGGTAGAGGCCGGCGACGGCACCGATCAGGATCGTGACCAGGACGGCCCCTGCTTGCGCCGTACCCGGTACCGAGACGGGCCAGCCCTGGGTCAGGGCGTAACCGGTGGTGACGGCGACACCGAGCACGAGGCCACCGAGGCCACCGAGCGCCGACAGGAGCAGCGCCTCGGTCAGAAACTGGATGCGGATCTGGCCCTTCGTCGCGCCAAGCGCTCGGCGCCAGCCGATCTCGCCGCGTCGTTCGAGGACAGAGATCACCATGGTGTTAGCGACACCGACGCCGCCGACGAGAAGGGCGACGGCGCCGAGGCCGAGAAGCAGGGCCGAGAAGGTCCGGTCGGTGGCCTCCTTGACGCGCAGGGCGTCCGAGGGACGTTCGACCCGGACCTCGTTGGGGCGTTCGGGGTTGACGGTGCGGCCCAGCTTCGCCCGCACCTCGTCCACGGCGTGTGGCGCGATCCGGGCGTAGACCGTCGTGGTGTGGCCGTCGAATCCGAGCCGGTCACGGGCTGCCGTCCAGCCGACGAAGACTGCGGTGTTCAGTTCGGGTGTCAGTGCTATCGGCGCGAGGATCCCGATGACCGTGAACCATTGCTCGCCGAGCCACACCCGTACGTCCGGGCCGGGGGCGTGGAGACCCAGATGTCGGGCCGAGGTGGCGCCGAGGACGACCACCGGGGCGCGTTCGGTGGCGGAATTGAACCATGTGCCGGCGGCGAGGCTCGCGTCGACCGGGGCGCGCAGGTCGGTCCGGGCGGCCAGCACGGCGATGGCATTGGTGTTGCCTTTGGGCACGTTGTCGTTGCGGTACACCGCCGCGTCGACCGCGCCGGTCGCGGAGACCTGCTCCACGTCGCTGATCCGGGCCACCATCCGGACCGCCTCCTCGGGTAGAACCGCGTCCTCACCGTTGAAGTCGACGCCCGGGGTCACGGTGAGGATGTTCGTACCGAAGCGGTCGAGCCGCTGCTGCAGTTCGAGTCGGCTGGAGGCGGTGATGCCCACGACGGCGATCATCGCGGCGATGCCGATCGCGATGCCGAGCGCGGAGAGGGCGGCCCGTGCGGGCCGGGTGTGGAGCCCGATCGCGCCGACGCGGGCGACGTCGAGCGGACGTAGCCGGGCTGGCCTGGGGGCGGCGTGGTGTCGTGGGACGTCAGACATCGGAGCCTCCCGAGTCGGCGACGACCTGGCCGTCGCGCATCACAACCTGCCGGGGAAGGCTCGCGGCGAGGTCTCGGTCATGGGTGATGACAACCACGGTGGTACCGGTCGCGTGCAGTTCCCGGAGCAGTTCGAGCACGCCGGCGCCGGCTGCGGTGTCAAGATTGCCGGTGGGCTCGTCGGCGAGCAGCAGTGGCGGTGATCCGACTGCCGCGCGGGCGATCGCGACTCGTTGCCGCTCCCCTCCCGAGAGCTCGTTCGGGCGGTGCCCGAACCGGTGGCCGAGCCCGACGCGCTCCAGGACCAGGCGTGCGCGTCTCCTCCGCTCCCGCAGCGGGACGCCCCGGTAGAGCAGGCCATCGGCGACGTTGTCGACCGCGGACACCCCGCCAGCGAGGTGGAACTGCTGGAACACGAAGCCAATCGTGTGGGCGCGCAGAGCCGCGAGCCGCCGGTCCGTAAGCCGGGACACGTCGCGGTCGTCGACAGTGACCTGCCCCCTGGTGGGCCGGTCGAGCGTGCCAGCGACGTGCAGCATCGTGGATTTCCCGGAGCCGGACGGGCCAACGATGGCGACGAGTTCGCCAGGCTGGACGGCGAGACTGACGTCGTCCAGGGCCACGACGCCGCCCGGGTACTCCTTGCGTACGCCCGCGAGGGACAGGATGCTCATGAGGAGGCCACCCCGACGATCATGCCCTCGGCCAGCTCCGGTGAGCTGACCTCGGCCCGGCCCTGGGCGAACATTCCGACTGTGACGGGCACGACCTGCCGCCCACCTTCTCCGAAGAGCTCGACGCCGTAGCCGTCGCCGACCGCGAGCAGGGCCACCACGGGTACGGTCAGGACGTCCTTTTTCTCGGCGCGTACCACGACCACCTCGACGGTGTCACCTTTGCCGAGCGCCGACTGGTCCGAAACGGTCACGGTGACGGCGGTCTTCGGTTGCCCGGTCGTGTCCTGCACGGTCTTCACCGCGGTCATGACGCCGCCGGTTGGCTTCCCGTCCTCGGCTCGTACCTGAACCTTGGTGTTGACCTTGGCTACCGCCGACGCTTTCGTGTCGAGCTCCATCGTGACGGTACGAGTGGTGCCGGTCACGGTGAAGACCGCCGTGCCCGGCGTCGCCGTTTCGCCGACCCGCTGTTTCAGCTCGGCGATCCGGACCGGGTCGGCGACGTAGGCGATCCGGCCCAGTTCCACGGAGCCGGTCTCGGTGAGACCGAGATCCCTCTGCCACTGCTTCACTGCCTGCGCGGTCGACTTTCCGAAGCTCTCGTCGACGGTAAATCCGCGGTAGCCGAGTGCCCGGAGATTCTCCTCGAACTGCTCGACGTCCGGACCCTCGACATCCAGGGTCAGCGCCCGGTACGCCGGCAGTTCGCCGATCAGGACGATGACCGGCTGCTCGTCGACCCGGTAGGCGACGTCGCCGCGGCGCAGTACGGTACCCACTCCGGCGATCTTCGTCAGTGTGCCGGGAAGCTTGCCGACGAATTCCTCCCCGGACCCGTAGCCGATCTTGCCGCTGAGGCGTACCTGGTCGATGAGGTCCATCCGGGTCACCGATGCGGTCTGCGGCGTCGGGGTCGGGGGAGCGGTGTCGTCCCGGCCCATGCCCCGGCCGCCGTATCCGAGCGTGGCGAGGACGGCGACGGCTGCGGCCAGCGTCACCGCGGTTCCTCCGATCACCGTGCCCCGGCTCATTTGGTCGCTTCCTGAGCCTTGGCGGCGCACTCGCGGGCCGCCGTGTCAGTCGCCCCTTCCTCACCGGAGTTCTCCGGGCCAGCGGGCGGTGCTCCCGGGACGAAACCGAAGCTGATGCCCGAGCCGTCGGCTCCCGGGTCCGGCAGGTCGATGCCGTGTTCGCGCATGCACTGGGTGAACCTGCGCTGCTGTTCCACCTCTGCCTCGCTGAGCTTTGGTGCTTCCCCACCGTTGGGCAGGAAGGTGCGGCACGCGGCGAGGGCGTCGGCCTGCGGCTGCGAGTCGCCGAGGTGACCGGACCCGCCCGACGGCCCCGGTTGCGCCTGGGCCTGGCCGTTGCCGGGCCCGGCGGCACCGTTGGAGCCGGAATCGGAGACATCGATGCCGTGCTCGCGCATGCACTGCGCCCACTTCAGGCGTTGCTCGTGGTCGCGCTCGGCGGACGACACGCCGTTGTCACCGCCGCCGCCGTCGGAACCACGGCAGGCGGTGGTGCCGAGCACCACCAGGCTGGAGATCGCGAATACCGCCACAAAGATCTTCAACTTCGACATGGCGTCATCGTTCGCGGCCCGGCGTGGCCCCACCGTGTGGCGGCAGCACACGCCGACGCCACATCGCGCGGGCACAATAGTGGAATGATCTCAAGGCTCACCATCCGGGGGCGCCTCACGCTGTGGTACGCGGCCGTGTTCGCGGTGACTGGCGCGGTGCTGCTCACGTTGATGTACCTCCTGGTGCGTCGCGAGTTCTTCGCGGCGAGCGGCGAGGTGGTCGAGAGGCTTGGCGAGGATGCCGCGAAGCCCTCGGTGATGACCGGGCAACACCTCTCGGACCTGGGGTTGGGCGGCGTCCCGCAGCCGAACGCCCAACCCGGCCTCGGGGTCGTCGAGGTGGTGACGAGCGAGGCCCGCACCGATGCGCTGCGTACGATCATGATCGAGTCCGGGATCACGTTTGTCGTACTCGCCGCCGTCTCCTTGGCGCTCTGCTGGCTGATCGCCGGACGGGCACTGCGGCCGCTGCGACGGATCACCGCCACCGCCGCAGGGCTGTCACAGGAGACCCTCGACGCTCGGATCGGGCTTCGCGGCGCGCGGGACGAAATCCACACCCTCGCTGACGCCTTCGATCAGATGCTGGACCGGCTCGGCCGGGCGTTCCAGGCGCAGCGACTCTTCGTGGCGAACGCGTCGCACGAACTGCGTACCCCGCTGGCCATCATCCGCACGGCGTGCGAGGTGGCGCTCTCCCGCCCCGAGCGGTCGGGCGAGGAGTACCGGCGGGCGCTGCGAACGGCCGCCGCCGCGGCGGCTCGGAGTGACGCGACGCTCACCAGCCTGCTGCGGCTCGCCCAGACCGCCCGCAGCGCGGCGCTGGAGCCGGTCGACCTGGCGGCGCTGGTCCGCTCCGAGATCGCCGCCTGGCCGACCCTCGCCCTGCCGGTACACGCGAATCTCGCGGTCGCGCCCTGCGTGGCCGATCCCGCGCAGGTGGGCATACTGCTGCGCAACCTGTTGGAAAACGCCGCCCGCTACAACACCGACGGCGGGGCGGTTTGGGTCACGACCGGCAACAATACGGACAGCTCGTGGCTGCGGGTCGAGAACACCGGCCCGGCCGTCGACCCTTCCGCCGTGCCATCCCTGCGTCAGCCGTTCCAACGCGGTACGGGTCGCAGCACCGGTTCACCCGGCGCGGGTCTGGGCCTGGCGATCGTCGACGCTGTCGTCACCGCGCACGGCGGCGACTGGAGCGTGACGCCGCGCGACGGTGGCGGCCTGTCGGTGACCATCAACCTCGCGGCGGGCTGACCCATGCTCCGTGTGCTCGTAGTTGAGGACGACACCGTGCTGGCCGGGCTGATCGCCGACGGCCTGCGCGAGCACGGCATCGTCGTGGACGTGGTACACGACGGCGCGACGGCCGTCAGTCGCGCGACCGATCTCGTCCCGGACGTCGTCGTGCTCGACCGCGACCTGCCGGTCCTGCACGGCGACGACGTCACCCGGGCCCTGATCCGGATCGGATGCCCCGCCCGGGTGCTGATGTTGACCGCGGCCAGCACCATGGAGAGCCTGGTCGAAGGGCTGCTCCTCGGCGCCGACGACTACCTCGCCAAGCCCTTCGCGTTCAGCGAGCTCATCGCACGGATTACCGCGCTCGGTCGGCGGGCCAGTACACGAGTACCAACGATCCTGAATCGCGGCGAGCTGCATCTTGACGTCGGGCGTCACGAGGCACGCCGATCCGGCAAAATGATCACGCTGACCAGGAAGGAGTTCGCGGTGCTCGCCGAACTGATGCGCGCCGACGGCGAACTCGTCAGCGCCGAGCAGTTACTTGACCGGGTCTGGGACGAACATGCGGACCCCTTCACCACCGCCGTGCGTACGACATTGAAGACGTTGCGCCGCAAGCTTGGTGACCCCGACCCGATCGTGACGGTAGTCGGGCGCGGTTACCGGCTACGCTGATCGACTTTCCCGGTGCCTGAAGGAACAGTGAGCAGCAGGAAATCCGGCGCATGCGCCGGGAGCTGCGCGCTGGGAGCTGTCGGGGCGGGGTCGGTGGGTTTTCCCTGGGACCGATCCCACCCCGTGTCCGCGTACGGATAGTGCCGTCAGCTCGTCCGCTGCCAGTAGCGGCAGGTCCAGTCAACCTGTCGCAGTTCGTCGGTGATGCCGTGGGCCGCGCGGAAGTCGTCCACCGCCTGGCGGCAGCCGCGCACCGCGTGGTAGTCGTCTACGATCACGTACCCGCCGACCGACAGTTTCGGATAGAGCGAGTTCAGCGCCACCATTGTCGAGTCGTACAGGTCGCCGTCGAGTCGCATGACCGCGACCTGCTCCACCGGTGCGGTCGGCAGGGTGTCCTCGAACCAGCCGGGGAGGAACCGTACCTGCTCGTCGAGCAGGTCGTAGCGGCGGAAGTTCGCCTGCACCCGTTCGAGCGGCACCGCCAGGAAAGGCTCGGCCCACAGCGCGTCCTCGACGTCCTCGATTCGCTTCGGATCGGGTTTCGGCAGCCCGCGGAACGAGTCCGCGACCCAGACCGTCCGGTGCTGGTCACCGTAGGCCTTCAACACGCCTCGCATGAAGATGCAGGCGCCGCCACGCCAGACCCCGGTTTCGATAAGATCACCGGGTACGCCACGTTCGAGGACGTCGGTGACACACTGCTCCAGGTTGTCCAACCGGCGTAGCCCGACCATCGTCTCCGCCTCCGGCGGCCAGTCGCGTCCGTGCGCCCGCTCGTCGGGGTTGAACGGGAAGCGCACGACGAGTTCCATGCCGCGCCGGTGCAGCATGCGCTGCCCCCGGCGTACCAGGGAAGTGCGCAGCGACCTGCGGCGCGGGCTGTACGCGATCCACGACTCGCCGAAGGCGTACCGGGTGAGCGCCTTTTTCATCAGGTCGCAGTACAACCTGCGGGGGTCGTCCAGGCCCGAGGCTTGGTGGCGGGGCGGGGACAGGGTTTCGCTCATGACTTCTCCTCATTCGGGTGTTGGCTGTCTGTGGCCGAGGCCACCGGGTACCTCGTCGGCCGTTCGATCGGATGGGTTTCGACGGGCATGTTCGGTTCGGCGGGTCGGCGTGGGTTTCGCGCCGGCCCCCAGGACGTGGCGAGCATCTGCCCGCCCGGCCATGACGGCGTCCGGTTGGCGGACCCGTCGGACAAGGACGGGCGAAGTGAGGCTCTCTTGTCGACCGATGGGTCCGACCTCAGGTGCCGTGCGCCGACGGTTCCGGCCCGGACCGGCCGGGTCGGCCAGATGTCGGCCGCCGGGCTCACCTCACCGGCCCCGTCGACCACCAGGACGCCGACGAGCGGAACACCCATCCGCTGGACGAGCAGCGCGGCCCGGCTCGCCTCGTTCGCGTCGGTGACGTCCCGCTGTACGACCAGCAGCACACCCTCGACGTGTTTGGCGATCTCGGACAGTTCCGTCCCGGCAAGCACCGGAGGCCCGTGGACGATGACGGTGTCGTCTCGGTCTGCCAGTCGGTTCAGCAGTGCGCCGAGACGGTCTTTCCCCTCACCCGCTCCGGCCGACTGCTCCCGAGCGAAGTCGGGGGCGAGCACGGTGAGCGAGGTGGACCCGGCGAGCGGGGCGACGGATCCGTCCGTGGTTTTTCGCAGCGCCTGCCCAGCCATTTCGGGGAAGTGGCCCGAGATCAACGGAGGTTGTGACTGTCCGTCGACGAGCGCCACCCGGTCGTGCCGCCCGGCCAGCCCGAGGGCCAGCAATGTGGCGACGAGCGCCTTGCAGTCCTCGTTGCGCGCGCTGGTGATCAGCAGCCGGCGACGGGGCAGAGAGGAGGTCAGCACAGCCAGACTCGCGACCGTCGCGGCAACCGCGTCGGCTACCTCCGGACGGGAGTGCAGCGTACGGGCGCGACGCAGCGCGAACCGCCGAGGCAGCCGGGGGAACACACCGAGCACCGGAAGCCCGAGCTGTACCTCGATCTTGTCGAGGTCGCGCAGTCTGCGGTCCACCCGGTTGCGCATGCTGATCAGTGCGAGGCCGGCCAGTAGACCGGCGACCGCGCCGAAGATGCTGTTCAGCTCCGGTTTCGGCAGCGAGGGCCGGGTCGGCGGGGCGGCCTGGTCGAGCGGCTCCGCGGTGACCTCGGTGCCGCTGGCGATTCTGAGGCGGGCGAGTTGACGGCTGACCGAACTACTCGCCGCGTTGGCGATCGCCGCCGCCCGCGACGCGGACCGGGCCGAGGCCCGTACGGTCACGATGTGCAGCCCGGGCTCGAACTCGCCGTCGATGCGACCGGCCACGTCCGCCTCGGGCAGACGCAGTGTGGCCGCCGTGTCGCGGGAGACCTCCCGGGACTCGACCAGCCGGGCGATCGTCGGTGCGAGGTTCTGGGCGAGGGTCAGAGCGGCGGCCTCCCGACCGCTCGAATCGTCCGACGGACCGGCTGCGATCACCAGCGAGGCCGACGCCTCGTACGTGGGTGGCAGCAGTTTCGTGACACCCTGTGCCGCGATCAGGCCCACACCGAGCCCGAGCAGCGGAATCCCGACTTGCCGCCGTATCTTTCGCAAGGCGCGTAGCGCCCTGAACGAGATTGTCATGAGGTCTTTGCCTCTCGGTTGGCCGGACCCACCTGCCGCGCGGCCAGCGTCACCGGCGTGTCCCGGGCGACCGATGTCGGTCCGGGAGCGTCCGGCTGTCTCGCCGTCAACAGGTTGGTCCAGATGTCGTACATCCTGTGTGCGATCTGATCCCAGGTGAACTCTTCGCAGACCCGGTCGACGCCGCGGGCGGAAAGCTCTGCGGCCAGGTCGGGGTGGTCCCGTAGCCGACCCAGACGGTCGGCGAGAGCCACCGGGTCGCCGGGCGGGAAGATCAGCCCCGCCGCTCCGATCACATGCCGGATCTCGCCCACGTCGCTACCCACGACCGGCACCCCGCAGGCCATCGCCTCGACCAGCACCCGACCGAACTGCTCCCGCAGCGGGATGCCGATCCACGGCAGCACGTTGCGCTGGATCAACTCGACCGACGGCAGGACGAGCGCGCTCATGCGGGCGAGCAGCGCGGGCAGGTTCCTGTGCTCGGTCCAGCCGTGTAGCACCACCCGGCCGGGACGGCGCCGCGCGGCCTCCTCCACCAGCGGCCGGAGACTGCCCTCGCCGATCAGCAGCAGGTCGCAGTCGATCAGCTCGGCGGCCCGTAACAGGTCCGGCAGACCCTTGTGCTGTTCGAGTCGCCCCACGAATCCTGCGGTGAACGCGCCGGTCGACGGTGGCGTCGGGCGCGGCTGGAAGCGGTTGCCGTCCACACCGAGCGGCACGATCGTCGCGTCCCCCCGGTAGCCCTTCACGCGCAGCACGTCGAGCGCGGCGGGCGTGATCGGGAAGACGTGGCTGACCGCCTGGTACGCCCGGCGTTCCAGCAGCGGAAACGGTTGCGGAAAGCGCATGACGATGTTCTGCGCCGCGTACAGCGTCAGCGGTGTGGTCGGCCAGCGCCTGCGGCACAGCCTGACCACCTGCCAGGTGCTGAGATAGGCGGCCTCGCCGATGACGTGCACCACGTCCGGTCGCGGCACCGCCACCGCGCCGAACCCGGGCCCGAACAACACCGACGCCATGTGCCCCGTGCGTCTCTCACCGAGGAGGTACGGCAGCACCTGGTAGTGCATGCGTCGGTGTCGGCGTGCCAGCCGGGCGAGTTCTTCGCGGGTGACGTCCGTGACGTCGGCGACGAGCACCGTCAACTCGACGCCGGGTCGTTCACACAGCGCCTCGAACAGTTCCGTCCAGTGCTCCGTGCGCTGCCCCACGGCCGTGACGAGTACGTGCACCGTTACCTCCTCCGTGCCTCGGCTGCGGTCGTCAACGCCCGTACCTCGGTTGTCGAGGTCAGGGCGATTCGGGATATCCGGGTCCAGGCCCGCGCCCGGGCCGCGCCGGCGCGGGGTTGCACCGGCAGACGTACGCCGGCCAGTCCGATGCCGACGAAGGCACGCAGCAGGACGGCGACCCGTACGGCGGGCAGTGACGCTTGCCGGTGGCGGGCAAAGAACCGCAGCATGCTCCGGTACAGGTGTGGCCAGGTGCGGGTCGGATCGTTGCTGCTCGCACCGCCGATGTGCACAGCCTCGACTGCGGGTACGTACACCACCTCGGCACCGTGCTGCCATGCCTGCAGGCACAGCTCCTCGTCCTCGTAATAGAGGAAGTAGCCCTCGTCCATGCCGCCGATCGCGCGCAGCAGGTCGGTCCGGACCGCCAGGCAGGCGCCGGAGAGCCAGTCCACCGTCACCGGTCCGCCGGGTTCGCGGCATGCGTCGTACGCCTGCCGCCGCCGACTGCCGGAGAGCAGGCGTCGCAGCGTCACCGGCGCCAGGTTGCCCCCGAACCGGGATGCGAGCACGCTGGTCAGCGACTCGAACGGGTGGGCACTGATGGCAACCCGCCCCTGCGCGTCCAGCAGCCGTGGGCCGGCGATCCCGGCCCGTGGCCGCGACCGCAGCACCCGGACCAGTTCCACGGCCGTGGCCGGGGGCAGCACACAGTCGGGATTGACCAGCAGTACGACGTCGGTGCTCACGCCCCGCAGCGCCTGGTTGACGGCGGCGGCGAACCCGACGTTGACCCGGTTCTCGATCAGCTCGACATCGGGAAAGCTGTCCGCGACGACCGATACCGTGTCGTCGCCTGAGGCGTTGTCGACGACCCGTACGTGTATTCCGGATCGTCGCAGCGCCAGCAGCGTGGCCTGGATCTGGGCCCCGGAGTTGTGGGTGACGACGATCCCGGTGACGTCGAGTTCGGTCATGCCGACACCTCCGCGCGGGCTCCGGGGACGGGTGCCTCGGCCCGTAGCGCCATCAGGGTCAGCGCCGGCAGCAGACCGAGTTCCCAATGCCCGTCGGTCGGGCCGGCGAACACCGCGCCGACGAGAAAACCACAGGTCATGGCCGCGAATACGAGAGCGACGCCGTTGGGTCGGCGGAATCCGTCGGGCAGCGTTCGCAGGATCGGCCAGAGCACCACGGCGAGTCCGACGAGGCCGGCGTTCGCCAGCAGGGTCACGTAGAACGCGTGGTAGACCGGGCCGACGTCGGTCACGGAAAAGCCGGCGAGGTAGATGTCCTGGGCGGACTGGCCCAGCCCACCACCGGCGAGCGGCCGGTTCGCGAAGACGTCGAGGCCGACCGACGACTCGGGCGCCCGGTAGCCGGGCGACTCGTCTACCTCCTGGGCCACGACCTCTACTCGTGCACGCAACCCGGAGTCGACCATGGCGAGCGCGATGAAGACCAACGCGGCGGCGGCGGTCGCGGCCATCCCTTGCCGGACGATCCGACCACCGCGCAGCAGCATCAGGACGATCGTGATCCCCGCGGCCAGCCAGAGGGCGCGGAACGAGGAGAGCACCACGTCGGCGAGGAACAGCGCGGCGAGCAGCGCGAAGCCGGCCCGGCGCCAGCCCCTGCCTCGTCCGGCGAGCACGACCAGGGGCGGTGCCGCGAGCATCGCGATGAGACCACCGTGGTGCCCCGGGGCGGCCAGGGCCGCAGCGGTGAGTAGCGCGGCCGGAGTGATGTACAGAATCGCCGCGGCGCGTAGCCGCCGTCGGTCGTTCAGCGTGCGGGTGCCGAGGAAGAAGTACACCGGGATGACGGTCACCTGGTACGCCGCGACCACGACGTCCATCGGCAGGTTGCCGAGCGCCAGGCCGTACAACGCCATGACGGTGGTGAACGCGGTCAGTACCAGCATCGCGACGTCGACCGTGGTCCGGGAGCGGTGGAAATCCTCCAGTCCGAGGATTTGACGGGTGAGCAGGGCCACGCAGCCGACGGCCAGGATCAGGGTGTGGATCACCACGAGTGTGCGTACGTCCCCGCCGCCGATGGCGCCGCCCGTGATGGTGCCACCGATGATGCCGAAGGGCAGGACCGACCAGGGCCAGAGCGTGAACGCGCCCCAGCAGAGCAGTGCCCCGGCGCCGACGAGGCCGACGACACCCGGTGCGGTGGAGAGCAGCCCGACCGTCAGCAGCGCGAGCAGGGACGGCACCACGACGGCCCAGATCGTGAGCGTTCGGCCGGTCACGGCGACGCCCCGATCCCGGCGAGCAGCTCGCGTACCAGGGCGCCCCGTACCGACCACGCGTTGCGTACCGCCATGGCACGTCGTTCGGCCACCTCTGCCGGCTGGTCGGCGGTGCGTAACGCCTGCTCGACGGCGGCCGTGAACTCGGCCGCGTCGCCCGCGAGCCGGACCGCACCCCGCAGTTCCCGCAGTTCGCGCAGTGCCGGTAGCGGCGTCGCGACGACCGGTTTGCCGAGTGCGAGGTACTCGTAGCACTTCTTCGGGTGCACGTAATCGATCAGGCCATTGACCCTGTACGGGATCATCGTCACGTCGCAGGCACGCAGGATCGCGGGCGTCTCGGCGAACGGCACGGCGTCGACCAGCAGCACGTTCGCCAGTCGCTCCAGCGGCGCCCGGCCGGCCGGGGTGGACGGCCCGACCAGCAGGAAAGTCCACTCGGGGCGGGCCGCCGCGACGCTGGCCACCAGTTCGGCATCGAACGCGCGGGTGTCCACCGCGCCGGCATAGCCGAGCAGCGGACGGGGCAGGCGCGCCACCCAGGGCGCGACCGGGCCGACCGGCGTGAACTGGTCGGGGTCGCAGCCGTTGGGCACCACCACCGCCGGGCGGCGGGCGGCGGGCAGCCGTTCGGGCAGCGCCGACGAGGACGCCAGAACCAGGTCGGCGGCGCTGACCGCGGCGCGCAGCCCAGCACGCAGGTGCCAGCGGTTCCACCAGCGGGTGAAGGTCCAATCGAGGTCCGTGGCGTCGTACACGACGGCGGATTCGCCGAGCCGGCCGATCGCCGGAGCGGCGAGGTCCTCGTCGATCCAGAGCAGCCGGGGCCCCGGTCGCTCGTCGAGCCAACGGCGCAGCACGCGTGCGCCGCATCGGCGGGTGAGGACGTTCACCGGTGGCAGTTGCCGGCCCATCGGCAGTGCGGTCGGTACGACCGCGTGCCACAGCCGGGGCGCGACCGGCCGTACCGCCCACCGCCAGCGCGGCCGCTGGCCGGGCGGGTCGACGAAGAGCACCCGTCGATCGGCGGCGAGTTGCCGCGCCATCGCCTGCTGACGGTGAGCGTCGGCCCGCCACGGGCTGCCGCTGAGCATGACCACCCAGTCCGGGTCCGCCAGGTCCGGCGCGGACCGGTCGGGCGCTGACGAGTCACCGGGTCGCGCACGCGGCGGACGGTAGCCCTCAGACATGGACCGGATCCAGGGCCAGGAGGGCCGGCGGGTGGTCGAGCACCTCGTCCTCACCGAGCCGACCGAGCACCGGCCGGTATCTCTCATCCAGGCAGAGCACCCGGGCTCCGGCGTGCTTGTCGAGCCACTGGCGTAGCTGACCTGCGGCGATTCGCAGGTTCCACCGGTTCACCCACGGCAGGTAGCGGCCAAACGGCAGCGGGGCGGGCAGCGTGCCGTGCCAGACCGAGTCGCCAACGGGAAGCACCCGCAGCCGCCAACCGGACCGACCGGCCGGAGGCCGCGCGACCAGGATCCGCCGGCCTTCCTCCGTGTCGGCCAGATCCGCGTCGCCCGGCACGGCGTCGCCGAGGATCACCAACCAGTCCCGGATGTCGCCGTCGGGCAGGGGGCCGACGTCGCCGCGCAGCGCGGCGCGCAGGTCCGGCAGACCGAGCTGGACCGGACGGCCGCAGAGCCGCTTCAAGGCGTGGTCGGCGAGCACCACCAACCGGAACAGGTTGAGTCGGTACTGCGGCTCGGTCAGCCCCAGGTAGCCCACCAGGCTGCCGAGCAGATGGCGGAACCGGATCGCCGGACCGAGCCGACGGCAGGAGGCTCCCCGGCTGTGCGTGACCGCAGCGTGTGGAATCATCCAGAGCTGGTGGCCGGCGTCCTGGAGCGTACGGGCGAGCACCGCGTCGTTCCAGTAGATCGGAAAGCGTTCGTCGAATATGCGTTCGGGCGGAAGTACCGAACGACGCAGCAGCATGCAGCTTCCGGAGGCCAACGGACGCGGACGGGAGAAGTCCTCGCCGCGCATCTGGAACCGGTGCAGGGCCTGCCGGAATCCGGGAAGACGGCGCACTGCGGTGACCAGCGCGATTGTCGCCGCGAAACTCGGCAACTGCACGTAGTGCTGCTGGAACGTCCCGTCGGGGTTCAGGTAGAGCGGACTGACCCCGGCCGCGTCGGGCCGGAGCCGGATGAACTCGACCATGGTGCTGAGCGCGCCCGGGTGGAACCGTACGTCGCTGTTGAGCAGGAGGATCAGATCGCCACGGGCCTGCCGGTAGGCCTGGTTGACGGCGGCGGCGAACCCGATGTTGCGGTCGTTGCGTGACAGCCGCACCTGCGGGTACGTCTCCAGCATCTCGGCGGAGCCGTCCCGGGAACCGTTGTCGACGGCCACGACCTCGTAGCGCAGCCCGTCGTCGATGCCGACCGGCAACGAGTCGAGGCAGTCGCGCGTTTCCCCCTTGGTGTTCCAACTCACCAGGAGGATGGACACCTCCGGCGTGGTCATCTCGCCCCCCGCGGCCCGGCTGGCCGGGCGAAGACCCGCAGCAGATCGCCGAGGTAGGGATGACTCATCCGAGGTGAGCCGGACGCCACCCAGTCGGGGATCAGCAGGTTGCGGGCGTGCGCGAGACGCGCGAGTGGCTGCCAGTAGTAGCGGGAGAAGACGGTGTCGTGGCGTACGACGCGGAAACCGGACTCGTGCAACAGGTGCGTCAGCGACTCGGGTGTGAAGTGCCACCGGTGGTAGGCCGGTGCGATCGCCGGCCAGGCGCTGCCGAGCCGGCGGGCTGCCGCCGAGGCGATGTTCGGCACCTCCAGCGCCAGCCAGCCCTCCGGTACGAGTGCCGCCCGCGCTGTCTCGATGAAGCGCCGTGGATCCTCCACGTGTTCGAGTACGTGGAACGCGCAGACGGCCTGCACCGGTTCGGCGTGCACGCTTTCCTCGAAACAGCCCTGGCGGACCGGGACACCCAGTTCGTCGCGGGCGAACCGGGCGGCCACCTCGGAGACCTCGACACCGGAGACGGTGATTCCCTTCCGCTGGGCGGCTTCCAGGAAGTACCCGCCGGCCGGTCCGGCCTCCAGCAGCGACGTCGGGCGTACCGCCGAGAGCAGCCAGCGCAGCCGGCGGGCGGACTCGAAGCGGCGCTGTCGGGCCGAGGTGAAGTAGTTCTGGTAGCCGTCGGTCTCGTAGTACGTCCGGTCGTACAGCTCCTCTGGCGGCGGCAAACTGTCCGCGGTCCACACGAACTGGCAGCTTCCGCAGCGACGGAGTAGTCCGTCCGCGACGTGCTGGTGTCCGTTGGTCTCGCCGCAGAGCAGGCAGCGGTTCGCAACCATGCCACTGATCGTCATTGGGATCCCCTTCTGGCGTCCGGCAGCGCGGCGACGAGTCGGAGCAGGTCGCCGTGCCGCGCGTGGGTGAGCCGCAGTGAGCGGGTGGCCAGCCAGTCGCCGGGGAGCAGGCGGTGGGCGTGACGCAGCCGGTATCGCGGCGGCATGTAGTAACGGAAAACCGTGGTGTCCTGTCGCAGCACCCGGAAGCCGGCCGAGGTGACCAGCCGGGTGAGCGATTCCGGGGTGAAGTGCCAGCGGTGGTATTCCGGCTGTAGACCGGGCCATGCGGGGCCGAGTCGGCGGGCGGCCGGTGAGGCGACGTTCGGCACCTCCAGGACGAGCCATCCACCCGGGACGAGCGCGGTCCGCGCCGCGTCGAGGAACGCCCTCGGTTCGTCCACGTGTTCCAGTACGTGGAACGCGCAGACGGCCTGCACCGCCCGTTCGGGAACGGCCGTCTCGAACCGGCCCTGCCGGACCGGCACGCCGAGCTGGTCGCGTGCGTACCGGGCGGCCGATTCGGAGATGTCGATGCCGGACGCGGCGATCCCCGCCCGCCGTGCCGCCTCGACGAAGAAGCCGCCCGCCGGGCCGGCCTCGATCAGCGACGTCGGGCGTACCAGCGACAGCAGCCAGCGCAGCCGACGGGACGCCTCGTACCGACGCGGTGCGGGGAGGAAGTACTCCTCGTACCCGCCGCCGTCGAAGTAGCTCTCGTCGTACAACTCGGGTGAGGGGGCCATCGCCGCAGCGGTCCAGGCGAACCCGCAGGCGAGGCACGTGCGAAGCAGACCGTCGAAATCGGACCGCCAACGTGGTACCGGACCGCAGACCAGACAGGCGGTGGCGGTGTCGTGTGTGCTCATCGGTCGCCTCCCCGCCCCACGACGGTCGCCATCCGGGTGCCTGCCCGGCTGCTCGGCAGCCGTGGACGGCGCCGGCCCGGGGGACGGACCAGACGGGCAGCGGCGAGCAGCACACCGACGACCAGCAGCGTGCAGCCGACCCGGCAGGTGACGGCGAGCGCCGCGCCCGCGCGGTCCGGCCCGTCCGGCAGGTACGGCGCCGCCGCCGCGCCGACCGAACCGGCGACCGTCGACGCGACCACCGGCCACCAGTTGCTCCGCAGGACGGGGCGGATCGGCCGATTCGTTCGCTGGTGGAAGTACCAGAAGAAGTAGAGGGTGGAGATGACGACGGCCAGAGCGGTGGCGGCTGGCACCCCGAGTGGGCCGAGCAATATCAGCATCGGTGCTGTCAGGGCGAGATTCAGCACCACCGAGAGCAGGACGTACCGGGTCTCTCGGCCTGGTCGTCCCTCGGCCCGGGTCACGATGGTCGCCGCTCCGGCCGCCAGATTCAGCGCGTACGCCGGGGCAAGCAGCGCGAGGTTCGCGGCGGCCCACTCGACCTGGTGGCCGAGCCAGAGCCGTACCAGCGGATCCGCGCAGACCACGATCACGGCGGCCCCGGGTGCGACGAACGCGGTGACGTACCGGGTCGTCCGCAGGTAGAAGGTGTCGAGCCAGGCGGCGCCGCCGCGGGCCGCACCGGTGACCGCCACCGGGAACAATGCGATCAACACGAAGCCGGGCGGCAGTCGCAGCAGGTTGAGCAGACGGGTGCCGAGATCGAAGTTCCCGGCGGTGGCCGGCCCGAAGCAGGTGCCGAGGACGAGCCGGTCGAGCTCGGTGTTGACCGCGCCCGCCGCGCTCGTGGCCTGGACCCGCAGCCCGTACCCGCGCACGACCTGGAGGTCCGTGCGACGGAGGTGACTGATCCGGGGGCGGTAGGCGCTGTGGTGGCGCCGGGCTGCGGCGACCACCAGCAGGGTACGGATGCCGGAGGCGACGGTCGTCACGGCGGCGAGCGCGGCCAGGCCCCCTCCGAACCGGACCATGAGCACCGTCAGCGCCGCACCCAGCAGGGCGGTGGCGGCGCTGATCCAGGCGACTGTGCCGTAGCGTTGCGTTCCTTCCAGGACTGCCCGCCAAGGCAGCTCGACGCCGCCGAAGAACAGGCCCAGGGCCAGCCAGAGGGCGGCGCGGCGCGCCTCGTCGGCCATCTCGGCGAGGTGGAACAGCCGGCTGAGCCAGGGCCAGCAGGCCGGTATGGCGGCCGTGGCCAGTACGCCGACGCAGACGGCCCAGCCGAGGCCGAGCCCGAGTACGGCGGAGAGCCGCTTCCGGGGCTCGCCCGCGTGCGTCGCGGCGACCTCGCGCACCATGGCCGAACCGAGGCCCAGGTCGGCGAGGGCCAGGATGGCGAACACGCTGCTCAGGAGCACCCAGATGCCGAACCCGCGGCTGCCCAGCCGTTCGTAGACCAACGGCAGGGTGGCGAGGCCGGTGACCGCCATGACGACGCGGGCGGCGACCATGCTCAGCGTGTTGTGGGCGACCTTCCGGCCGGCCACCGTCGTCGCGCTAGCCACGCGGAAATCCGCGGACGAGGTCCAGGACCGTCAGGAGCAGCAGCATGAGGTCGAGGCGCAGCGAGCGGCAGTTGAGATAGAGCAGGTCGCAGCGGAGCTTCTCTTCCACGGTTGCGGCGTATCCGCCGGTGAGCTGGGCGATGCCGGTCAGTCCCGGCCTGATCAGGTGCCGCAGGTCGTAGTGGGGCAGGCGCTGGAAGTCGGCGATGAACTCGGGTCGTTCGGGGCGTGGGCCGACCAGGCTCATGTCGCCGCGCAGCACGTTCCACATCTGCGGTAGTTCGTCGAGGCGGCTGCGTCGCAGCAGCCGACCGATCGCGGTGACCCGGCTGTCGTTCAGGATGGCCATGGCCGGGCCGGTGCCCGTCTCCGCGCCGACCCGCATCGACCGGAACTTGACCAGGCGAAACAGTCGGCCGCCGGCACCGACCCGGGTCTGGACGTACAGCGGTGGTCCGGTCATGCCGACCACCACCGTGACCAGCACCATCAGCGGTATCAGGACAGGGGAGGCCAGGAGGATGAGTGCCAGGTCGACGGCGCGTTTGACCCGGGCCTCTCCCAGGTCGCCGGTGCCACACCGCAGTTGCAGCCAGGGAAGCCCGCCGTATCGGCGCATCCGTGCCGGCCGGAGCAGACCGTAGATGGGTCGTGCCAGGACGAGGATCTGAATCTGGTACGCCAGACAAGCGGTGATCAGACGTACGTCGATGGTGTCGAGGGAGTGCTTCAGCAGGAGGAGCCTCGGGCGGCAGTGGGCGAGCACGTGGTTCAGCCGTTCCGCGTTGATCGGTCCCTGGATCCGGTAGACGACGTCGAACTCCTCGTCGAGTCGGTCGGCCGGGGTATCTGCGGCAGGGCCTTCGAGGACGACGATCCGGGCCCGGTGGGTGGCCGCCGAGGGAATCCGGGCCGCTGGGGATGACCAGCCCTGAGCTGTCCCGTGCGGTCGACCGGTAGCGGTGTCCGGCATCTGGGGCGCCTGTGACACGGCCCATGGTGGTGGTGCGACGTCGATCAGGTCCTGACCGGTCGTCTGATCGACCGGCGTCCGCCAGAGCGTTGCGTCGGCGAGGTCGGCATGTGCGGGTGCGGGAGCGGCCGGAGACGGGGCAGGCGGCGCGGCGAAGTCTTGCAACCCGAGCCTCCTTCCAGGCCGAATAACGGGTTTATACGCACTGATTGGGCAGAGCGGATAATTAATGCCATGCGTTACTATGCTGCATAGATACCGCATGGTGGGGCAAATACCCCAAACTCGTCATGAGGTGCGGTGGACGGGGTGTGGGGCAGTGGCTTACGGTGCGCCAGCCGCCCAGCAAAAAGGCATAAACAGCCATATACCGTACGTATCGTGGAAAGATAGCCGCATGCCTGGGCAGGAGGGGACAGCAGCGCGTGGGACGGTAGAGCCCCCTGCCAGGCCGGAGCGAGAGGGCTACCTCGACCTGTGGCGGGCACTCGCGCTGGGCCGGGTCGTTCTCTATCACACGACCGGCTGGGTCTGGCTGACCATCGTCTTTCCCGCCATGGGTCTGATGCTCGGCCTGGCCGCTTCGCTCATGGTGAAGTCCCTCGACCGAGGGGGACTACGCTCGCTCGGATCTCGCCTACGCCGGCTGCTGCCCTCGCTGTGGGTCTTCGGCCTGGTGGCGGTGCCGGTGATGCTGCTCAACGGTTGGCGCGTGCCGCCGACTGGTCCGCTCGGATGGGGCGAACTCGTCTTCTGGATAGTGCCCGCGCAGGTGCCCCCGGTCGGCGGCCCGCCCTGGGCGTGGGCCTTCAACATCTCGCTCTGGTACCTGGTCACCTACCTGTGGCTGGTGACGCTCTCACCCGTACTGCTGGTGGTCTTCCGTCGTTGGCCCAAGCTGACCCTCGCCGTCGCGACGACGCTGCCCCTCCTGTACGCGCTCATCGGCTCCGACCTGCCCGGCTACTTCATCATCACGTACGCGCCCTGCTGGCTCATCGGGTTCGCGCATCGCGACGGTCTGCTTCGCCGCGTGCCTCGCCGTCGGTACGTCGCCGCCCTGGCGGTGCTCGCCGCGGTCGGCCTCATCTGGTGGTACGTCAACAACTCGCTGCTCCCCGCCGGGCAGGTCGACGACGCACTCGCCGCCAACCCCTGGTGGTCCCTGGCGGTCGTCGCGGCGGTGCTCCGTTTTCAGCCTCGGACGGATCGGCTGACCCGGGTCCGTTCGATCGATCGCGCCCTACGGCTGATCAACGCCCGCGCGGTCACGATCTATCTGTGGCACCTGCCGGCCGGCACCCTCGTCGGCATCCTGCTGCTGTCGGTCACACCAGGCGATTCGACCGTCCGCCTGATCCTGCGGCTCGCCGGAACAGTGGTGCTCACCATGGTGGCGATCGCGTTGTTCGGCTGGGTCGAGGACCTGGCTGCCGGACGAGGGCGGGCTGATCGAGCGGCCCGGGCCTACGACACCGGACTCCGCCACCGCCGGCCGGTGCCGACCACGCCCGAACCTCCGCGCGACGCGGACAGGATCCCACGCCACGCCGTCGATCAACCCTCGTAGCCGCACCGCCCTTCCACCGGGCCGGACAGCGCCGGATGGAAGGGCGGTGACGAACGTTCAGCGGGCGAGGGTGCAGGTGGCGGTGGCGGTACGGTTCGGGTCGCTGACCGAGGTGGCGGTGAGGCGTACCACGCCGGACGTCGCTGCCGTGGCGGTCGCCGCCACCCAGGCCCGCGCCGGCACCGAACCGCCGAACGGGGCGCTGGTCAGCTCGGTGGGCAGTTCGACCCGCCAGCCCTGACCGGTGACCGACGCGGAGAGCCGGTAGACGTCCGCCCGCAGGTACTGGCTGACGTCCTCCGGGTGCGACGCCCCGCCGGCCACGTACCGGCCGGTGTTGGACAGGTTGAAGTTACAGGTGGCGCCGGTGCCCTGCGGGCTGCCGGACGGGGTGCCCTGTCCCAGGGTCACGCCCCGCACGTGCGGGCCGGCCCCGTCGAGCGACCGGACCGCCAGGGTGTAGGAGAGCACCCCGTCGGCGTCGGTCTTGCGGTCCAGGACGTAGAAGTGCAGCCGGTTGGCCTGGTCGACGTACTCGTCCTGGCTGCCGGAGTTGGTGCCGGCGTGAAACAGGGCGTCGTTGAGCTGCCGGGAATCGGCGATGGTCCGCTTGACCGGCGTGCCGTCCGGCTTGTAGTAGTCGACCAGGTTGACGTCCTGCGGGTTGGCGTCGACGACCCAGGTGAAGCAGAGGTACCCGCAGGTGTTCGTCTCGGCGGTCTTGTTCTTGGCGATCAGCACCCCGTTGTCCGGGGTGAACGAGTCCGCGCCGATGCGCTGCACGGTCTCCACCGTGTAGAAGTCGTAGGCCGGCGTGCCGGCGCAGCGCGGGTCCGTGTTGATGTTGCAGGTGGGGGTGCGGTCGGAGTTCATGCCGATCCGGATGCCCTGCACTCCGCTGGCGAGCGCCGAGCGGGCCCGCACGTCGAGCACGACCAGGCCGGAGGAGGCGAGCGCCTCCCGGGAGAGCCGGATCACCTGCGCCTCGGCGATGTGGCCGAGCTTCAGCTTGCTGCGGAGGGTCTGTCCGGCCGGCATCGAGGCGCCTTGCGCCGCCGGCACCACCCACCGCTGGTGTGGTCCGCCCGGACCGTTGAACGACCCCCGGTCCATCACGTCCCAGGGACCCGATCCGACCCGACGGTACGGTGTCGCGTAGGGATTGTTGTTGTTGTCGGCGATGCCGAAGGTGTGCGCGATCTCGTGCGTGATCGTGCCGGAACTCTCTCCCTGGCGCATGCTCGACGAGCCCCAGAGCTGCGCGCCAGCGCGCCAGGACGTCCACGGCACGTAGCGGGAGCGCACCCAGTTCGGCAGGTTCGGGTCCGGTGGCCCCCACGCGTCCGGGATGTCCTCCTTGGTCTGGAACATCATCTCGCCGAACTCCTGCCAGACCGATGTCTCGTCGTACCCGGCGTAGACGCGCAGTACCAGGTCGAACCGCGACCGGACGTCCGATCCCTCGGCCGCCCGCCAGAGCGCGTCCACGTCGGGGTCGAGGTCGCCGTTGCAGGTGTACCCGGACGGGCAGCCGGCGCGTTCCTGGCCGATGTCGTTCAGGCCGTACTCGAACAGGTTGCGGCCGAGCCGGTACGGGCCGAACGGCGTGAACTCGACCCCGAGCCGCCCGGCGGTTTGCTCCATCCAGTACTCGTTGACGGTGTGCCCGTGGTTGAACTCGTTCGGCGTACCCCAGAAGTTGGCGTAGAAGCGGGGCACCTCGGCCCGGGGCACGGGCGCCACCTGCGGGTTGCCGAACCGGTCCGAGTTACGCGGCTGGGTGATGACGAACGGCTGGTCCGGGAAGTCCGAGGCGACCAGCGCGATTCGCAGTTTGCGCTGGCTCGGTTGGCGGCCCGGGTTGGCCCAGTCCGCCCGGGGCACCGGTCGGTAGTCAGACCAGGTCATCGTCTGCTGGTCCTGCCACCGCTGCGGGTCGATCGGCTGGAACGGGTCGCCTGGCGCGGCGACCGACCTGCCGGGGAGGCCGATCGCGCCGACCAGCGCGGCCAACACGGTGATCACCGCCGCGCCGGCCCTGACTCGACCGCCGGTACGGCGCCGGACACCGGCTGGATTCTCCGGCTTCACGGTACTCATCCGGTCACCCCCGCCGGGGCCGACACCGCACCCGCCGCCGGGACCTGCACCTGCGCCAGCGCGGCGCGCAGGTTCGGCAGCGGGCCGATCCGCTGAGCGGTGTTGCCGCCCTGCGGGGTGCCGGTGTTCTTCAACAGCGTGGAGATCTGGCTGGCGGTCCAGACCGGTCGGCCGGTGGCCTTGAGGTACGACTGCACGGCCGCCACGGCGCCGGTGACGATCGGTCCGGCCCCGGAGGTGCCGCCGAACGACCGGGTGTAGCGGATGTTCCGGTTCGCCGGGGTGGTGCCGCCCTGGAGGTTGCCGTTGCTGCCGGTGGTCGTGATGTTCTGCCCCCAGCCCTGCAGGTCGACCCGGGAGCCGTAGACGGAAAAGTTGAGCCGGGCCCGGGTGGTGTCCGAGCCAGCCCCGACCATGATGGAGCCGGAGTCGCGTACCGCGCGGTTGAAGCGCCCCTGGAACTCGGGGGCGTCCAGGTTTTCACCGCCGTTCCCGCCGGTGGCGACCACGATGACGCCGAGTTGGGTGAGCAGCCGGGTGGCGTCGAACACCGACTGCGTCCATTCCAGCGGGACATAGCGGGTACCGCCGTTCGGGCCCACCGTCTGCTGCTCGATCAGCAGCACGTCACCGGCTCGGAGGTACTGGGCCACGTGGGTCATCGACGCTGCCGGTCGGTAGCTGGCCTGTCCGCTGCTGAGCCGCTGCATGGGCGAGATGCCGTACATGGTGGCGTCGGGTACGCCGCCGGTGACCCCGTACCCGTTCTCGTCGGCGACCAGCTCGCCGAAGACGGCGGTGCCGTGCTCGTCGGCGAAGCTGGTGTTGCGCGGGTACTGGCTGCCGCCAAGGTCGCTGGACCAGTCGAGGTTCAGGTCCTCGTGGAACGGGTTCCAGTCGTACTCCAGGTCGGCGATCCGGATGTCCGCACCCCGGGCACGTGGGTCCTGGCGGGCGTAGTCCGCGTCCACCCCCTGTGGCGCCGGCCGCTGGTAGCCCTGTCGACTGGTGAAGTCCGGTGTGGCCGGCGGCGGGGCCGGCTCCGGCGCCGGGTAGACGTACGCGATCTCGGGTTGTGCCTGGAGGTCCTTGAGCGCGGCCGTCACGTCCGCGCCGGCCGGCAGTGTCACCTGGTACCAGGAGGCCAGGTCCGGCGCGGGCTGGCCGGAGTGGGAAGACGCCTGCGCGGTGAGCCGGGACAGTTGCGCCACGGCCGTGGCCGGAACCAGCGGTGAGAGGTGTGCGGCCCGGTGCCGGTCCAGCACCGCCCGGACCCCCGTCAGGCCCGATCCCCGGGTGCTGTGCAGGTCGCGGTCCTGGCCGCGTACGGCGAGGGTTTCCTGGAACTTGACTTCCAGTACGACGATCGGGGCGACCCGGTCGGTGCCCCGGATCTCGCGGCCGTCGACGGTACGGCCGGAGAGGGTCAGTGTGGTGCTGGCCGCGGTCAGTTGTCCCTCGGCGCGCAGCGTCTCCTTGTCGAAGTAGAGCCGCAGGTCGTCGCGGCCGTCGGCGTTCGCGTCGGTGATCGTGCCGAGCGGGCCGGCGCCGACCACCTGGGCCATCCCGACGCCGGTGCCGGGGTGGCCCAGCCGCACGGTGGCCAGGTCCACCCGGTCGACGTCGAGTTGGGTGGTGCCGAAGAGGGTCACCCCGAGCTGGCCGAGACCGGCGAGGTTGGGTGTATCGGGCGCATCCACCGGCACCACGAGGGAGCTGGCCGGATTCGCGGCGTGTGCCGGCCCGGCGCCGGCTGCTGTGTTCAGGGCGGTGCCCGACGCGAGCAGCGCCCCGAGCGCGAGTAGGGATGTGGACCGTCTGGACATGCGGCCTCCCGGAGATCAAGGGGATCAACGCAGGATCGTGCAAGCCAGCAAGTTACTCACTTCATTGAAGTCCATCCATGGATAAGTGTTGCGACATTCATTCACATGGATCTACTTCTGTTCTAACATGAATTAACATCAGGTTTCAGGGATCAATCTGCTGACGTCGACGCCACCTGGACTGACCGTGACAAGACCTTGTCGTGCTGTGTACGCCACCAGGCTCATGGCCGACGAGCCCCGGTCGATCGCCGCGCGATCGACCGGGGCTCGTCAGTAGGGGCCGGTCAGGCCAGGTCGAACCGGTCGAGTTCCATGACCTTGGTCCAGGCTGCGACGAAGTCCGTCACGAACTTGTCGCGGGCGTCCTGGCTGGCGTAGACCTCCGCGAGGGCTCGCAGCTGGGAGTTGGAGCCGAAGATGAGATCGACCGCGGTGGCGGTCCACTTCACCTCATCGGTGGCCAGGTCACGGATCTCGTACACGTGCTCGTCGGACTCCGACGCCTTCCACCGGGTGCCCGGGGAGAGCAGGTTGGCGAAGAAGTCGTTGGTGAGCACGCCGGGCCGGTCGGTGAGGACCCCGTGGCTGGCGCCGCCGACGTTGGCACCGAGGGAGCGCAGGCCGCCGAGAAGAACGGTCATCTCGGGCGCGGTCAGGTTGAGCATGTAGGCGCGGTCGATGAGCAGCACCTCCGGCTGGGTCTTCTCGCCGGGGCGCAGGTAGTTGCGGAACGCGTCGGCGCGCGGCTCAAGGACCCGGAAGGACTCGACGTCGGTCTGCTCCTGGGTGGCGTCGGTGCGGCCCGCCCGGAACGGCACGGTCACCTCGAAGCCGGCTTCGCGTGCCGCCTTCTCGACGGCGGCCGAGCCGGCCAGCACGATCAGGTCGGCGAGCGAAATCGTCGCGCCGCCGGCACCGTTGAACTCCCGCTGGATGCCCTCCAGGGTGTCCAGGACCGTCGCGAGCTGCTCGGGCTGGTTGACCTCCCAGCCGCGCTGGGGTTCGAGCCGGAGCCGACCGCCGTTGGCGCCGCCGCGCTTGTCGGTGGACCGGTAGCTCGCGGCGGAGGCCCAGGCGGTGGAGACGAGCTGGGCGGTCGTGAGGCCGGACTCCAGAACCTTCGCCTTGAGAGCGGCGACGTCGGCGTCACCGACGAGTTCACCGTTGACGGCCGGCACCGGGTCCTGCCACAGCTGGGGCTCGGCGACCCACGGTCCCAGGAAGCGGTTGACCGGACCCATGTCGCGGTGCAGCAGCTTGTACCAGGCCTTGGCGAAGGCCAACGCGAACTCGTCGGGGTTCTCCAGGAAACGACGCGAGATCTTCTCGTACGTCGGGTCGAAGCGCAGCGACAGGTCGGTCGTGAGCATCGTCGGCTTGTACTTCTTCGCCGAGTCGTAGGCGTCCGGAATGATTGCCTCGGCGTCCTTGGCGACCCACTGCTTGGCGCCACCGGGGCTCGTGGTGAGCTCCCACTCGTAACCGAAGAGGATCTCGAAGAAGCGGTTGCTCCACTGCGTCGGCCGGTCGGTCCACGTCACCTCGAGGCCGCTGGTGATCGTGTCACCGCCCTTGCCGCTGGCGTGGGTGCTGAGCCAGCCCAGGCCCTGCGCCTCCAGCGGGGCGCCCTCGGGCTCCGCGCCCACGTGGCGGTCGGCGACGCCGGCACCGTGGGTCTTGCCGAAGGTGTGGCCGCCGGCGATGAGGGCGACGGTTTCCTCGTCGTTCATCGCCATCCGGCCGAAGGTCTCGCGGATGAAGTGCGCCGCCGCCAGGAAGTCCGCACTGCCGCGCGGCCCTTCGGGGTTGACGTAGATGAGTCCCATCTCGGTCGCGCCGACTCCCTGCGCCATCTCCGTTTCGGAGACGTAGCGCTCGTCGCCGAGCCAGGCGTCCTCGGGACCCCAGAAGATCTCCTCGGGCTCCCATACGTCCTCGCGACCGAAGCCGAAACCGAAGGTCTTGAACCCCATCGACTCCAGGGCGACGTTGCCGGCGAGCACGAGCAGGTCGGCCCAGGAGATCTTCTGGCCGTACTTCTGCTTGACCGGCCACAGCAGCCGGCGGGCCTTGTCGAGGTTGGCGTTGTCCGGCCAGCTGTTGAGCGGGGCGAAACGCTGACCGCCGTCGCCGGCTCCGCCGCGACCGTCCTGGATGCGGTAGGTGCCGGCGGCGTGCCAGCTCATCCGGATCATCAGGCCGCCGTAGTGGCCGAAGTCGGCCGGCCACCAGTCCTGCGAGGTGGTGAGCACCTCGACGATGTCCTGCTTGAGGGCCTCGACGTCGAGCTTCTCGAATTCCTTGGCGTAGCTGAAGTTCTTGTCGAGCGGGTTGCCCTTGGACGAGTGGGCGTGCAGCACCGAGAGGTCGAGCTGGTTGGGCCACCAGTCCCGGTTGGTACGCGGACGACCGCCGGTCTTCGGGGTCGGCGAGTCGATCGCCGGGTTCTCGCTCTCGCTGCCGTGCGCGGTGACGGAGTCGTGCGCGACCGGGCAGCCGGCCGCTTCTTTCTGGTCCACGCCCTGCGCGCTGGAGGGACCATTGTTCTGGGTGTCGCTCATCTGCTTCCTTCCGAGCTGGCGAATCACTGGGGCGTGCGTTCGGTCGCGCAGTCGGGGCAGGTGCCCCAGTAGACGACCTCCGCCTCGTCTACCACGAAACCGTGGTCGTCCGAGGCGGTGAGACAGGGAGAGTCGCCGACGGCGCAGTCGACGTCGGCGATCGCGCCGCAGGAGCGGCAGACGACGTGGTGGTGGTTGTCCGCCACCCGGGACTCGTAGCGGGCGGTCGCACCGGCCGGCTGGATACGCCGTACCAGGCCGGCGTCGGTGAGCGCTCGTAGTACGTCGTAGACCGCCTGGTGGGAGACTGTGGGATGAGCCGCCCGTACCAGCGCGATCACCGTGTCGGTGTCGACGTGCGGGTGGTCGTGCAGCGCTGCGAGCACCGCCAACCGGGGTCGGGTCACGCGCAACGAGACCGCCCGAAGCTGTGCCTCGAAGTCGGACGTCACGTGGTGAACATAGCCCACTGTTCTGGAATGAATCAAGTTTGGCGCGATCTCGGACCCGTACGCCTCGATAGCGCCGCGTGAGGACGTATGACCCGTCAGTGATACCCGGGAGCGTTGAGTCGGGCGGCCTGACGCGTCAGGTGGTCGCGCTCGGCGAGGTGGGGCGCCTTCCGGGCCGCCTCGGCGTACAACCGTGCCGCCGTCGCCAGGTCGCCGTCGCGCTCGTGGAGATGCGCCGCCACCGCGGTGTGGCGGGGGAGTGAGTCGTCCAGCGCCGCGAGCGCCGCCAGGCCGGCGCGTGGTCCGTCGGCCTCGCCGACCGCCACCGCGCGGTTGAGCCGGACGACCGGGCTGTCGGTCAGGCGCGCTAGCTCGTCGTACCACTCGACGATCTGCACCCAGTCGGTCTCCTCGGCGCTGGGTGCGTCAGCGTGGAGTGCCGCGATGGCGGCCTGGGCCTGGAACTCGCCCAGCCGGTCGCGGGTGAGGGCCGCCTGCAGGATGTCGACACCCTCGGCGATCGACCTGGTGTCCCACCGGCCTCGGTCCTGCTCGGCGAGGGGCACCAGGCTGCCGTCGGGCGCGGTCCGGGCGGAACGCCGGGCGTGGTGGAGCAGCATGAGGGCGAGCAATCCGGCCACCTCGGGGTGGTCGAACGTGGCCGCGAGCTGCCGGGTGAGCCGGATGGCCTCGGCGGCCACGTCGACGTCGCCGGAGTAGCCCTCGTTGAAGACGAGGTAGAGGACGCGCAGCACGGTGGCGACGTCACCGGGCTGGTCGAACCGCACGCCGGAGACGGTGCGCTTGGCTCGGCTGATGCGCTGCGCCATGGTCGCCTCGGGTACCAGGTAGGCACGGGCGATCTGGCGGGTGGTCAGCCCGCCGACGGCGCGGAGCGTGAGCGCGACCGCGGACGACGGTGTCAGCGACGGGTGGGCGCACAGGAAGTAGAGCTGGAGTGTGTCGTCCACCGAAGGCGCCGGCCCGGGTGCCGGCTCGTCGTCGACGAGGTCCTCGCGCCTGCGGCGGGCGGCATCCGCCCGGGTCACGTCGAGGAACTTCCGCCAGGCCACGGTGACCAGCCAGCCCTTAGGGTCCCGTGGCGGGTCGACCGGCCAGACGCGGACGGCCTCGACCAGCGCGTCCTGCACGGCGTCCTCGGCCGCCGCGAAGTCGGCTCCGCGGCGGACGAGGATCCCGAGCACGCTCGGCGTGAGGCTCCGGAGCAGCGCCTCGTTCACTTCAGGGATCACTCCGTGATGGTGGGCGACGTGCCCAGGAACGGGCGCAGTTCAAGCCACTCGTGGATCGGCTTACCGCCCGCCCCGGGGGCGGCCGACAGTTCCCCGGCCAGTTCGACGGCGCGCTGGTAGCTGTCGACGTCGATCACCATCCAGCCGGCGATGAGGTCCTTGGTCTCGGCGAAGGGGCCGTCGGTGACCGGTGGACGGCCCTCGCCGTCGTACCGGACGAACGTCCCTCCGGGCGCGAGCGCCTGACTGTCGACGAACTCGCCGGTTCCCTCCAGTCGGGCCGCGAAGTCGTTCATGTACTGCACGTGGGCCGAGATCTCCTCCGGCGTCCACTGGTCCATGGGTGCGTCGTTCACCGAAGCCGGGGCGCCGCGGTAGTGCTTGAGCAGCAGGTACTTGGCCATCGTGGGTTTCTCCTCGGTACGGGTGCGAACAATTGTGGTCGCGTTCGTTGCGGGGACGAAGCCAGCCACGAGTTCTCGACATCGCCGAAGAAGTCTTTTTCGAGTCTCGTGGGCGTACCCGGTGGACCGTGCAGCCGGTCGCCGATCCTTCCTCTGTTTAGATGATCCGACGAACGAGGAAGGGACGGTACGCCGTGACGCCAGAGCTTCAGGAGCAGGAGGAACGCCTCCAGTTCGACCGCTTCGACCATGACGACGCCTGGGACCTGGGCAATCGCCTGGTCGGACTGGCCCGAGAGCGGAGCCTCGCCGTCACCGTCGACATCCGCCGGGGCGACCACCAACTCTTCCACTGCGCGCTTCCCGGCACGTCGCCCGACAACGACGACTGGATCGAACGCAAGATCCGGGTCGTCCGCCGGTTCGGACACAGCTCCTACCTCGTCGGCCAGACCTACCGCGACCGTGGCACCACCTTCGAGGAACAGTCCCACCTCGAAACGGCCCAGTACGCCGCGCACGGTGGCTGCTTCCCGATCATCCTCAGGGGCACCGGCCCGGTCGGCACCGTCACCGTCTCGGGCCTGCCCCAACTCGACGACCACCGCCTTGTCGTCGAGGCCATCGAACTCTTCCTGGACGCCAAGGGCTCCGAGTAGGGCCGTCTCGTGAACGGCCCTGTCTCGTCGTCGCGTTACTTCTGGTATCCGTAGTTGTCGCAGGTCCGGCGCTGTAGCACGCAGTTCTTGGTGCGCTTGTTCATGGTGTCGACGTCCCACATCACAAAAGCGTCACCGTGCATCGACGAGGCGCTCTTGCCTTCCTTGTCGGAGGAGAGGTAGTAGCCCGCCGGGGTGCCTTTCGCTCCGTACTGGATGTCGAAGGTGATCGCCGGGATCTTCACCGGGTGGCTGCGCGGGCAGGCGTTGCCCGCGCCGTACGCCACGTGGTCCTTGTGGTTGGGGCTGTCCAGGTGCTTGCCGTCCCAGCAGTCCGGGAACTGCATCATGAAGTGCAGCGTGGCGTCCCCGCCGCAGATGGGCCAGTTGCCGTTGGTGCTGCGGGCGATGCCGTCGAGGTCGCCGGGGCCGTAGAAGGCGCAGTAGAACTGGCCGGTCGCGCCGCGCGGTGTCGGTTTTTTCTTCTTGGCGTCGCCGGTGATCATGCGCAGGCCGTTGGGCATCGGCATCTGGCCGGTCGAGTCCTGCATGTGCGAGCGGTAGTAGACCCGGAAGCCGGTGGTCTCGACCGGCTTGCCGGTCGAGTTGTCGTAGAGCGTCGGCACCCAGTAGGCGGAGTGGTCTTGGACCGGCTTGCAGGTGGTGGCCGTGAACTTCGTCAGATCCTCGGCCACCGTGCCCGCGTCGACGGCCTTGTTCCCGACGAAGGAGTGCATGTGCGAGGCGCCGGGGAGGCCGGGGGCGACGATCGGGTCGTCCGGCAGTGAGTGGCTGTACTGGCAGTCTGCCCGGAACTCCGCGAGGTTGCCCACACCAGCCGGAACGGGGTCGATCTTCAATGCGTTGTACGCGTTGACCTGCGCTTTCCAGGCCGCGTCGTCGACCGGGACCCAGCCGGTCTTGGGGATCTTCGGCGGGGCAGCGGCCGAAGGTGTCGCGGCGGCGGACGGCGTCGCGGCGGCCGGCGTCGCGGCGGCGGACGGCGACGCGCCGAGCGCCTGCGCGGCCGACGGCGAGGTGTCCACGAGGGCGTTGGCCGCGTTCGACGGCTCGGGGTTGGTGGCGGCGTCGGCGACGTACACGACTGCGACCGCGACGACGATCACGACGGCGGCCACGCTGGCGGCCATGCTCCGCTTGTCCCGGGCGAGCCGTCGCAGGAGGCCCGGACGCGACGGCGGTGGGCTCGCGTCGGGTTCGCGGAACGAGGTGTAGGACACGGGTCACTTCCCAACAAGCAAGGCACGACAAGCTGACCGGACGGCCACAGCCGCCGTATGTTAGGCGCTTTCCGCCCGTACCCGATAGGTTCTTAAACCTTCCTTAAAGCACGCGGCACCGCCCGACGATCAGCGGCGCGGATTGGCGGCAGGCTGCTCGCCCGTCCTGAGTCGTTGTCGACTCATTTCATGGCCCGGCTGGCCGTCGATATCTGACCGGTGGCGTAGCGCGGTCCGGATCGGGAATGCCGTGGCTACCGCTCGTTCGCGTCGTTCAACGACCGGAGGGCAATGGCTTTCCGTCGCAGGAGATGAAGCAGTGGGCAACCGGCCGCTGACCGCCGTCCGGAACGGAGATCCCCATGGAAATTGTCTACTCGTCTGTGCAGGAACTGGAGCAGTCCCTTCGTGACGCGGCGGCGGCCCACGGCAGGCACGAGGCGGAAACCGGGCGTGAGGACCCGGACTGGCCCACCTGGTACGCCGACTACATGGCCCGTACCCAGACGGGGAAGTCGGTTTCGGATCAACCCTAGGGAGTACGTCATCTGCCAGCGCGTGGGTCAGCGCTGTCCGACCCCGTCGAGGAAGGTGGAGACGACCAGGTCGGCGGCCTGACCCGGTGCGAGGTCGGGGAAGTCGTGCGCCGCGTTGTCCACGAGTCGTCCGAGCGTGGCCAGGGCCCAGCCGTCCGGGAGGTCCGCTCGTATCAGACCCTCGTCGACCGCGCGGGCGAGGAAATCGCGGAGGCGACCGGTCTGCGCGTCGGCCCGCTCGGACGCCTCCGGGTCCTGTCGGATCAGGCGGCGCAGGTGCAGGGGCCACTGACGGCTGACCGGGATGATCGATTCGACGTAGCGGTGCAGCGCCACGGCGACCGGAGCCTCGATGAGTCGGGCCTCGTCGAGTGCCTCATCCGAGGCGTCGAGCTTTGCCACGTAGACGGCGGACAGGAGAGCGTCCCTGGTCGGGAACCGTCGGTAGACGGTGCGCCGGTCGACGCCCGCCTGCGCCGCGATCGTCGCGATGCTCGTCGCCGGGTCCTCCGCCAGCAGCCGTGCACCGGTGTGCAGGACGGCGTCGAGGTTGCGCACGGCATCGGCTCTCATGGCGCTAAGTGTACCCTCGGTGTGGCGGAAGACCTCTGCTGAGCTGCTCTTTTGTGACGGTTGTGGGCCCGACCGGGACGCCTGGGAGACGCGGCAGGGGTGTACGTCCACTTCCGTCCCTCCTTGGATGCTATGTGAAATGAAGTGTCACACAATCGTGGCGGTTGAGTGGTAGTTCAGCCACAGCGAACTAGCATTTGTGCGGATGAGGATCCGGCAGCAGGAGGACACCATGATCGTGCGTGACAAGCTCTACATCGGCGGCACGTGGACCGCCCCGAGCAGCCCCGACCTGCTCGACATCCGCTCACCCCACGACCAGTCGCTGGTCGGCCGCTCGGTGCAGGCGTACCCGGCTGACGTCGACCGCGCGGTGGCCGCGGCCCGCAGGGCGTTCGACGAGGGCCCCTGGTCGCGTACCTCCCCGGAGGAACGGCAGGAACTGGTCGTCCGGCTCAACGCGCTGCGGGAGGCACGCGCCGACGAGATCGCCGAACTGATCACGAAGGAGCGCGGCAACCCGCACTGGTTCAACAAGGCGGGCCAGGCCGGACTCACCCGTCAGGCCCTCGGATACCTCAAGGCCGCCCGCGAGTTCGGCTGGGAGGAGACCCTCGAATCCTCCATCCCCGGCGCGCCCTTCCGCAGCGTCGTACGCCGCGAACCGACCGGTGTGGTCGCCGCGGTCATCCCGTGGAACTCGCCCTACTCCGCCGCGCTGGCCAAGCTGGTCCCCGCCCTCCTGGCGGGCTGCACGGTCGTGCTCAAGACCTCGCCCGAGAACTCGCTGAGCATGATGGTGCTGGCGGAGATCTTCGACGAACTGGGCCTGCCCGAGGGTGTGGTCAGCGTCCTTCCGGCCGACCGCGAAACCAGCGAGTACCTGGTCGCGCACCCCGGCGTCGACAAGATCTCCTTCACCGGCTCCACCCGCGCGGGCCGGGCGATCGCGGCCGTCGCGGGTCGACAGCTCAAGCGCGTGGGGCTGGAACTCGGCGGGAAGTCCGCTGCGATCATCCTCCCCGACGCGGACCTCACGCAGGTCGTACCGTCGCTGAAGTTCTCCTGCCTGGCCAACAACGGCGAGGCGTGCATCGCCCAGACCCGGATCCTCGCCCCGCGCTCCCGGTACGAAGAGGTCGTCGCCGAACTCAAGGACCTGCTGGAGAGCCTCAAGGTCGGCGACCCGTCGGACGACGACACCTTCGTCGGCCCGCTGGTCCGGGCCGACCAGCAGGAGCGCGTCCGTGACTACATCCGCCTCGCCGTCGAGGAGGGCGCACGGCTCGTCACCGGCGGACCGGAGTCCCCGGAGGGACTGGAGCGGGGCAACTACGTCAAGCCGACGCTCTTCGCCGACGTCGACAACTCCATGCGGATCGCCCGCGAGGAGGTCTTCGGTCCGGTCCTGGTGGTGATTCCGTACGAGGACGAGGAGGAAGCGGTCCGCATCGCCAACGACTCCGAGTACGGGCTCAGCGGCGGGGTCTGGACCGCCGACGACGCGCACGGCCTGGAGATCGCACGACGGGTGCGTACCGGCACGTTCACGGTCAACGGCGCCCCGATCGGCTTCGACGGTCCGTTCGGCGGCTTCAAGACCAGTGGCGTCGGCCGCGAGTACGGTGCGGCCGGCCTGGCCGGGTACGTCGAGCAGAAGACCATCACCGTCCCCGCCTGAGGACGCCGCTCAGAGTGCCTGAGGACGCCGCTCAGAGCACCCGCACCGGGCGTCCGGCCAGGAAGGCGTCGATGTCCTCCACCGCGTCGCCGTAGAACACCCGGTAGGTCTCCCGGGTGACGTAACCGAGGTGCGGGGTCAGCACCGTGTTCGGTGCCGTACGCAGCGGATGGTCGGCGGGCAGGGGTTCCACGTCGAAGACGTCCAGCGCGGCGCCGGCGATCCAGCCCTCCCGAAGCGCGGTGAGCAGGGCGGCCTCGTCGATGATCGGCCCACGTGCGGTGTTCACCAGGTACGCGTCCGGGCGCATCGACCGCAGTTCGGCCGCGCCGATCAGTCCCCGGGTCCGGTCGCCGAGCTGGAGGTGGATGGTCACGATGTCCGAACCGCTGAACAGCTCTTCCTTGCTCACCGCGCGTACGCCCAACTCGGCGGCGTGTTCCGGACGGAGGTGCTGACTCCACGCGACGACCTGCATCCCGAACGCCCGGCCGACCGTCGCCACCTGGGCGCCGAGCCGGCCCAGCCCGACCACGCCGAGAGTGTGCCCGGCCAGGTCGCCGCCGATGGTGCTCTGCCAGCCGCCGGTCCGTACCCGCTGCGACTCGGCGGGAACCTGACGTACGAGTGCCAGGATCAGGGCCCAGGTGAGTTCCGCGGTGCCGGTGGGCACCCCACGGGTGCCGGTCACGGTGACGCCCCGTCGCTTGGCCGCCGCCAGGTCGATGGCGACGTTGGCCATCCCGGTGGTGACCAGCAGACGTAGCCGGGGCAGTCGGTCGAGTACCGCCTCGGGAAAGGCGGTCCGTTCCCGCATCGCCACCACGACCTCGGCGTCGGCGAGCCGTTGGACGAGAACCTCGGCGTCGTCGATGTGGTCGGTGAAGACGGTCAATTCGACCTGTTCGCCGAGCCTCTCCCAGCCACCGAACTCGCGTGCCGCGTTCTGGTAGTCGTCGAGCACCACGACCTGAACGGCCATCCCCGCCTCCCGCGTCATCCCGGCCCGCCAGGCTGTGGCTGTCTCCGCAGGTGACGGGCCTTTCCTTTGACGATCATGGCACGCTCGCGCGGGCGTCGCACCGGATGCCCGGAAGGTCGTGTCCGGTCGACGCCGGCGGGTGTCGGCCCGGCGGCTGACCCACCGGACCCCTGCGCACATCGTCCTCAGTGGAATGCGAGCATGTCCGGCATGGGAATTTACGAGGACGCTCGTGAGGTATCGCGGGCCGATCTGGCCGCGTGGTTGCGTCAGCTGGCGAGCCAGTTGGAGACCGGTGGACAGCTCTTCTACGGTGCCGCCGGTGCGGTGACCGTCGCCGACCAGGTCCGGTGCGAGCTGGAGATCGAGCGGGAGAGCGACACGGAGATCTCGGTCGAGATCGAGTTCTCCTGGACCACCCCCGCTCCGGCCGAGGCCCCCGAATCGTCCGACGAGGCGGAGGCTACGGAGCAGGACGAGGAAGCGAAGGACGAAGAGGAGAAGCCCGCGGAGGGCGAGGCGAAGCCCGCCGAAGAGGCATAGGCAGGCGTACGGTCCGTCCGCGGATCTTTACGGTGGCGGGACCATCCGCGCCACTGGACAGGTAGGTCGAACGGCTCGTCATCGGCATGCTGGTGGCGAGCTGTTCCGATTGCCGAGCTGTTCCGATTGGCAAGCTGTTCCGATTGTCGAGCCGGGCCGAGCCGAGCCGGTGCCGACGTGCCGTCACCCGCGCCCCGGTCACCTTGTTCAGCCAGGAAAGCGGTCGATGTTCTGCTCGACCCAGGTCCGCAGGTGCGCCAGGGGCTTGCAGGCGTCCTGCCCGAGTGGGGTGAGTGCGTACTCGACGTGCAGTGGCACGGCGGGATAGACGGTCCGGTCGACCAGCCCGTGATCTTCGAGGCGCCGGAGGGTGTTGGTGAGCACCTTGGGGCTGATGCCCTGGAGGCGGGCCCTGATCGCGCCGAAGCGCTGCGGCCCCTGCTCAAGCGCGCCGAGGGCGAGGGCGCTCCACTTGTTCGCGAGCAGGTCGAGCATGTCGCGGCAGGGGCAGGCAGCGGCGTAGACGTTGTTGGGTCCGCAGGTCTCGGTTGCGCTGTGGTTCATCCGGGCACCGTACTACCCAACGGAAACTACGATCCCTTGACGGTAACTATCGCGTCGGGGATAGCGTCCCGGTATGAACGATGCAATGCGTGCGGTGGGTTACCGCCGAAACCTGCCGATCACCGACCCGGAGAGCCTTCTCGACGCAGAGGCCCCGATTCCCACGCCCGGCCCCAACGATCTTCTCGTACGGGTCGAGGCCGTCTCGGTGAACCCGGTCGACGTCAAGGTCCGGGCCGGCGTCGACCCCGGCGGCGAGCTGAAGGTGCTCGGATTCGACGCGGCCGGCGTGGTCACCGCGGTCGGCGACCGGGTGAGCCGGTTCACCGTCGGAGACGAGGTCTACTACGCGGGCTCGATCGGCCGGCCGGGCAGCAACGCCCAGTACCACGTGGTCGACGAGCACGTGGTCGGACACAAGCCGACGAGCCTGTCCTTCGCCGAGGCGGCGGCGCTCCCGCTGACCACGATCACCGCGTGGGAGGCGCTCTTCGACCGGTTCGCCCTGACCGAGAAGAGCACCGGTACGCTGCTCGTCCTCGGGGCGGCCGGCGGGGTCGGATCGATGGCGGTCCAGCTCGCCCGTACCCTGACCGAGCTGACCGTGGTCGGCACCGCCTCCCGGCCCGAGTCCCGCCAGTGGGTCACCGATCTCGGCGCCCACCAGGTGGTCGACCACCGGAACCTGGTCGAGTCCGTGCGTTCCGTCGCCCCGGACGGCGTGGACTACCTGATCAGCCCGTTCACGGCGGGCAACGTCGAGAGTTACGCCGAGATCGTGCGACCCGGGGGTCACATCGTCGCGATCGACGAGCCCGAGGGGCTGGACCTGCTGCCACTCAAGGCGAAGAGCATCAGCTGGCACTGGGAGTTCATGTTCACCCGGCCGCTCTTCCTCCCCACCGACCCCGCCCAGCACGAGTTGCTCGAAGAGACCGCCCGGCTGGTGGACGCCGGACGCCTGCGTACCACGATGACCACCCAGCTCGGGCCGATCGACGCGGCGAACCTGCGGCAGGCGCACGAACTGCTGGAGACCTCCTCGACCATCGGCAAGGTGGTCATCGCCGGCTTCTGACCCCGGCAACCGGGTCGACGCCGGTCAGCCCTTCGGGCGGAGGGCGTCGACCCGGGCCACCGACTGGTCGATCCGGGCCTCGGTGATCCGACCGGTACGGACCAGGTTGACGACGTCGTCGAGGGTCTGGTTGACGATGTTCGGGTCGTACGTCTGCTGGTTTCCGAACACGAGCAGGTCGAGCCCGGCTTCGAGGGCGAGTGCGACCGCCTCGTCCCGGCCGAACTTGCTGGAGATCGCCACGGCCTGCATGTCGTCGCTGACGACCGGGCCCTTCCAACCGAGTTCTCCCCGGAGCAGGTTCGTCACGACCGCCGGTGAGAGCGAGGCCGGGAGCTTCGGGTCGAGCTGGCTGTTGAGCAGGTGGCCCACGAGGATCGAGTCGGCGTTGCCGCTGGCGATCAACTTCTGGTACGGCACCAGTTCGTTGCGGTGCCAGGTCTTGCTCACGTCGACCACCGTGAAGTCGGTGTTGCCGGTGGCGCTGCCCAGCCCGGGGAAGTGTTTGAGTGAGGTCTTCACTCCGGCTTCCCGGTGGACCTTGATCTCCTCGGTGGCGTTGGCGACGACGATGTCCGGATTGGCGGAGAAGCTGCGGTCCAGCTTGCCGATCGCGGGGTTGTTCGGGTTGACGTCGAGGTCGACGACGGGTGCGTAGTTGAGTGTGATGCCGACCGACGTGAGGCTGTGGACCAGCCCCTGCGCCCAGGTGCGGGTGGCCGCCGGGGAGTTCTCCGCCCCGATCTCGGCCTCCGACCGGGTGGCGGGGAATCCGTTGCTCGGGTTGAGCCGGGCGACGCGCCCGCCCTCCTGGTCGATCGAGACGATCAGTCGTCCGGGCGAGGCCCCTCGCAGGCTCTTGACGAGCGCGGTGACCTGCGCTGGCGAGGTGATGTTGCGTGGGGCGTCGGTCTGGAGGTCGCGGTCGAAGAGGATCACGCCGCCGAGACCCTCGCGTACGGCCTTCATGATCCAGTCGTTCGCGCCGACCTGTTCGCCCCGGAAACCGACCACGAGCAGGCTCGCGATCTTGCGACGGAGTGCCGCCTCGTCGAGCGGCGCGGTTCCGGCCGCCCGGGAGGTCGGGGACTGTGGCGCGCTGGGCGACTGCGGGTTCGGCTGCGGCCTGGCCGTCGTTGACGACCCACAGCCGACGAGACCGGCCGCGACCGCGGCGGAGCCGGTGGCCGTGAGTAGCGAACGGCGGGTCAGGCGGGCATCCTTCACCTGGTTCACGCTACGACCGTCGTCGTGACCGGGTAGCCATATCGTGGCTCTTCGACGCCCCGGGCGGGTGAAGGCGGACCGATGGGCGGGCGAAGGCGGACCGATGACGGCCCGGGAGTCTGGATTGTCGTACCCCGGCGGCAACATGTGTCCATGGCTGCCCCCGCCCTGGACCAGGATCTCGACCGGTCCCGCGTGCTGTCGCTGCGCGAGGCCCGCACCCGGCTGACCCAGCTTGTCGCCCTCGCCGAACTCACCGACACGGTCACCGTCATCGCCCGCGACGGTGACCCGCGACCGATCGCCGCGATCGTGCCGGCACCCGCGGCGCGCACCGTCGCGCGGGCCCGCGCCGACGCCGACCGGGTCGCCGAGGTCACGGCGGGCTGGGCCCGCCGCCTCGACGAACTGCACCAGCAGAGCGCGCGTCGCCACGCGGCCGAACTGCGGGCGGTGACCGACGCTCTCGCCGAGGCGTGGGCCGAACTCGACCGCCGGGTCGTCCCGGGAAGCGACCCGGCCCTGCTCCGGCTACGCGCGGCCCACGCCGACCTGCTGCGCGGCTGACCCACTCGACCGTGCGGCGGAGTCTCTCCACCGCGCGGCCGGCGGGTGGGCCGGTGTGGCTCAGCGTGACTGGAGCGCCTTGACGTTGTCGCCGAAGGTCCAGTTCTTCGAGCCGTCCCAGTTCAGCGACCAGGTCATCAGCCCCTTGAGCCCGTTCTGGTAGGTGTTCCACGCCTGCGCCACCAACGCGGGCGACATGTAGCCGCCTCCGGCTCCCGGCTGCGCGGGCAGGCCGGGCACCTGCTTGTCGTACGGCACCCGGATGGTGGTGCCCTGGACGACCAGACCCGTGTTCAGGCAGTTGGTCTGCGCGGTGAACCCCTGCACGGTGCCGGCGGCGTACGAGTCGCCGGAGCAGCCGTACATGCTGCCGTTGTAGTACTGCATGTTCAGCCACCAGAGCCGGCCGTTGTCGGCGTACTTCTTCACGATCGGCAGGTAGGCACCCCAGATCGACCCGTACGTGACGCTGCCGCCGGTGACGTACGCGGTCTCGGGTGCCATGGTGAGCCCGAAGTTGGCGGGCATCTGGGCGAGCACGCCGTCGATGATGCGGATCAGGTTCGCCTGCGACGTGGACAACTGGTTGATGTTGCCGCTGCCGGTCAGGCCGGTCTCGATGTCGATGTCGATGCCGTCGAAGTTGTACCGCTTGAGGATCGGCACCACGGTCGCGACGAAGCGGTTGGCCACGGTGCTGGAGCTGAGGTCGATGCCGGCGGTCGCGCCTCCGATGGAGAGCAGGATGGTGAGCCCCGCCGCCTTGGCCTGGCACATTTCGGCCGGGGTCGCGACCTTCACGCCCACGTCCATGCCGTCCTCCCAGAGGACGGTGCCGTCGGAGCGGATGACCGGGAAGGCCGCGTTGATCACGTTGTAGCCGTGGGTACGGATGCGCTGGTCGGTGATCGGGATCCAGCCGAGCGGGGGGTGCACCCCGTTCGCCGCGCCGTCCCAGTTCTCCCAGTACCCGTGCAGCACCTTGCCGGCCGGCCGCGACTTCACCGCGCACGTCTCCGACCCCGGCGGGGAGGTGGTCGTCGGGGTGGGAGTCGGGGTACGGGTCGGCGTGGGCGACGGGGTGGGAGTCCGGGTGGCCGTGGGGGAGGGCGTCGGGGTGCGGGTCGGGGTCGGGCTGCTACCGCCGTCGCAGGCGCCGAGGTCGCGCCAGAGGGAGGCCGCCGCGACCGGGTTCCAACCGGCTCCGGGTGGTGGTGTGTGCGTCACCAGTGCCTCGTAGAGCCGGCCGTTGTAGGTCACCCGACTTCCCACCGGATAGGTGACACCTTCGGCCCAGGGTGGTGACGTACAGACGACGAGGACGGCTGGCGGAGCCCCGTCAGCCGGTGCGGCGAGACCGTTCGGTGCCGCGACGAGCCCGGTCGCGATCGCCGTTGCGGCACCGGTCACCAGGGCGATTACCTCACGTCGAAACCTCATGACACCCACCCCCATCGATGGCCGGGAGCCTATCAGTTAACTTTGCTAAATGTAACTGTGTCGATTTCTCGTGGCCTGCGCTCCCGCGCCGCGAAAGTGAACTTATCGGTAAGCATCGGACATATAATCGGTTCTGTTGGTGAGGGAGCAGATGATGTCTTGTGCCGTGACGGCGCGGAGCCCGCGTGGCTGACCATCCTCCTTCCGGGATGCTCGGCCGGACGACCTGGACCCATGGCCTCGCCGCGCCGCTGCGCACGTTCATCCGTACGGAGGCGGGCAGCGCGGGCGTGCTGGTCGCCGCCATCGCCGGGGCGCTGCTCTGGGCGAACCTCGACCCCCACTCGTACGAGGTGCTCTGGCAGACCCGGTTCTCCATCGAACTCGGCAACTGGAGCGTGGGCTACAACCTGCGCACCTGGGTCAACAGCGGGCTGATGACACTCTTCTTCCTGGTCGTCGGGTTGGAGGCGCGCAGGGAGTTCGACCTCGGTGACCTCCGCGACCGGCGGCGCTTCCTGCTGCCGGCGTTCGCCGGGATCACCGGCATGCTGCTCCCGGTCCTGATCTTCCTACTGGTCAACCAGGGCGGACCCGGCGCGCACGGCTGGGGTGCGGCCATGTCCACCGACACCGCGCTCGCCCTCGGCCTGCTCGCACTGCTCGGGCGGGACGTACCCGAGCAGGCGCGGGTCTTCCTGCTGACCGTCTTCGTGGTCGACGACCTGCTCGCACTCGTGGTCATCGCCGTGGTCTACAGCGAGCACATCAGGATGCTGCCGCTGGTCCTCGCGGTCGTGTTCTTCGCCGTCGTGCTCGGGCTGCGGGTGCTGGGCGTACGGCGAGGCGTCGTCTACGCCCCGTTCTGCGTCGCTCTCTGGGGTGCGTTGCTGGCCAGCGGGGTCGAGCCGGTGGTGGCCGGGCTTCTCATCGGGCTCACCGCCAGCGCCTACTCACCGGCCCGGGGTGCACTCGAACGGGCCAGCAAGCTGTTCAAGCTCTACCGTGAGCAGCCCACCGCCGAACTCGCCCGCTCCGCCACCCTCGGACTGGCCCGGTCACTCTCGCCGAACGACCGGCTCCAGCGGTGGTACCACCCGTGGTCGAGCTACGTCATCGTCCCGCTCTTCGGACTGGCCAACGCCGGCATCACCATCGACGGCACGCTTCTCGCCCACGCCTTCACCTCGCCGATCACCCTCGGCATCCTGCTCGGGTACGTCATCGGCAAACCGGTCGCGGTGGTCGGCGTCTCGTGGCTGCTGGCGCTGGTCAGCCGGGGCCGGATCCGCCCCACGGTCGGCTGGGCGGCGGTCCTCGGCAGCGGCACCATCGCCGGCATCGGCTTCACCGTGTCGTTGCTGATCGCCACCCTCGCCTTCGACGGCCAGCAACTCGTCGAGGCGAAGGTCGGGGTGCTCGCCGCGGCCCTGGTCGCCTCCCTGCTCACCTGGACCGTCTACCGGATCACGGCGGCACTGCCGAAGGCCCGCAAGGCCCGTGCCCTACTCGGCGTGGCCGAGCAGTTGGTCGACCTCATCCCACCGGTCGACCCGGACCGCGACCACGTACGGGGACCGGAGGACGCCTCGGTGACGGTGGTCGAGTACGGCGACTTCCAGTGCCCGTACTGCGGCCAGGCCGAGCCGGCGGTACGCGAACTGCTCGCCGACGCCGACCTGCGTTACGTCTGGCGCCACCTGCCGCTGACCGACGTGCACCCGCAGGCGCTGCTCGCGGCGGAGGCGGCCGAGGCGGCAGCCGCCCAGGGCGCGTTCTGGGAGATGCACGACCTCCTCCTCGACCACCAGGACAAGCTGACAATGCCGGACCTGCTCGGTTACGCCGACCGGCTCGGCCTGGACCGGGAGCGGTTCCGGGAGGGGTTGCGCTCGGAGACGTACGCCGGACGGGTCGCTCGCGATCTCCAGTCGGCTGACCTGAGCGGTGTCTCCGGCACCCCGACGTTCTTCATCAACGAGCAGCGCCACTACGGCGCGTACGACATCGACACCCTGACCCGGGCGATCAAGATCGCCCGCGCCCGTGCCCGGATCGGTGCCGCCCCAACCTGACAGCCGCCCACCCGCCCCGCCCGTCACGTCGCGTCGGAGCCCTCGCCGGTCAGTGCGACTCGTCCGCGTCGAGGTAGACCCACTGTCCGTCCTCGCGGACAAAACGGCTCCGCTCGTACACCGTGTTGGTCTGTCCTGATTCGCGGTAGTGCGCCCGGAACTCGACCGTGCCCGTGGTGTCGAAGAGGCCACCCTGTTCGGCGCCGAGGACGTCGAGCCGGGTCCAGTGCTGCCGGGGGTCGAGCGTCAGCCGGGCCGGCCGGGTGGTGGAGTGCCAGGTCCGCGACAGGTAGTCGGCGTCCCCGACGGAGAAGGCGCTGAACCGGGACCGCATAAGCTGCTCCGCCGTCGCCGCGGTGGTCTCCCGCCGGTGCAGGCGGCCACAGCAGCCACCGTACGGCTCGGTCGAACCGCAGGGACAGAGGCGGGTCGATGGGTCGGCGGTCGCTCGACGGGCAGGGCGTTTCGGCACAGGATCATTCTGACCCAGTGGGCGTCGAGGACGTCGTGCGTGGCCGGTCGTAGGTGACGAAGCGCTCCAGCACGGCACCGTCGGCGACGAAGAGGACAGAAGCGAATCTTCATCAGATCTTAGGCAACGGCTGATTCGGTTGCCGGAGTTTATGAGGTGTGCACGAAGAAGGACTGACGCCCGACGGCGAGCGGAGCGTCCGACCCCGCCCACGGTGGAAGAGGCGCCTCGTGACGGCGGCGACCCTCGCATCGGTGCTTCTGGTCACGGGTGTGGTCGTGGGCCTGCCCCGGTGGCGGGCAGCCGACGAGGTCACCCGGGCCGACCCGGGTTGGTCCGCCTGGGCCATGCTCGACCGGAAGACCCTGGAGGTGACCGGATCCCGCAACGCGGCGAGCCCCAACCGGGTCGAGCTGATGGTCGCGGTCTGGATAGCCGCCGACGACCTGCGCCGGCTGTCCGAGCGCGGTTTCCAACCCAACGCCGCCGAACTCGCCGCGCTCTCCTCGGTGCTCAGATACGGCGACGACCAGGCCGCCCAGACGTTCTACCGGCGTAACGGCGGGGACCAGATCATCCAGCGGCTGATCGAGCTCTGCGGCCTGGTCGATACGGCGATCCGCCCGGGGTGGTGGTCGCTGACCGAGATGTCGTCGAACGACGCCGTACGGATGGGTGCCTGCATCGCCGACGGGCGGGCCGCCGGCTCCCAGTGGACGAAGTGGGTGCTGGACGAGATGCGGCAGGTCCCCAGGGAGGAGCGGTTCGGCATCGTCGTGACCCTCCCCGCCGACCAGCAGGGCGCGGTGGCGATGACGAACGGCTGGACACTGCACGTGAACGAGGGGCTGTGGGTGGTCAACTGCCTGGCCATCGCCGACAACTGGATCCTCGCCGTGCAGACCCGCTACCCGCAACGGATCGGCGACCTCGGCCACGGGGCGAAGACCTGCGCAGACATCGCCCGGCAGGTGCTGCCCCCGATCCTGGGCGGGGCGAGTTGACCGGTGGGTTCGCCACCACCCTTGCCGTGGCGCGCCGCGTCGGCCGGTCCGGCCTGCTCGGGCTACGCCGGCTGGTCACCCGGCGCTGGCTACGGTGGACGGCGGCGGGCGTGGTGCTGCTGATCCTCGCGGCCGGTGGGGTGGTGGTGGCGTACGTCGCCTCGGTGCCGGTGCCGAAGGAGCCGACCGTGGTGCAGGCATCGGTCCTCTACTACCGCGACGGGAAGACCATCCTGGCCCGGGTCGGGATCTCCGACCGTACCGACGTGACCCTGGACCAGATTCCGCTCGCGGTACGCCGGGCGGTGCTCGCCGCCGAGGACCGCAGCTACGACGAGCACGTCGGCGTCTCGCCCCGGGGGGTGTTGCGGGCGGTCTGGGCGAACCTGTTCAGCGGTGCCTCCGAGGGCGCCTCGACCATCACCCAGCAGTACGCGCGCAACGCCTACCTGACCCAGGACGTCACCGCCGAACGCAAGGCCAAGGAGTTCGCCCTCGCGCTCAAACTGGAACGGAAGTACACAAAGGACGAAATCCTCCAGCGTTACCTGAACACGATCTACTTCGGACGCGGCGCGTACGGCATCCAGGCGGCAGCCGCCGCCTACTTCGGCATCTCGGTCGAGCAGCTCACCCTCACCCAGGGTGCGGTGCTGGCCAGCCTGATCAAGGATCCGTGGGCGTTCGACCCGGTGGTGGACCCGGTCGGCGCGCGGGACCGGTGGAAATGGCTCGTCCGGTCGATGGAGACACTCGGCTGGGCCGCCCCCGGCACCGCCGACGGCGCGTACCCGACGGTCACCGACCGGTCACCGAACCGGCAGGCGTTGAGTGGGCCGCTGGGTCTCGTCGTCGACGCGGTCGAGAACGAACTCGTGGCGAAGGGCATCTCCCGGCAGGTCCTCTACGCGGGCGGGTTGCGGGTGGTGACCACCCTCGACGTCACGGCTCAGCGGGCTGCGATGGAGCGGGTCGAGAAGGCGCTGATCGAGCAGCCGTTCGGCCTCCAGGCTGCGCTGGTGGCCCAGGACCCGGCCACCGGCGGCATCCGGGCGTACTACGGCGGGGACCGGGGCAGCGGCTACTTCGACTACGCGCAGGCGCCCCGGCCGCCGGCCGCCACGTTCAAGCCGGTCACCGTCGCCGCCGCGCTGCACTCCGGCATCCCGTACGACACTCGCTGGAACGGCAGCAGCCCGCGAATCTTCAAGGACCGGTTCGGCGTGCCCCTCTACAACCCGAACAACTTCCAGTGCCGGGACTGCACCCTGGAAGACGCGCTGTCGTTGTCGCTGAACACGCCGTTCTACGCCGCCGCGCAGAACATCGGGCCGGACAAGGTCCGCAAGCTGGCCACCAGCCTCGGCATCCCCGACAAGTACGGCAGCCAGCGCACCCTGGTCGACGCGAAGAACGAGCCGGCCGCCGGACGTACCCGGGCCGACATCGCCCTCGGCCGTTACCCGGTCGCGCCGGTCGACCTGGTCGGCGTCTATGCCACCCTCGCCTCCGGCGGCACCTACAGCGAGCGGCACTTCGTCGACTCGGTGGAGGATGGCGAAGGGCGCCGCCACTACTCGGCCGCACCCCGGCGCAGCCGGGCGGTGAGCGAGCAGGTCGCCGCTGACGTCGGTCGGGCCATGGCCACGGCGTTGGACTCCCGGTCCCTGGTGGCGGGGCGACCGGTGGGGCCGAAGCCGACGGTCACCAAGCCGCCGCAGCCGCCGATGATCGCCGAGCGGGGCGCCAACCGCCCTGAGCCCGACCGACCCGCCGCCGGCATCGCCGGCAGCCAGATCCTGGGCGACGGCCCGGACACTCAGGACGCCTGGATGGCCGGCTACACCGCCCAGCTCGCCACCGTCGTCTGGGTCGGCCACACCAACCCCGGACCGGTACGCGACATGGCCGGCAAACCGATCACCGGCGACGGCCTACCACTGACCCTCTGGCGCGACTTCCTCACCGACGCGCTCGCCGGCCAACCGGCAAACCCGCTCCCGTCAGCGGCAAACCCCGGCGGTCATCGCGTCACCCGGTGATCCCGCAGCAGGGCTGTGCCATGAGACATGGGTCGCTGACTTCCGCTTCTGCCGATGAGCGGTAGTCCGTCAGCCTCGCTGACGAGCCTCGTAGGCGCGCATTACTCGGACCGTGGGGTCCGTGCTTTCCAGCGTGAGCAGACGGTCGGTCAGCAGAAAACCAGGCAAGGAGAACCGGGCCGCATGCTCGCGCTCGGACAGCACGAACGTTCCACCCCGCAGCGCCGGCTGCCACCCGTGTTCAAGGGCATAGCTGATGAGTGCCCGTACGTCGGCGGGTGCAGGATAGGCGCCGTCCGTCGCACATGCTCCCCACGGCGCTGGCCAGGCCAGCGATAGCAGATCCGCCTGGAGTGCCTGACTAGTAGTGCTTTGTCATGATCTGAGTGGGTAGTTGGGTTTTGTTGTGGGGAACCGTGTTTTGCAGGTGGGGCAGACGCCGGCGAGGCGGACGA
>NZ_JBITIH010000021.1:0-139779 GCF_044458865.1 Micromonospora sp. NPDC050417
CAGGTGTCGGCGTTCCCGGACGCGTACGCGCAGTGGGAGAACCAGGCCGCCCACATCGTCCAGGACGTCTGGACCAAGTAAGCAACCAGCACAACGACACCACCAGCACAGCGAACAAGAGCCGGGCCCCGGAAACGGGGCCCGGCTCTTCGCGTACTCGGACGTCAGTTGATGCGGTTGTCCGTACCCAGAAAGGCGCGGACCTTGGCGACGAACTCAGCCGGTCGGTTGGCATGGACCTGGTGTCCGGCTGGGATGGTGACCAAACGACCAGCCGGCAGGCGGGCGGCCATGTCCGCGATCTGATCCTGCGGCAGGTGACTGGCTGACCCACCGGCGATGACCAGGGTCGGCGCGGTGATTCGCGGCAGCTCCTCCCGCCAGCTCGGATCTGCCGCGTTGAGCTGCCGGATGACCGCAGGGCGTACGGCCCAGTCGTAGGGGAGTGGCCCGTCCGGGCGCTGCGGAACGTTCAGGCCGAGGGGGACCGGAGGCGGTGTCTCCTCCAGCACCAACGCCTGGACCCGATCCGGGTACGCCGCCGCGAAGAGGTACGCGACCACCCCGCCGAGCGAGTGCCCGATCAGCGTGACCCGATCCAGCCCCAGCCCGTCGAGGAATCCGACCAGGTCGTCCCGCATGAGTTCGACCGAGTAGTGGCCCGGCCGGTCGCTGCGCCCGTGTCCGCGAAGGTCGAGGGCGTGGACCCGCCACCGGTCGGCGAACTCGGTGAGCATGGCGTCCCAGGTCGACCCGTCACCACCACCGCCGTGCAGCAGCACCATCGCCGGTGCGTCAGGCTCTCCCGAGGTCCGGTAACCCAGTCGTAGTCCATTGACGTCAAGCAGTTGTTGGTTGCCCACGTTCGCAGGTTAGCTACACCTTCGCCGGTTCGTTGTAGCTGGCGGCGTACTCCTGACCGGAGAGGGCGCCGATCGCCCGTACGATCTCGTCGGTTGCCCGGCGCCGGTCGGTGGCCGAGGTTGCTTCGCCGTACTCGGGGCCGAAGTGCAGCGGGGTGCCGAACCGGATGGTCACCCGGCTGATTCTCGGCAGCCGGTTGCCGACGGGTTGGATGCGGTCGGTGCCTTCGAGCGCCACCGGCACCACCGGTACGCGTGCGGTCAACGCCAACCATCCGACACCGGTCCGGCCCCGGTAGAGCCGCCCGTCGAGCGAGCGCGTTCCCTCGGGGTAGATGCCGAAGGCGTCACCGGTGGTCAGCACCTCCAGTGCCGCGTCGAGGGATGCCTGCGCCGCGCGGTTGGCTCCGCGTTGCACCGGCACCGAGCCGATCGCGGTGAAGAACCACCGCACCAACCGTCCCCGTAGGCCACGGCCCTGGAAGTACTCCGCCTTGGTCAGGAAGACCACGCGTCGTGGCGACATCAGGGGGATGACGATGCTGTCGAAGAACGACAGGTGGTTGCTCGCCAGGATCACCGCGCCCCGCATTGGTACGTTCGACCGGCCCTCGATGACGGGGCGGTAGATGAGTCGGACCAGCGGAATCAGCAGCGCTCTGACGATCAGGTAGAGCACGGGGGCTCCCTCGGGGGCTCGGGTCGGTGAGATGTCACGGACTATAGCGACCGAACGGTCGTACGCTAAATACGTCGGTGCTAGCTATAGTGAGCGCCGTGAGCCCTCGCCGTTCCAGCGCCGAAGCCGGTCAGACCCGTGCCGCGATCCTGGCGCGAGGCGTCGAGGTCGCCTCGGTCGAAGGTCTCGAAGGACTCACCATCGGCCGGCTCGCCACCGATCTGGGGTTGAGCAAGTCCGGGCTGCTGGGCCACTTCGGTTCGAAGGAAGCCCTCCAGTTGGCGGTCGTCGACACCGCAGCCGAGATCTTCTTCCGCGAAACCTCCAGTGACACGGACGGCGTCACACCCGGGCTGCCCCGCCTCCGCGCCATGTGCGCGGCGTGGGTGTCGCACGTGGAGCGTGAGGTTTTTCCCGGTGGCTGCTTCTTCACCGCCGCCGCCAGCGAGTTCGACGACCGCGACGGCCCGGTACGCGACGCCGTCGCCGGACTCGTCGGACTCTGGGAACGCGACCTGCGCCTGCACGTGTCTCTTGCTGTCGCCGACGGGGACCTGCCCACCGGGACCGACCCGGACCAGGTGGTGTTCGAGCTGGTTGGTCAGATGCTGGCGCTGAACCATGGGCTGCGGCTGCGCCGCGACCGTGGGGCGCTGGCCCGTACTCGCAGGGCAATGGAACGCCTGCTCGGTGAGGCGCAGCCGCCCGTGCCGGCTTCCCGTACCGAGGTGGCCTCCGCCTCGGCCGGCTGATATCACCGGCCAGCCTCGGGTAGCGGTGCCGTAGCCGATGGCCCGCCGCGCCCCGCGCCGCGCGTGGGTTATGGGTCGGAACCCGACCCCGCGCTCACCGAGGTAACGAGGTGCCCCCGGCACATGAGGGGCTGATTCGGACGTATCAGCTTGCTTGCTTGCAGGGGCTCAATCTCTCTGCGCCTGGCGTCCGGTTTGCGAGGTTTTTAGGCTTGATCAACATGCTCGGGGCCATGATCGGCGGAATGTTGGCGGGGGTGGCGTCGTTATACATCGCGTACGACCGGAGCAGCGCCGAGGCGTCCCCCGCCTCGTGAAGCCTGTGGCCTCGTACTTCTTCTTCCTCCGAGCACGGCACCTGTACCCCCTTGTGTGCGTGCTGGGAGAGCCCCCGATTGGAAGGTGAACCATCGTGAAGACGACTTTCACCGCTGTTACCAAGACTTCGTTCGTCCGTAAGACCGCTCTGGGTGTCGCCAGCCTCGCCTTCATCGGTGGTGCTGTCGCCGGTCCCGCGTCGCACGCGTTCGCGGCCCCGGCCGGGCACACTGCACCGGCGATGACCACCGTCGCGCAGGAGACTGCCGCCAAGCCGGGCATGGACAAGCTCGTCCCGCATGGCACGCAGGGTGCGCAGTCGCAGATCAGCCTGTCGAAGGAGCAGCTCGATAACGCCAAGGCGATCACTGATACCGCCAAGAAGCTGGGTATGGGTGAGCGTGGTGCGGTGATCGCGGTCGCTACGTCGATGCAGGAGTCGAAGTTGGAGAACCTGGGTCATCTGGGTGACATGAACGACCACGACTCCCTGGGTCTGTTCCAGCAGCGTCCGTCGTCTGGTTGGGGTACTCCGGCTCAGATCACGGATCCGACGTACGCGGCGACGGCGTTTCTGAGCAATCTGAAGCAGGTGGATGGTTGGCAGGACCTGCCGTTGACGGTGGCGGCGCAGAAGGTTCAGGTGTCGGCGTTCCCGGACGCGTACGCGCAGTGGGAGAACCAGGCCGCCCACATCGTCCAGGACGTCTGGACCAAGTAAGCAACCAGCACAACGACACCACCAGCACAGCGAACAAGAGCCGGGCCCCGAAAACGGGGCCCGGCTCTTCGCGTACCCAGAATTCGCGTACCCAAAAGAAGTGAAGCTTTAGACCGCGACGATGACGGCGGACTCCGCCGGCAACTCGACCCCGCTACGGGTCACGCTAGCCCCCGGGCCGGTCGCCAACAGCACGGTGCGTACGACACTGGCCAGGTCGATCCGCTGCGGTTTGCCGGCCAGGTTCGCCGCCACCACACAGTTGCCCCGACGGACCGCCAGGAACTGGTTCCCGTAACGCACCCCGATCCGGTCCAGTCGAGGGTCGGAGAGATCCGGGTGGCTGCGACGCAGCTTAATAAGCCGACGGTAGAAGTCCAGCATGTCGCGGTGTTCAGGCTTCTCCAACTCGGCCCAGTCGAGCCGGGAACGGACGAACGTCTGCGGATCCTGCGGATCCGGCACCTCCGTCTCCGGCCAGCCGTGCGCGGCGAACTCACGGCGTCGACCGGTCGCGACCGCGGCGGCCAGCTCCGGCTCCGGGTGACTCGTGAAGAACTGCCACGGGGTGCTCGCCCCCCACTCCTCACCCATGAAGAGCATCGGTGTGAACGGCGCGGTGAGCAGCAGGGTCGCGCCGACCCGCTGTAGACCCGGGGAGAGCGACGCGGAAAGCCGGTCGCCACTGGCCCGGTTGCCGATCTGATCGTGGTTCTGGAGGTACGCGACGAACCGGTGACCAGGCACCCGGTGCCGGTCGACCGGGCGGCCGTGGCCACGCCCCCGGAAGCTCGACCAGCCACCGGCGTGGAAGAACGCCCCGGCCAGTACGTCGGCGAGCGACTCCAACGAACCGAAGTCCGCGTAGTAGCCCTGCTCCTCGCCGGTGAGCAGAGTGTGCAGGGCGTGGTGGGCGTCGTCGTTCCACTGGGCGTGCAGCCCGAACCCGCCCGCCTCCCGAGGGGTGATCAGACGTGGATCGTTCAGGTCCGACTCGGCGATCAGTGACAACGGCCGACCAACGTGCGTGGAGAGCGCCTCCACCTCGGTCGCCAACTCCTCCAGCAGCGGGATCGCCCGCTGGTCGCGGAGCGCGTGTACGGCATCCAACCGCAACCCGTCGAGGTGGTAGTCACGCAGCCACATCACCACACTGTCGACGATGTAGTGACGTACCTCGTCGGAGTGGGGGCCGTCCAGGTTGACCGAGCGCCCCCAGGTGTTGCTCGTCTCCGCCAGGTACGGACCGAAGAGCGGTGCGTACGCCCCCGAGGGGCCGAAATGGTTGTAGACGACGTCGAGGATCACTCCCAGCCCACGTGCGTGAGCCGCGTCGACCAGCCGTTTCAGCCCGTCCGGCCCGCCGTAGCCGTGGTGCGGGGCGAACCAGCAGACCCCGTCGTAGCCCCAGTTGTGCTCGCCGTTGAAGGCGTTCACCGGCAGCAGTTCGATCAGGTCGACCCCGAGATCCACCAGGTGGTCGAGCCGCGCGATAGCGGAGTCGAACGTGCCCTCCGGGGTGAAGGTGCCGACGTGCAACTCGTACAGGACCCCACCGGGAAGCTGCCGACCGGTCCAGCGTTGGTCGGTCCACGCGTACGCGCCATGGTCGTAGACCCGGCTGTGTCCGTGCACCCCGTCGGGTTGCCACGCCGACCGTGGGTCGGGCAACGCCCGGTCCCCGTCGTCGAGCAGGTACGCGTAGTCGGTGCCGGGACCGGCCTCCCGTACGTCGAGGCGCCACCAGCCGTCCGGGCCGGCCGCCATCTCGTGGTCGCCCGTACCCACCAGGCGTAGGCGTACCCGCGACGCTTCCGGTGCCCAGACCGTGAACTCGGTCATGATGCCTCCACGGGCTTGCTTCGGACGAGCAGTGCCACCGGGTAGTCGGCCAGTAATTCGGCCAGGAGGACCCGTTCGTCACTGTAGACGCGTCCGGTGAACAGCTCGGTCACCTTGTTAACGGAGGGTGACAGCCAGGTGCGGCCCCAACCGCCGCGTCGGGCCAGGCCGACCGGCAGCCGGGTCGCCACCGCCAGCACGCCGCCCCGGTCGAAGGCGACCGCGTGCTCGGCGGCCGGGCCGTGCACCGGCACCGGGTGGTAGCCGGTGAAGAGTTCCGGCCGGTCCCGGCGTAGCCGCAGGGTCCGGGAGACCACCAGCAGCTTCACCGCCCCGCTGGCGTCGACCGGCGGCAGCCAGCCGGCGTCGAGCCGGTCCAGCAGTTCCCTGCGTACGGCGAAGTCGACCGGACGCCGGTTGTCCGGGTCGACCAGGGAGTTCTCCCACAGCTCGGTGCCCTGGTAGGTGTCCGGCACCCCGGGCATGGTGAGCTGCACCAGCTTCTGGCCGAGCGAGTTGGACCAGCCGGGCCGGGTGAGGCGGTCGGCGAAGGCGGTGATCTCGGCGTGCAGTGTCTCGTCGTCGTACATGCGGTCGACCAGGTGGTGCAGGGCGTGTTCGAACCTCGGGTCCGGGTCGGACCAACTGGTCGAGGCCGCCGCCTCCCGGGCAGCCTTCTCCGCGTACGCGTGTAGCCGGTCCCGCTCGATCGGCCAGGCGCCGACGGCGGTCTGCCACAGCAGGTGCGCAAGCGACGGGTCGGGTAGCGGCACGCGGGCCATCCAGTCACGTACCCGCCGCGCCCAGTCGGCGGGAAGTTCGGCGAGTACGGCCAGTCGGGCACGGACATCCTCGCCGCGTTTGGTGTCGTGGGTGCTGAGCGTGGTCATGCCGGCCGGCAGGCGTTCGTGGCGGGCGGCGGTGGCGCGGTGGAACTCGGCCGGTGGTACGCCGAACCGGGCGGGGCTGCCGCCGACCTCGTTGCACGCCACGAACCGGTTCCACCGGTAGTAGGCGGTGTCCTCCACTCCCTTGGCCATCACCGCCCCGGTGAGCTGGGGAAACCGTTGGGCCAGTTCGTCGTCGGGGTCACGGAGGTGGGCGGTGACCGTGTCCAGGGTGGTGGTCAGGTCCGGCCGTCGTCGGCCCGCCTCCGACCGGGCCATGGCCAGGTGTCGGGCCCCGTGCGGCGGGTAGCCCCGGTAGACCGGGAAGCAGGCGGCGAGTTCGGCCAGCGCGGCGCGGGCGGACTCCGGTGCGACCTCCGGTACCAGCCGGGCCAGCCGGTTCAGTTCGGCGGCGAAGAGCCGGGTGACGACGGTGCGCTTGCAGTGGTGGATCAGCGAGGGCCAGGAGGTGGGTCGGCCGGTGACGGTGGTGTCGAGGACGGTGAAGTCGCCGGCCGCCGCCGGGTCGACGAAGAGTCCGCAGACCGAGGCGAGAGCGTCGTACCCGGTGGTGCCGTCGACCGGCCAGTCCGGCAGCTCCTCGCCGTACTCCAGGATTTTCTCCACCACCAGCCAGGTCTCCGGCGCCGCGGCCCGCAGCCGGGCCAGGTAGCCGGCCGGGTCGCGGAGCCCGTCGGGGTGGTCGACCCGGATGCCGTCGACCTCGCCGGCCGCCACCCAGCGCAGCACCTCGGCGTGGGTGGCGTCGAAGACCTCCGGGTCCTCGACCCGAAGGCCAGCCAGGTCGGAGACGGCGAAGAAGCGGCGGTAGCCCAGTTCGGTGTCGCCGCGCCGCCACGAGACCAGCTCGTAGTGCTGCCGGTCGTGCACGTCGCGTGGGCTTCCGCCGTCGGTGCCGTCGGCGATCGGGTACCGGTGCTCGTGGTAGCGCAGCTCACCGTCGGCGATCTTGAGGTCGTCGAGGGCGTCGGGGGCGTCCGGCCCCCCGGCTCGGCCCGCGTCGTCGGCGAGGACCGGGAGCAGCAGCCGGGGCCGCGACCAGTCGATGTCGAACCAGCGCGCGTACGGCGACGAGCGACCCCGGCGCAGCACGTCCCACCAGGCCGGATTCGCCACCGGCACGGCGACCCCGGCGTGGTTGGGCACGATGTCCACGACCAGGCCCAGCCCCGCCTCGTGCAGCGCCTGGACGAGTCGCCGCCGGGCGGCCTCGCCGCCGAGTTCCGGGTTGACCGCACGCGGGTCGACCACGTCGTAACCGTGCGCCGAGCCGGGAGTGGCGGTCAGCAGCGGCGCGCTGTAGAGGTGGGTGACGCCGAGACGGGCCAGGTAGTCGGTGAGGCCAGCGGCGGCGTCGAGGTCGAATCCGGGCCGGACCTGCACCCGGTAGGTCGCCGTGACCTGTCGGTGGGCACCGGTGGGCATGTCACACCATCCTCTCCAGCGCCACCAGCGAACGGTCCGACACCCGTACGGTCGATCCGGTCTCGATCACCGTCGGGTCGTCCGGGTCGGGTTCGGCGGTGCTGATCACGCGTTCCCACTTCTGACCAAACTCCTCGCCCGGCAGGGCGAAGTCCAGTGCCGCGTCGTGCGCGTTGAACAGCAGCAGGAACGACTGGTCCCGGTGCCGCTGCCCGTACTGGCCGCGTTCCCGGATTCCGTCGCCGTTGACGAAGAGCGTGACGGCACGGCCGAAGTCGTTGCCCCAGTCCTCGCCGGTCATCTCCCGGCCGTCCGGGGTGTACCAGGCCAGGTCGGGCAGGGGGGCGCCGGCGGAGCGGGTCTGCACCGGCAGGCCGGTGAAGAAACGGCGCCGGTGGAAGACCTGGTGCCGGGCTCGGAAGGCGGTCAGCGTACGGACGAACTCCAGGAGCTGCTCGTCGACGTTCTCCCAATTCACCCAGGCCAGCTCGTTGTCCTGGCAGTAGGCGTTGTTGTTGCCGCGCTGGGTCCGGCCCAGTTCGTCGCCGTGGCCGATCATCGGCACGCCCTGGGAGAGCATCAGGGTGGCGAGGAAGTTGCGGCGTTGCCGGGCCCGGAGGGCGAGCACCGCCGGGTCGTCGGTCGGCCCCTCCACGCCGCAGTTCCAGGACCGGTTGTGTCCCTCCCCGTCGCGGTTCTCCTCGCCGTTGGCCTCGTTGTGCTTGTCGTTGTACGCGACCAGGTCGGCCAGGGTGAAGCCGTCGTGGCAGGTGACGAAGTTGATGCTGTGGAACGGGCGGCGCCCGTCGTCCTGGTAGAGGTCGGCGGAGCCGGAGACGCGGGAGGCGAACTCCGACAGGGTGGCGGGCTCACCACGCCAGAAGTCGCGCACGGTGTCCCGGTACTTGCCGTTCCACTCGGTCCAGACCGGCGGGAAGTTGCCCACCTGGTAGCCGCCGGGGCCGACGTCCCACGGTTCGGCGATCAACTTCACCTGGCTGACCACCGGGTCCTGCTGGACCACCTCGAAGAAGGTGGAGAGGCGGTCCACGTCGTAGAACTCCCGGGCCAGGGTGGCGGCCAGGTCGAACCGGAAACCGTCGACGTGCATCTCCTGCACCCAGTACCGGAGCGAATCCATGATCAGTTGCAGTGAGTGTGGGCTGCGTACGTTCAGACTGTTGCCGGTCCCGGTGTAGTCGACGTAGTAGCGGGGGTCCTCCTCCGAGAGTCGGTAGTAGGAGCGGTTGTCCACACCCTTGAACGAGAGCGTCGGGCCGAGGTGGTTGCCCTCGGCGGTGTGGTTGTAGACCACGTCGAGGATGACCTCGATGCCGGCCGCGTGCAGCGCCTTCACCATCGCCCGGAATTCCTGCACCTGCTGGCCGAGCCGGCCCAGCGCCGAGTAGCCGTGGTGCGGGGCGAAGAAGCCGACGGTGTTGTACCCCCAGTAGTTGCGCAGCCCCAGATCGGTCAGGCGGTGGTCGTGGACGAACTCGTGCACCGGCATCAGTTCGATCGCGGTCACACCGAGCCGGGTCAGGTGCTCGATGATCGCCGGGTGGGCGATGGCGGCGTACGTTCCGCGCAGTTCCTCCGGAATCTCCGGGTGCCGCCGGGTCAGCCCACGTACGTGTGCCTCGTAGATCACCGAGTGGTGGTACGGCGTCCGGGGCGGGCTGTCGTTGCCCCAGTCGAAGTACGGGTTGACCACCACCGCCTTCGGCATGAACGGCGCCGAGTCGGTCTCCGACATCCGGTCCGGGTCGGCCAGGTCGTAGTCGTAGACCGCCGGATCCCAGACCACCTCGCCGTCGACCGCCTTCGCGTACGGGTCGAGCAGCAGCTTGTGCGGATTGCACCGCACCCCGGACGCCGGGTCGTACGGCCCGTGCACCCGGAAGCCGTACCGCTGTCCCGGCTGCACCCCCGGCAGGTACGCGTGCCAGACGTACGCGTCCACCTCCGGCAGCGGGACGCGACGCTCGGCGCCGAGGTCCCACTCGTCGAAGAGGCAGAGTTCGACCGACTCGGCCACCTCCGAGAAGATCGCGAAGTTGGTTCCGGTGCCGTCGTAGGTCGCCCCCAGCGGATACCGTTCCCCCGGCCAGACCTGCATGGTGCTCCTTCGCCCTGGTCGCCAAGTCCCCGGGCCGCGACGGCCCGGCGCGCACGCGGGTAATTGCCCACCCACCACTTCCACCAACCCCCCAACCCCCACCCCCGGGTAAGGAAGGGCCCCTTGTTATCGCCTTCTGTAGAGGAAGGGCCCCTTCCTAACCTCCGCTGGGTGCCGCGCGGTGCGGAGCGGAGGCGGGGGTTGACAGGGGGTTCGAGGGCTGCCTAGCCTGCGCCGGCAGGCCGGCCGGCCCGCCACCCATGTCGGGACGACCCGCGGCTGAGCTGCCTGATTCCGGTCTTCGGTGAAGTCGTGGAGGTTTCCGTAATTCGCCGCACGCCCGCCGGTCTCCTGACAGGGAGAGGCCGAACAGATCCGGCCTTCGGCGCCTGACACTCGGGCAATTGCCGTAAGCAGGCGAAATGCCGCACGAGCCAAGAGAAATCGAAGGGGAGTGAGACGCCATGTCCTCAGCCGGTCGGGGCGTACCCGATACCGGGATGGTCATCGCGGCCCAGCGGGGCAACCAGCACGCGCTCGACGACCTGGTGGCGAACTCCCTCCCACTCGTCTACAACATCGTCGGCCGGGCGCTGCGCGGGCATGCCGACGTCGACGACGTGGTCCAGGAGACCCTGGTACGGGTCGTCCGTCACCTGACCGACCTGCGCGACCCCGGGGCGTTCCGGCCCTGGCTGGTGGCGATCACCATCCGGCAGATCCGCGACTGGGAACAGCACCGCCGTACCGCGTTGATCCGCGACGCCGGGATCGACGCGATCCACGAGGTGCCCGACCCGGCGGGTGACTTCGCCGAGGTGACGATCCTCCGGCTCGGCCTCACCGACCAACGCCGCGAGGTCGCCGAGGCGACCCGTTGGCTCGACCCGGACGACCAGGAACTCCTCGCCCTGTGGTGGCTGGAGGAGACCGGTGAACTCGGTCGCGCCGACCTGGCCGCCGCGCTCGGCCTCAGCGTCAGCCACGCGGCGGTACGGATCCACCGGATGAAGGAGCAGATCCAGACCGCCCGTACGGTCGTTCGCGCACTGCGCGGCCGACCGAGCTGCCCGGATCTGCGGAACATGACCGCGAGCTGGAACGGCACGCCGACCCCGTTGTGGCGCAAGCGCCTGGCCCGGCACGTACGGGACTGCATGTTCTGCGGACGCTACCGCGAGGACTTCCTCCCGATCGACCGGCTCCTCGCCGGGCTCCCGCTGCTCCCGGTGCCGGCGAGCTTCGGCGACCAGATCTCCGCAGTCGCGTACGCGGGCGCGGCCCCGTCGCACGCCGCCACCGCCGCCCACCAGGCCACCGCCCCGGCCGGTGGTACGCCCTGGACCCCCGGCCCGGAGGTGGCGCCCCCGGACGGGGCGGGCTGGTGGGGCAACCTGTTCACCGGTGGCGCCAAGAAGGTGCTGATCCCGTTCACCGCCGCCGCCGCAGTGGCCACGCTGGTGGCCGGGGCACTGGTGGTGACCAAGTTGACCAGCCCGACGCCGCCTCCCGTCGCCGCGCCGCCGCCGGTGGACGCCGCGCTCGCGCCTGCCGAAGCGTCCCCGTCCGCCACCCCCACGCCCACGCCGTCGGCCTCGCCGAGCCCCTCGGTGAAGGCGACGCCGAGCGCCAAGCCGAGCAGCCGGGCGCCGGCTGTCGGACCGGCGGTCACCTCGGCGAAGAAGGGCGTCGGCGTCTGGGAGTTCAACGGCGTGAGTCAGGCGCTGGCCAACTCGAAGGCGAGTTGGTACTACACCTGGAGCACCCAGCACTCCGGCATCAACACCCCGAGCGGGGCCACCTTCGTACCGATGATCTGGGGTTCGAAGAGCGTCACCGCCGCTGAACTCGCCCGCGCCAAGGCGGCCGGACCGTACCTGCTCGGCTTCAACGAGCCGGACCTGCGGGAGCAGTCGAACATGACGCCGGAGCAGGCGCTGGACCTCTGGCCGCAGCTCGTCGCCACCGGCAGCACGCTGGGCAGCCCGGCGGTCGCCTGGGGAGGTGCCGATGCGGGTGGCTGGCTGGACCGGTTCATGTCCGGGGCGAAGTCACGCGGTCTGCGGGTCGACTTCATCACCCTGCACTGGTACGGCGGCGACTTCAACACCACCAACGCGGTCAACCAGTTGAAGCAGTACATCCAGGCTGTCTACAACCGTTACAAGGTGCCGATCTGGCTGACCGAGTTCGCCCTGATGAACTTTGCCGACGGCGCCCAGCGTTTCCCGACCCAGGCGCAGCAGGCGGCATTTCTCACCGCTGCCACGAAGATGCTCGGCGGACTTTCCTTCGTGCACCGGTACGCCTGGTTCGGGCTGCCCGCGACAGACCGGGACCAGTCCGGACTGTTCCGTACGGGCACCGAGGCGACCGCGATCGGCCGGGCCTTCCAGGCTGCCGGTTGAGAGTGGCGGGCTGGTTGGTGCGACGCATCGGACCATAGCTGTTCGCGGATTGTCGAGCCACGGCGGAAGTGCCTTTTCCGTCGTGGCTCGTCCGTTTCCGGGATTCGCGTCCGGGTTCGCGGAACAGGGGCCCCGGAACGGGTCGGAACAGGGTTGGAACCGGTGCCGGAGTTAAGTGAAAGATAAGGGATCCGAGTCGAGGACGCGGGTGTCATTCACGTATTCTCTGCGCGGAGAGAGAAAGGTGCGTGCCCCGCTATGACCACCCGACCTGCCCTCGGTTTCCTGTCCGTGACAACTGCCTCGCCGAGCGTCCACCAGATCGGGGATCGGGCCGGGACGGCCGGGTGTCGGGCATGACCGGGCGGGGTGGCGCGACCGGCGACGGTGCCGGTCACGGGCGTCTGTTCGGGGCGCTCACGATCCTGGTCGTGACCGCGTTGGCGGTGGCGTTGGTGCAGGGCTGGGGCCGTGGGACGTCCCGGGCGAAGGCGGACCACTCGGCGTCGCCCGCAGCCGCCGTACCGGTGGTGCTGAGCGGCACGGACCTGGCCTTCATCCAACTGATGATCCCGATGAACGACCAGGCGCTGGCCTTCTTCTCGTACCTCGATTCCAGCGCGGCCACGACACCGGCGCTACGGGAACTGGCCGGCCGGCTCACCTCGACCCACCGGGCGGAACTGGCCGAGCTGCGGTCGTTGCTGGCCGCCGGGGACGTGACCGAGGAGAACATCCACGAGGGGCACCAGATGCCCGGCATGATCACCGAGCTTCGGGTCGCCGATGTCCGGGCCGCGCCAGCCGCCGAGTTCGGCCCCCGCGTGGTCACCCTGATCCGGGAACACCTGGCCCAGAGCGCGGTGGTGGCCCGGTCGGAGCAGGAGTCCGGCGGCAGTGACCGGACCAAGGCCCTCGCCGCCGGGCTGGAGCGTTCGCGCAACGAGGAGCTTGTGCTGCTCGACGCCGTGCCGGGCGCCGACTCCGTACAGGAGTGAGTCCCGGCACGGGGCCGGGCCGGGACGCCAGACGTGGGGTAAGAAGAGCCTGGTCAGCGCGGAAACTGCCCGGTGCGATCGTGGTCCCTCGCCGGTACGCCGCAGGGGTGGGCGACGGTGCGACACACCGGGGGCGCGGAGGCCGGCCCTAGCAAGTTGTTCGCACACCTGTCGGGTAACTTCGTTCCCTGGCCCTGGCAGTACCGTCCGACAGGAGAAGTTTCCCGCATGGGTAGAAAGACCGTTCACATCTCCGATTTCAGCGGCAAGGTCCTCCAGGCGGACGACGAGATCGTGCGCGTCGTCGTCCTGGAACACCCGGACCTGGTGGCTGGACCGGTGCAGTTGGAGGCCAGGCCGGTCGAGGTGGAGAGCATCGACGACGCGTCGCTTGACGTCGCGGTCGTGGAGATCTACGACAGCCACGGCGGCGGTGAACCGCGCCGGGTGGTGCTCACCGCCAGCGAGTTCGACGCGCTCGCCACCGACGTGCCGATGGCCCAACTGCTCAAGACCGCGGAGCGGATCAAGCCGTCGAAGACGGCCAAGCGGGTCACCGCCGAGCGGGTCGACTACGCCACGCTCGAACACGCGGGCAAGCCGCACCGGGGCAAGACCACCGAGGAGGAGGCGCAACTCGTCCGGGACAACCTGGACGAGATCAACAAGCGGCTCGCCGACGAGGGTATCCGGCAGATCGACCCGGCCGACCCCGAGCACGCGGCCCGTTACGGTTTCCCGGCCTGACCGCAGGTGCGTACGTGAGACCGCTGGCCGGGTGTCGTACCCGGTCAGCGGTCTTGCCGGGTGGCTAGGACGCCCGCGAGTAGCCTTCGTCCCGGTGTGTCCGCCCGGGTGAGGCGCCGGTGAGTGAGCGGGGGAGCTGTGATGGGCGACGAGGGGAGCGGGGGAGACCCGCTCGCGGTCGATCCGCTCGCGCTGGAACGGCAGGTGTGTTTCGCCCTCTCGGTCGCCTCGCGCAACGTGGTGGCGCTCTACCGGCCGCTGCTCGAACCGATGGGGCTGACCCATCCGCAGTACCTGGTGATGCTGGCGCTGTGGCAGTCGACGCCGCTCTCGGTGAAGGCCCTCAGCCAGTTGCTGCAACTTGATCCGGGCACGCTCTCGCCGCTGCTGAAGCGGCTGGAGGTGAACGGCCTGATCCGGCGAGAGCGGGACGCGCAGGACGAGCGGACGCTCGCCGTGGTGCTGACCGATTCCGGTCGGGCACTGCGGGCGCAGGCGGAGAAGATCCCGGCGGCGGTGATCGAGCGTCTCGGTATGGACCTCGACGAGTTGCTCCACCTGCACGCGTCGCTCACCCGGCTGATCACCGCCACCCGTGTTGCCGGTGCCGGCGGCGTGTCCCAGGGCTGATTCCGGGGAGGTCGGGAAAGGTGACCCCGACCCCTTGCCGGACCAATACTTGGTGTACAAACTATTGGTACGCCAAGCGGTTGGTCGACGAGAGGACGGGATCGACATGGACGCGTCGAAGCCGAAGCGGTCGTTCCTGTCCCGGCTCACCGGCCGGGACCGGATGTTCGACGTCCTGTTCAAGATCCTCGGGCCGCCGACGGTCGAGAACGCGCTCCAGGGCACCAGCGCCGAAGCGCGCGAAGGGTGGCGGCGCGACCTTGCCGAGCGCAAACGGTTCAGCGCCGAGCAGCGGGCCAGGCGAGCCGAACGCCGCCGGGGCGGCCCCTCGACCGGCCTGCTCGGGCCGGTCAACCCGCCGAACCCGCTCGACCCGCCGAACCCGCTCGACCCGCCGAACCCGCTCGACTGAACGGCCCAGATCGAGGTCCACCGAAACGTCCACCCCGCCGTCCACCCCACCGGGCGTCACCTCCTGCCCACCTGCCTCGTTGCGGTGAGGACGCCGCACTCCGTGCCCGTACGTGAGGTGCAGGCGCGTGAGCAGGGGAGGCTCGGTTGGCAACCTTCCGTTCGGTACTTCGACAGGCGTTCCACAAGTCAGGCGGTCAACGGGTCCGGATCGTGGCCCAACGCACCGCACTGCGCGCCCGCTCCGGGGCCTTCCGCAACGAGATCGGTGTCCGTATGCACGCGGATCCCGCCGACATCCGGGGCGTGCTGCTGGCGATGTACCACGGCAACCTCGACCGGAGCGCCGTCGCCACCTGGCGCCGCCTCGCCGGTGAGCTACGCCCGACCGTCGCCCTGGACATCGGTGCGAACTACGGCGAGGTGGCCTTCTCCACCCGCTACCACGAAGGGCTGCGCGCACTCCACCTGGTGGAACCGAATCCCGTGGTGATCCGGATGCTGCGCGAGACGCTCCGGCACAGCGGCAGCGACTATCCGGGCATCGTGCTGCACGAGGGTGCGGCCAGCGACACCACCGGCGTCGCCCGCCTGAACTTCCACACGCACTCCGGGGTCTCCTCCCTGCGGCTGCGCAGCGACCGGGGAGTCTCGGTCGACTGCTTCCGGCTGGACGAGCGGGTCACCCTCGCGCCTGACGACTCGTTGCTGTTCAAAATCGACGTCGAGGGGCACGAACTGGAGGCCCTCGAAGGGATGGCCGGTCTGCTGCACGGTCGGCAGGTTGCCGGCATCTGTGAGGTCATGCACGCGGACGAGGAACTGGTGGACTATCTCTGTGACCGCTTCGCCGTCAGCGTGATCCGGGACGGCGTCGAGCACCCCGTCGACGCGCCCCGGCTGCGGGACGTACTCGCCCGTGCCCGTGCGACCGGATGGGCCGGTCTCAGCAAGGATGTGGTGCTCCGGTCCCGGTAACCGGTGGTCGCAACCGAGGAGACGCCGATGATCGACATGGACGAGATCGCCGCTACGGTCGGGGACTACCTCGACCGGTACGGCACCGAGCACGACCGCCTCGCCCCGCTGCTCGCCGCTGTCGCGCAGCGGGCGGCGATCACCTCCCGCTCGACCTTCACCGGTCACCTCACCTGCTCGGCCCTCCTGCTCGACCCCTCCGGGCAGGCCCTGCACATCCACCACAACGTGCTCGACCGCTGGCTCCCGCCCGGAGGGCATCTGGAGCCGACCGACACCAGCCTGCTCGGCGCCGCCCTGCGCGAGGTCGAGGAGGAGACCGGTCTGACCGCCGACGTCCTGGTGCCCCTGGACCGGCGGCCGGTGGACATCGACATCCACCCGATCCCCGCCAACCCGGGGCGGGACGAACCCCGGCACTGGCACTTCGATCTCTGTTACGCGTTCACCGTGACCGACCCGCCGGAGTTGACGCTCCAGACCGACGAGGTCGGCGCGGCAGCCTGGATGCCGATCGCATCAGCGCCGCTCCGGGCGAAGCTGGACCACCTGGGAGCCCGCCTCGCGGTCGTGGCCCAGGCGCTGCCTCCGCACACCCCGGCGCCTGATTTTGCCCCCAGCCCGTCCCCTAACTAAAAGTAACGCCCTCCCGGTCTATGTCCGGGAGGGCGTTTTTCCTCTTGAGAGGTGGTGCGCCCGGCAGGGATCGAACCTGCGACCTTGGGATTAGAAGTCCCCTGCTCTATCCGCTGAGCTACGAGCGCGTGCTGTGGTACGCGGGAGTAGGGTACCCGCGCCGCCGGGCAGACCATTCGGCTGGACGGGGGTCGCCGGCCCGGCCAGCACATACTAGGTTTTCACGGGTGCGGGTGACGAGCACTGAGTTTTTGCCGCTGCTGGTGTCGACCATCGACGAGCAGTTCGGCGAGGACCACGTGCTGGACGAGTTCTCCGACGACATCGGTATCGCGTACTCGTTCGGCCCACCGTACGGTGAGCGCCTGGTGACCTGGGCGGACCTGGACCGCAGCGGAGTTGGTCGGCGGGCGCTGCGGCGAACCGCGATGGAGAACCTGGACATCGCGATGAACCGGCTGCGGATCTCCGGCCAGCCACCGGCCCTGCTGCTCTCCTTCGACGGCCTGGAGTCCAGCGTGCTGCTGGTCGACGAGTTCTGGGACGACCTGCAGCAGTCGGTCCCCGGCGAACTGGTCATCGGCGTTCCGGCCCGGGACGTGGTGATCGTCACTGGGTCGCAGTCACGTCCGGGACGGGAGAAGGCGCGTCGCGCGGTGGACCGGGTCTTCTTCGCCGGTGACCCGCACCCGCTCAGCCGGGACCTGCTGGTGTGGCGGCAGGGGATGTGGCTGCCGTTCCACCCGGCGGCCCCCACCGGACTGACCTCCGGTCCGGCCCGACGCACGGTCCCGCAGCCGCCCCGGCCGCCGTACCAGCCTTCGTCGTACGAGCCCCGCTCGGAACCGTACGAGCCGATGTCCTACCCGCCTCGACCGGCGCGGCCGGGACGGCGCCAGCAGCCGGAGCGGGTGCAGCGACGGGACCGGGTGGACCGGGCTGAACCGCGTGATCGAGTCGAGCGGGCCGAACCGGGTGACCCGCCCGAGCGGCCTAGGCGGTTCGAGCGTCCGGAGCGGTCTGAGTGGGTGGAGCGTCCGGAGCGGTCCGAACGTCCGGAACGCCCTGAGCCTCCAGAGCCGACGAAGGAGTCGGGTCCGGAGGTGCGCTGGTCGGAGTCGCCGCAGCCGGGGGAGCTGGGGCGAGGAAAGCGCCGACCCAGCGGTCCAGCTCGCTGAAGACCCGCTCGCGTACGGCCGGTCCGGAGAGCGTCAGGTCGTGCAGGCCGCCGTCGAACCGGACCAGGGTTACGTGCCGTCCGATCGCCGGTGCCCAACGGGCCATGTCCGCCACGTTGAGTACGGAGTCCGCGAGCGTCGCCGACTCGTGCCAGGTGTTGACCCGGCAACTCCGGGTGGAGGCGGCGAGCAGGACGGGTACCCGGACGTCCAGTCCGCGCTGGAGCCGCCGCTGGCCCTGGCGGATCGCGGCAAGCCAGCCGGCCCGGACGGGGAAACCGACGAGCGGCTTCCAGGCGAGGTCGTAACTCCATTCGCCCCGGTGGTCGGTGTGCAGGCTCTGGCCGTACACCGGGGAGAGGGTGATGGGGACGACCAGGTACGGCATCCGCCGGGCCAGCCTGGCGACGGCCGCCGCGAGGGGTCGACGGGCCAGCCACGGCGCGTTCAGGTCCAGGAACGGGCTGTTGAGGAAGAGTCCGTCGATGATCGCCTCGTCCCGCCGGGCGTCGGCCCAGAGTGCCGCGAGCAGTCCGCCGGTCGAGTGTCCGTTGACCAGAAGGGTGCGGTTGCCGTCCTGGTCGCGGATGATGCTCGCCGCCGCGTCGAGTTCGGGGAAGTACTCGCGCAGGTCGCGGCAGAAGTTCGGCGTCTGGTGCGGGAGCAGGCTGCGACCGTACTTGCGTAGGTCGAGTGCGTAGAAGTCCCAGCCACGCTCGACGTAGAAGTCGGCCAGGTGGGCCTGGAAGAAGTAGTCGGCGAACCCGTGCACGTAGAGCACGGCACGCCCGGTGGGGTGGTCGGCACCGCGACGTACCAGGGTGGCCAGCACGGGTCCCTCGTCGTCATGCCCGAGATCGATCGTCTGGTACTCGTACGCTCCGCCGAGCAGGTCCGGTTCCACGCCGTCGACGTTATCGCGCCGTACCACATTCGCGCTTGATCAGGTTTTTCTCCACAGCCTCGGGAGTTGTCCACAGTCTGTGGGCGGTCGGTGGCGTCACCGCCGGCAGACCGCCACGCTCGTCCGTGAGTCGACTCGATGTGGTGATCCCTGGACAGCCGTGAGAGTTACGGAGAGATGATGTTCGATACCTATGTGACCATCGTGGGCAACGTGCTCACCGCGCCGGAATGGCGACGTACGACCCAGAGCGGCACGCTGGTGGCCAACTTCAAGGTCGCCTCGACCTCCCGCCGCCTCGACCGGGAGAGCGGGCGTTGGATCGACGGCAACAGCCTGCGCGTGCGGGTCAACTGCTGGCGCAAGCTCGCCGAGGGCGTCTCCTCGTCGGTGATGACCGGCGACCCGGTCATCGTGGTCGGCCGGATGTACACCCGCGACTGGGTCGACGACGCCGGCAACCACCGGACCATGTACGAGATGGAGGCGGTCGCCGTCGGCCACGACCTCTCCCGGGGGCGGGGACAGTTCGCCCGCAACCGTCCGACCATGACCACGAGTTCCGTCGAGGACGGCGAAGCCGAGCACCGCGTCCAGGGCGAGCCGACCGAACCGGTGTCGGACGAACTGGTGCCGGCCCGGCTCGACGGCCCGGACGGTGAGGAGGAGTCGCGTACCTTCCTGACCCTCCGCGATGAGTTGCCGGAACTGCCGCCCCACGACCTGACCGACCTCGGGCAACACGAGGTGCCGCCGGACGAGTTGGCAGGCGGGAACCCGCCGGTGGACGTGCCGGTCGACCGGATTCTGTCGGGCGGGCCGGAGGACGACGAGTTCGACGGGGGTGACCCGGCGACGGGGGCCGACGGCCCGCAGGTGGGCGGCCGGGCCCGACGTGGGCGGGCCAGGGTGCCCGTGCCGGCCTGATCGGTCCGCCGGTCGCCACCGGCGGTGGGGGAGGCGGGCGTCGGGGGAGCCGCCCGCCTCCCCAGCACACCAAACGGCTGGCCACGACGAGCACGACAGCGTCGGGTTCCTGTTCAAGCGAAGACCCGCCCTGGGGCGTCGTCCACGGGGGAAGACGACGCACCCGGACCACCATCGACGGAAGACGGACAACGCGTCACCTCCTCGTAATGGGCAGGGCCGCCCCGTCCGAGTGCGCGGGTTGCGGGGCGGCCCCCGGTTCCGTCCGTCCACGTCCGGCCTGAGCACCGGGAGGATTCGAGCGGTTTCCGTTGCTCATAGTTTTGTGATCGAGGGACTACGCTTGGAAGACGAACGATGCTTTCAGGACCTTTCAAGGAAGGCCCCCCGGTGAGCGATCTAGGCGCCCAGTTACGGCAGGCTCGGGCCGAGGCCGGCGTTACGTTGGCCTACATCGCGGCGCGCTCCTGCTATTCGGCAACCCACCTCAGCAACGTCGAGGCAGGACGCCGCACCGCGACGGACGATGTCGTGCTCGCGTACGCGCGGGCGTTGGGAGGTGCGGACGTGAACCGACGACAGCTACTCGCGGCGGGCGTCGTGGGTCCGGTTGCGGCCTCGGAACTTATCCGAACCGGCTTCAGCGCAGCACTCGACGGCCGAGGGGCGGAGGAGGACTGGCGCGAACGCGTCGCCCAGTACGGGCGGGACTACATGGAAATTGGCGCGGACGCCCTACAAGCCAGGCTCGCGGGTGACCTGGTCGTGATGCAGCAGCACCTAGACACGCCACGTATGTGGGCGAGCGCCGCGCGGGCGCTCGCGGTCTACGGGAAGACCACTAAGGACCCACGCGAGGCAATCCGGTGGTATGACCTCGCCGCGACGGCCGCCGACCGCTCCGAAGACCTTGGCATTCGTGTGTGGGTGCGAGGCCGGGCAGCGATCGCTCTTGCGTACGAGGGGGCGGCCCTCAACATCGCGAAGCGGTACTCGGACGAAGCGATCGGCCTGTCCGACCAACCCTCGCTCGGGCGCCTGAACGCCCTCATGGCACGTGCGCACGTAGCGGCCGGGCGTGGAGACCTGGGCGGGGCTGTCGCCTCGGACGAGGACGCCCGGCGGGTCTTCGATCGGGTCGCGTCCGACGAGTTGGTGTCGGACTTCGCGGTGCCAGCCTGGCGGATGGCCACGTTTCGGTCGATGCTCTACGCGCGGCTCGGTGTCGTCGGTGCGGGCAGCGAAGCGCAGGACGAGGCCGACCGACTACGGCCGGCGGCGCTGACCAGGTTCGCAACGCACATCGAACTACACCGGGGCCTCATGATGGCGAAATCCGGAGACAAGACCGCAGGCGTGGCGTACGCCCGGCGGGCCTGGGCGGGGCTGCCAGTTGACCGCCGGTCACAGACCCTCGGGCTTGTGCTTCAGGAGGTCGAGCGGGCGGCACGCTGACCAACGCCCCCGTGCCAGCCGGCTGGCGCATGGTGAGCTACTGCCGAGATCGAGAAGGCGAGGAATGGTCATCGCCCCGCTGACTCGACCGGGCGGGTCAGGTGGTTGGGGTCGAGCCTGGGTCCATGTGACCTTGAAGCTCACTTCGCCACTCCGCGAATCGCGTCCGGAGCGTGGCGAGTTCCGCCGGGGTGATGCCGTAGAAATCGATCGCCGCGTCCGTAGTCGCACTCCGTCCGTAGTCGCACTCCCGAGCCCACTACGGTTTACAGCGAGTCACTAACGGGTGCCCTGTATCTCGACAGGCAGACGGAAGTTGCGTCGTACTCTGCGACTTGGAAGGCGCTTGGAAGGTCTGGCGCGCGACGTAGACCGGTCGGCCGACCTGTTGATCATGATCGCCAAGGAGATGGAGTGATGAGCAACCAAACCGGTGCCGTGTGGCGCAAGAGCACTCGCAGCAGCGGGAATCAGGGAAACTGCGTGGAGGTGGCCGACAACATCGCCAGCCGCGTCCTCGTCCGCGACAGCAAGGACCCGGCTGGGCCGGCCCTGACTTTTGGCCCCGAGGCGTGGCGGGCCTTCGTTGGCCTTGCCAAGCAGTTCTGACGACCTAACGCGCCCCCGTGCCTGGAGGACCGGTGCGGGGGCGTTGCCATGCCCGCCACGACGTTGAGGCATCAGGGGAGCCGCCCGCCTCCCCGGCACACCGGTCGGCTGGCTAGGCTGCGGCCGGGGGTGATCGGCGTGCGACCGGAGACGATCATTCGTCGGGCCGGACAGCCGGCCACGACGAGCACGACACAATCGGGCAGCGGCCCGAGAGCCGGCCTGAGCCGGGTGCGGCTGGGCAGCGGCACGGCCAACGCGGCCGGTCTGGCTGCCGGCTACGCGCTCGACGCGCTCTTCGGCGACCCCCGTCGATTCCACCCGGTCGCCGGGTTCGGGCAGGCGGCGGCAGCCCTCGAAAACCGACTCTACCGGCCGAACCGCTCAGCGGGGGCGGCGTACGCGGCGCTGGCGGTGGGCGTACCGGTGCTGGTGGCGGTGGCTGCGGCGACCGCGACCCGGCAGCGGCCGATCGCCCGTGCGGCGCTGGTCGCGGCCGGCACCTGGACCGTGCTCGGCGGCCGGACCCTGCGGCACGAGGCGACGGTGATGGGCCGGGCACTGCGCCAGGGCGACCTGCCGGCGGCCCGTGGACGACTGAACCATCTCTGCGGACGAGACCCGTCGATGCTCGACGAGCCCGAACTGGCCCGTGCGACGGTCGAGTCGGTGGCCGAGAACACCTCCGACGCCGTGGTCGCGCCCCTGGTCTGGGGTGCCGTGGCGGGACTCCCCGGACTGATCGGATACCGGGCGGTGAACACCCTGGACGCGATGGTCGGACACCGGTCGCCCCGGTACGCGCGCTTCGGCACCGCCGCCGCCCGCCTCGACGACCTGCTCAACCTGGTGCCGTCCCGGCTGACCGCGCTGCTCACCATCGTCACCGCGCCGACCGTACGCGGCGACCGTGGTCGCGCCTGGCGGATCTGGCGCCGGGACCGCAACGATCACCCCAGCCCGAACTCCGGGCAGTGCGAGTCGGCGATGGCCGGTGCCCTCGGGGTCCGGCTCGGCGGACGTAACGTCTACTTCGGACGGTCGGAGGTTCGCCCGTTCCTCGGTGACGGGCCCCGGCCAGAGGCGCGGCACATCCGTCGCGCCGCCCGGCTCTCCGGCAGCGTCGGGCTGGCCGCGTTGGGCGTCGCGGTGACGTACGCGATCACCGCACGACCCCGGCGGGCGCTGCTCGGCGGTCTGGCCCGGGTGGTCCGGTCCCGGGCGCTTCGCCCCGGTTCGCCCACCGGGGTACGCCGATGAGCGGCGGCCTGCTCGTCGCCGGAACCACCTCCGACGCCGGCAAGAGCGTGCTCACCGCCGGCATCTGCCGCTGGTTGTTCCGGCGCGGGGTCAGGGTGGCCCCGTTCAAGGCGCAGAACATGTCCAACAACTCGGCGGTGGTGGTCGGGCCGGACGGCCGGGGTGGCGAGATCGGCCGGGCCCAGGCCATGCAGGCCGCCGCCTGTGGGCTCGCCCCCGATCTGCGTTTCAATCCGGTGCTGCTCAAGCCCGGCAGCGACCTGTCCAGCCAGGTCGTGCTCCTCGGTGAGGCGCTGCGGGAGCCGGTCGCGCGATCCGGAGCAGGCGCGCGGACCGAGGCGGGCCCCGACGGGTCCCCGGCATCAGGGACCACCTCGATCACCGCCACCAACTTCCGGACGCTGCGGCCCCGGCTCGCCCGAACCGCCTTCGCCGCCCTGGCCGAACTGCGCGCCGAATACGACGTGGTGATCTGCGAGGGCGCCGGCAGCCCGGCCGAGATCAACCTGCGGGACACCGACTACGTCAACATGGGGCTGGCCCGGCACGCCAGCCTGCCCACCATCGTCGTCGCCGACATCGACCGGGGTGGTGTCTTCGCGTCGCTGTTCGGCACCGTCGCCCTGCTCGACGCCGCCGACCAGGCGCTCATCGCCGGCTTTGTGATCAACAAGTTCCGGGGGGACCTCGGCCTGCTCCAACCCGGCATCGACATGCTCGGCAACGTCACCGGCCGCCCCACGTACGGGGTGTTGCCGTGGGACCGGGACCTGTGGCTCGACGCCGAGGACTCGCTCGCGTACGACCGGCTGCTCGGTCGGCCGGCGCCGCCACGCGGCACCGAGTGGCTGGACGTGGCGGTGGTCCGGTTGCCGCGCATCTCCAACGCCACCGACCTGGAGGCACTCGCCACCGAACCCGGGGTACGGGTCCGGCTCACCGTGGAGCCGGGCGAGGTCGCCGCCGCCGACCTGGTCGTGCTCCCCGGCACCAAGTCCACCGTCGACGACCTGGCGTGGCTGCGCCGTACCGGCCTCGCCGACGCGGTGCACGCACACGCCGCCGCCGGACGGCCGCTGCTCGGCATCTGCGGCGGGTTCCAGATGCTGTCCCGCGTCATCCACGACGAGGTCGAGAGCCGACAGGGCACCGTCGAGGGGCTGGGTCTGCTGCCGATGGAGATCGCGTTCGACCCGCGCAAGACGGTGACCCGATCGGTGGGCGCGGCCTACGAGTCGCTTCCGGTGCACGGCTACGAGATCCACCACGGGTACGTCTCCCACACCGACCCCGGGCTGCCACCGCTGCTGACGTACGCCGACGGTCGTACCGAAGGGGCGAACCTCGGTGCCGTACTCGGTACCCACTGGCACGGGGCGTTCGAGTCGGACGGGTTCCGCCGCCGATTCCTGACCGAGGCGGCCCGGCTCGCCGGCCGGCACGGTTTCCAGGTGGCACCGGACACGTCCTTCGCCGCCGCCCGGGAGCGGACCCTGGACCTGCTCGGCGACCTGGTGGAGGAACACCTCGACACCGACGCGCTCTGGCGTCTGGTCGAAAGCGGCCCACCGGCCGGGTTGCCCTTCATCCCACCGGGCGCACCACCCGCCGGTTAGCGCACCGCCCGTCGGTTAGCGCGCTGCCCGCCGTCCGGGTGCCGGGGTGGGCGGTAGCGTGCCGGGGTGACCGAGTGGGTGGAGACGTTTCCGGAGCTGGCACGGCGGATCATGGGGCGGCCGGCGCGACTCGGGCGGACCCGCTTGGTTGCGGTCGACGGCCCCAGCGGCGCGGGTAAGAGCGTCTTCGCCGGCCGTCTCGCCGCCGCGCTGAGCGCGGTGCCGGTGCCGGTGCCGGTCGAGCTGACCGGCGACGGCCCGGTCGAGCCGCTGGACCTGGGGGCGGGCGAGGACGTGCCGGTGGTGCGGACCGATGACCTGCTCGCCGGTTGGGATGACCAGCTCACCTTCTGGCCCAGGCTGGACGAGTGGGTGTTGGCTCCGCTGCGGGCCGCGAGGCCCGGACGCTACCGCCGCTACGACTGGGCCGTGGGCGCCTTCGGCCCCGACTGGGTGACCGTGCCGCCCGCGCCGGTGGTGGTCATCGAGGGGGTCAGCTCCAGCCGGGCCGGCATCGCCCCGGAACTGAGCCTGGCGATCTTCGTGACCGCGCCACCCCGGCTCCGACTGGACCGGGTGTTGGCCCGCGACGGGGCGGAGGTGTTGCCGGACCTGACCCGGTGGCGGCAGGGGGAGCGCCGGCACTTCGCGGCGGACGCCACCGCCGATCGGGCCGACCTCGTGGTCGACGGTGCTCCCGGCGCCGGGGCGATTGATCACGCCACCACCGCGCTCGACCAGGACATCCACTACATTCGATTGCGGTGACTCGCAGGTCTCGCCCCGAAAAGCGTCCATCGGTGCCGGCGGCGCGGGCGGCCCCGCTCCGGAAGCCTCGGCTGAGCTCGTTCGGTGGGCTCCCCGCGCGGGTCACGGTAAGTCCGGCCTACGATTCCGGTCATGACCAGACCGATCTTCACCGAGGCCGGGTTGCGGGCCGCCATCGAGCGGGAACTGCCGGGCGTCCGGGCCGACCTCGAACGCCTCGTCCGGATTCCCGGCATCGCGTTCGACGGCTTCGACCACTCACACGTGGAACGTTCCGCCGAAGCCGTCGCCGGGCTGCTGCGCGACTGCTCGCTCGACGTACGCATCGTCCGCTCCGGCGGGCAGCCCGCGGTCATCGGTCGGCGGGCCGCGCCGCCCGGGGCGCCGACGGTGCTGCTCTACGCCCACCACGACGTCCAGCCCGTCGGCGACATCTCCCTGTGGGAGAGCGACCCGTTCGAGCCGGTCGAGCGGGACGGCCGCCTGTACGGGCGGGGTGCGGCAGACGACAAGGCCGGGATCATGGCCCACGTCGCCGCGCTGCGCGCGTTCGGTGACGACCTGCCGGTCGGTGTCGTCCTGTTCATCGAGGGCGAGGAGGAGTTCGGCTCCGACTCGCTGGAGCGGCTGCTCCGGGAACACCGCGACGAGATCGCCTCCGACGTCATCGTCATCGCCGACTCCGGCAACTGGGACATCGGCGTACCGGCGCTGACCACCTCGCTGCGCGGCATCGTGAACTGCTTCGTCGAGATCCGTACGCTCGAACACGCCGTACACAGCGGCATGTTCGGTGGCGCGGTGCCGGACGCGCTGACCGCCCTGACCCGGTTGCTCGCGACCCTGCACGACGAGAACGGCGACGTGGCGGTGGACGGTCTGATCAGCCGGGGTGGCGCGACGGTCGACTACCCGGAGGACCGGCTCCGGCACGAGTCCGGGCTGGTCGACGGCGTCTCCTTCATCGGCACCGGTCGGCTCACCGACCGGATCTGGACCAAGCCGGCGCTGGCCATCCTCGCCATCGACGCGCCGCCGACGACCGGGGCACCCAACGCGCTGGTGCCGGCGGCGAAGGCGAAGCTGAGCGTCCGGCTGGCCCCGGGCGACAACCCCAAGCAGGCGTACGCCGCGCTCCGGTCGCACCTGGAGAAGCACGCGCCGTGGGGTACGACCGCCGTGGTCACGATCGAGCACGACGGTGACCCGTGCGTGATCGACGCCTCCGGACCGTACTTCGACGCCGCCCGAGGCGCCTTCGAGACGGCCTGGGACGGGGTGAAGCCGGTCGACATCGGCGTCGGCGGCTCGATCCCGTTCATCGCCACCTTCCAGGAGATGTTCCCGGCGGCGGCGATTCTGGTCACCGGGGTCGAGGACCCGTACGCGCGGGCGCACGGGCCGAACGAGAGCCTGCACCTGGGCGAGTTCGCCCGGGTCTGCCTGGCCGAGACGTTGCTGCTGGCCAAGGTCGCGGAGGCGGCTGCCGCCGACCGCTGACCAGCGACCGCCAACGACGTGGGCCGTGGTCAGAACCTCCTGACCACGGCCCACGGCTTTGTCGACGGGCTACCTGCCGGAGCCGTCCTCGGTCGGGACGACCAGCACCAGCCGGCGACGACGGGCCAGCAGGAACAGCGTGGCGCCGGCGATCAGTACGGCACCGCCGATGCCGCCGATCAGCCCCGCCTGGACGCCGGTGATCGGCAGGCCGCTGTCGGCGCCAGCGCCCCCTTCGTCGCTGTCGTCGTCACCGGTGTCGCCGTTACCGGAGGTGCCGAAGACGATCTTTGCGACGTTGTTCTCGGGCTTCGACTCGGGCGAGGGTCCGTAGCTGTTGACGGTGATCGTGCCGTTGGAACCCGGCGTCGAAGTGATCTTGATGCGGAGTTTGGAACTGATCCCGCTGAAGCCGGACGCGGTGGCGGGGAAGGCGCTCTCGATTCCGCACAGTTGTGTGGTCGACTCGTCGAGGAGGTCCCCGGAGGCGTCGCGGCCGTAGCACCACTCGCTGCGCAGGAGGAGTGTCCCGCTCGGCGCGATGACCTCCCAGCCCGCCGCGCCGTCGGACGGCCCGTTGTTGACCACGGTGTAGGGGATCTCGACGATGTCGCCGACGGAGCCGGTCACCGGCTCCGTCGTGACCGCGAAATCGACCGTGTTCGGCTTGGTCCACATCTGGAATTCCGACAGGTTGTCGGACCAGTCGAGTTCCTCGGCGACCGCCGCCCGCTTGGCGCTACTGGTCCGGGTCGTGACCTCCTTGAGCTTCGCCGCGAAGGACGGCCCACCCTTGGCCTGCTGACGCGTCTTGGCGATCAGTTCCTGATCGGCGAGCCCGACCTCAAGGAACCCGCGTGCCGCTTCCGGACCGGCCAGGTTCTTGCCGAAGGTGGCGTTGAACAGCGACTTGTCGGTTGCCGGATCGAACAGCAGCACGGTCTCGTCCGGCTGCAACACGAGCGGCGCGACACAGGTCACGAAGGAGGGGCCGTACACGTAACCCGGCGGGTCCGGGTGGTCCCGGTAGTCGGTGTAGACGCAGTCGTCGTAGCGCTCGACGAACGCGCCCTCACCGGGCAGTTGCCAGCTGACGAAGATGTCCGTGGTGGCGGTGTCGCCCTCGTTGTGCACGGCTCCGACCAACGGCACCGTGTCACCCGGGCCGACCCGGTCGTCCTTGGATCCGATGTCCTCGGCCAGGGCGACTAGGTCCGGTCCGGACGCCACAATGGTGACCGGCAGTGGAACGGTGTTACCCGGCCCGGTGTCCTCCGTGCTCTTGATCGTCACCAGCACCGAGCCTGCGTCGCCGGGAGTGGCGCGGAGCTTGCTGGCCAGCACGACCCCGTAGATGGTGTCGACCGCGCCGGCGGCGAGGCTGCCGTACTGGCAGACGACCGTGGTGCCGCTCAGTTTGCAGTCGTCGTTCCAGTCCGGCACCGAGACGTTCACCTTGCTGGCGACCGCGCTCGCGTCGAAGGTCACCGTCACGCCGGTCGCCGGAGCGTCGCCGTAGTTGTAGACGTAGGTGCCGATGGTGGTGGGGGTGTTATTGAGGTTCGCGTCGTTCTGGAACGACAGCGAGAGATTCGGCTTCGCCTCGGCCGCCTGCGCCGGGCCGGCGACGCCGGTCAGGGTGCCGGCTACCGCCAGGGCGGCAACGCCTGCTCCGATTCGTCGGAGGACACTTTTGGGGGTCATGTCTTGATTCTTTCCAGGCGAAGAGTTGATCAACGTCGGCACGTTACTCCCCCGACCGAGGTGACGTTGTGCGGGCGCCCGCACGCTGTTGTTGCTGAGTTGTCGGGCAAGGCGGAAACTTCCAGCGACACGATGGGCGAAGTTCGTGCGTACGTCCCGAGTCGCGCGGTATGGTCTCGAACATGCGTACGAACGAGGCGATAACGCGGCTCGACGCCGCCGTCAGTGCTCTGGGGGACGTCAACGTCTCCGCGTGGTCCGAGGAAACCCTGAAGGACCAGCTTGGCGAGCTTTCCAGCGTCCTCTGCGCGCTCGACGCCGTGCTCTCCCGGGTCGCCGACGAGGTGCGTGCCCGGGGCCTGCGGATCGAGGAGCCCGCCTCCGCGTAGCTTCACCCACGTCCTGTCGGGGGTGGCTGCCAGGATGGGGACGTGCGGTTCCTCGACCTGGTGGCCACCTCGGCCGCCGTCAGTGCGACCTCCGGCCGACGGGCGAAGGTCGAGCTGCTCGCCGCCTCCCTCCGTGGCCTGGCCCCGGACGAGATCCCGGCCGGTTCCGCCTATCTCGCCGGTGAGCTGCGCCAACGCCAGACCGGAGTCGGTTACGCCGCGCTGCGTGAGCTGCCGCCAGCGGCGGCCCAGCCGGTGCTGACCGTCACCGACGTCGACACGGCCATCGACACCATCGCCGCGGTGGCCGGCCCCGGGTCACAGGCCCGCCGCCGCGACCTGCTCGGCCGGCTCTTCACCGCCGCCACCGCCGACGAGCAGCAGATGCTGGTCCGGCTCTTCAGCGGCGAGTTGCGCCAGGGCGCGCAGGCCGGACTCCTGGCCGACGCCATCGCCCGCGCCGCCGAGGTGCCGCTCCCGGCCGTACGCCGGGCGTTGCTGCTCACCGGAGACCTGAAGACGGTCGCCGTGACGGCGCTGACCGGCGGCGCCGCCGCGCTCGGCGAGATCACCCTGCGGGTCGGCCGGCCGCTCGCGCCGATGCTCGCGCAGAGCGCCCCCTCGGTCGACCAGGCCCTGGCGGTGAGCGGGACGCCGGCCGTGGTCGACGTCAAGCTCGACGGCATCCGGATCCAGGTGCACCGCTCCGGTGACGAGATTGCCGTCTTCACCCGCAGCCTCGACGAGATCACCTCCCGGGTGCCGGAGGTGGTCGCGGCTGTCCGCACCCTGCCGGCCCGCGAGATCGTGCTCGACGGCGAGGCGATCGCGCTGGACGCCGCCGGTCGCCCCCGACCGTTCCAGGAGACGGCGAGCCGGGCGGCGACCCGGGGCGCCCGCCCCAGCGCGACCGCCGGCCTCTCCGCCGAGGTTGCCGCCGAACAGTCGGCGAACGAGCCGGTGCGGTCCTTCGGCGCCGCCCCGGCCGGCCCGGCGGCGCCCGCCGATCGGGCGACACCGACCGACTCGGCGACAGCGACAGGGGACGCCGGGCGGCAGGAACCAGCCCTCCCGGCCGGCCCCGCACCCGCCCCGTTGCCCGCCCCGGTCCGCCCCGCTCCGGCCGCCCCGGCGGTGCGTGCGGCGGCCGGCAGCACCGGCGCCAGCGTGCTCACCCCGTACTTCTTCGACCTGCTCCACCTCGACGGCACGGACCTGCTCGACGCACCCGGTCGGGAGCGCTGGGCGGCCCTGGCCGCGACGGTCGACGCGCCCCAACTCGTCGGGCGGGTGAGCGTGGAGAGCGTGCTCGCCGCGGCCGACGCGTTCGCCGCCGCGCTCGACGCCGGGCAGGAGGGCGTGGTGGTCAAGTCGCCCGACGCGCCGTACGAGGCTGGCCGGCGCGGTGGCGGCTGGGTCAAGGTCAAGCCTCGGCACACCCTGGACCTGGTGGTGCTCGCGGTGGAATGGGGCAGCGGCCGGCGTCAGGGCCTGCTGTCGAACCTGCACCTCGGCGCCCGTGACCCGGGCACCGGTGGTTTCGTCATGCTCGGCAAGACCTTCAAGGGCCTCACCGACGAGTTGCTGCGCTGGCAGACCGAACGTTTCCTCGAACTGGCGGTCGAGCGCGGCGACTGGGTGGTCCGGGTCCGGCCGGAGCAGGTGGTCGAGATCGCCTTCGACGGGGTGCAGACCAGCTCCCGTTACCCGGGCGGGATGGCGTTACGGTTCGCCCGGGTGGTCCGCTACCGCGACGACAAGAGCGCCGCCGAGGCGGACACCATCGACATGGTCCGCGCCATCCACGCCGGCAGGGTCGCCGGGTGACGCCGGTGCGGTCGGCCGGACCCGCCGCTCAGGCAGGTTCCGCGGCCCGGTCCCGGCTGCGCGGCGTACGGTCGTCGGCCTTCGACTTGTTGTCACCAAGCGCCTCGCGGCGCGCCAACCAACCGAAACCGTAGAGGGTCATCAGGGCGAAGAGCCACCACTGGACCACGTAGCCGGCGTTCTGCCAGTTGTTCTCGTGCTGGATCGGCACCGCCGCGAAGGTCGGGTCGGCCGCCGGGGTCTGCTCGTCGAGCAGCAGGTACGCGCCGTAGACCGGGTACGGGAGTTCGCCGGCCAGCCGCGGCAGTGCGATCCGGCGGGTCTCCAGCTTGCCGTCGCGGCGATCGACCACGCCCGGCTTGCTCTCCGACAGGTGCACCCGGCCGACCACGGTCACCTGACCGGTGGGTATCGCCGGCAACTCCGGCTGGGCAGTGGCCGAACCCGGCGGCGGTGGTACCCAGCCGTGGTCGACCAGAACCGCGCTGCCGTCGGCGAGGAGCAACGGTGTGACCACCTCGAAGCCGACCCGGCTGTCGACCGTACGGCCGCGTACGACGATCGTGTTGGTGTTGTCGTACCGCCCGGTCACGGTGACCCGGGTCCAGGCCGCGTCCTTGTCGGGCGCGGGTCCCGCCACCCCGACCGACCCGCCGGCCGTGGGCAACACGTCGGCCAGTGGCGCGGGCGCCACCCGGTCGGCGGCGTCGATCCGTTCGTTGATCTCGGACCGCTCCCGGTAGCGGCTCAGCTGCCAGTTGCCGAGCAGCACCATCACCGTCGCCGCGGCCAGTGTCAGGGCGAAGATGCCCAGCCAGCGTGGGGTGAACAGGAAGCGGTACACGAGATGAGGTTACCCGTATGACCGCGACCACTACGCCGGCGCCCGGATTGGCGGCAGGCGGCCATCCACGACGCCCGGTATCGTCACGGCCGGCGAACCGGTTGCCGGGTCGGCCCGCTCGGCCCCTTCGTGTCCACGGTCCGGGACGAGGGACGGCCGCCGGTGGCAACCGATGATCCACGGCACAACGTTCAATACCTGATGACAGCGCCACATCGACAGCCACCGTCTCGCCCCGGTCCGTCTCACCCCGATCCGTCTGCACCGATCCGTCTGCACCGATCCGTCCGCACCGATCCGTCCGCACCGATCCGTCTGCACCGAGGAGCCGACCATGACCGCCGTGCCGCGCGTGCTGGTGAGCGCGCCTTCCTCCGGACACGGTAAGACCGCGGTCGCCGTCGGTCTGCTCGCCGCGTACGCCGCCCGGGGGCTCGACGCCGCCGGCTTCAAGGTCGGCCCGGACCAGACCGACGCCGCGTACCTGGGACTCGCCGCCGGTCGGCCGGGACGCAATCTCGACCCTCGGCTGGTCGGCCCGCACCGGGTCGCCCCGATTTTCGCGTACGGCGCGGCCGGCGCCGACGTCGCGGTGGTCGAGGGCACCATGGGGCTCTTCGACAGTCTCGCCGGACGCTCCGAGACCGACTCCACCGCCGCTGTCGCCACCGCGTTGCGTACGCCGGTGGTCCTGGTCGTCGACGTGGCCGCGATGGGCCAGTCGGTGGCCGCGCTGGTGCACGGGTTCCGGGCGTACGACGAGATGCTCTGGCTCGGCGGGGTGATCCTCAACCGGGTCGCCTCGGACCGGCACGAGCAACTGCTCCGGGAGGCCCTCGACGACATCGGCGTACCCGTCTTCGGCGCGTTGCGCCGGCACGAACTGCCCGCCGCACTCCCGTCCCGCCAGCACGGTGTGGTGCCGGTGCTGCACCGGGGCGTGGACGCGTACCGGGGGATGCGCCGGCTCGGTGAGGCGATCGCCGCCACCGTGGACCTCGACCGGCTCCTCAGCCTGGCCCGGTCGGCGCCCCGGCTCGCCACCGAGCCATGGTCGGCGGCGGAGGCGCTGGCCCAGGCCCGTGCGGCGGCACCGGGCCAGCCCGGCGCTGCATCGCGCGGTCCCGGTCAGGGCGTGCCAGGTCAGGCCGGTCCGGTGGGTGCTGCCGGCGGCCGGCGGCCCGTGATCGCGCTCGCCGGAACCGCGGCGCTCTCCTACTCCTACCCCGAAACCGCCGAGTTGTTGGCCGCAGCGGGGGCGGAGGTGGTGCCGGTCGACCCGTTGCAGGACGAGGAACTGCCGGAGGGAACCGAGGCGCTGGTCGTCGGCGGCGGGCTGCCCGAGTCGTACGCGGAGGAACTGTCGGGGAACCGGCGGCTCGCCGCGGCGGTGGCCGAACTCGCCCGTTCCGGCCGGCCGGTGCTAGCCGAGGGGGCCGGGGCGCTCTGGCTGGCCCGGGAGTTCGACGGCCGGCCGATGTGCGGGGTGTTCGACGCGACCGGCGTCAGCACCGACCGGATCGTGGTCGGCTATCGCGAGGCGACTGCCCGCGCTGCCAGCGTGGTCGCCCCGCTCGGTGCCCGGCTGGTTGGTTACAAGCAGCATCGGGGTCTGCTCGATCCCCGGGCCGGACAGACCCCGGCCTGGAGTTGGGGCGGCGGTACGCCGGAGGGTTTCGTCTGGCGGCAGGTGCACGCCTCGCAGCTCATCCTCCACTGGGCGGGTGCCCCGGAGATCGCGGGACGACTGGTCGGGGCGCTCGCCGTACCGGGCCCGTTGGCGCCGCGCGCGGGGGCGGAGCCGGCAGCCGGGGTCCGGAACGGTCCGGTGGCCGGTCCCCGGGCGCCCCGAGCGGGGGCGGAGCCGGTCGGGGGCCTGCGGCTGGTGCGGTCGGATCGGCCGGCCGATCCGGTGCAGTCGGGCGCTCGACCGGGCCAGGGGGAGCGGCCGGGGTCGGGCGGCCCGGACGGTGGGCGGTCGGCGTGACCGGGGAGGTGGCCGTCCGCCGCTTTCCGACCCTGACCGTGTCCACCCCGCGCGCCCACGTACGGCCGCTGCAGGCCGCCGACGTCCCGGCGGTCGCGGGGATCTTCGCCGACAAACTGACCCAGCGCTGGATGCCGCTGCCGGAGTCGTCCGGCCCGATCGACGCCGTCGCCTGGTGCACGGAGATGGCCAAGGAGCGGCGGGACAGTGGCAACGGCGATCACTACGGGGTGATCCGACGCGAGGACGACCGGCTGGTCGGCACCCTCTGGACCAAGCGGACCGACTGGTCCGGCCGGGCTACGGAGGTCTGCTACGCGGTGGCGCCCGAGGCACGCGGGTACGGGCTCGCCGCCGAGGCGGTGCTCGCCCTGGCCATCGCCCTGATCCTGGAGCACGGGTTCCAGCGGCTGGAGTTGCGGGTGGCGCCGGGCAACATCGCCTCCCGTCGGGTCGCCGAGAAGGCTGGTTTCAGCTACGAGGGGCTGCTGCGCAACGCCGGGTACGCCCAGGGCGGCAGGGTGGACCTGGAGTCCTGGTCGTTCGTCTCCGCCGACCTCCGCTGAGGGGTAAGGAAGGGGCCCTTGTTAACGCATAGCGTTAACAAGGGCCCCTTCCTTACCCCTCAGCTGATGGTGGGGGAGGGTGGGGCGAACTGGCGTACGGGTTGGTCCTTGAGTGCGTCCCGCAGGGTGTCGGAGACGGTGCTGACCGGTTTGTTCGACTGCGCGTCGCCGACGGCGTTGAACGGGTTGTCCGGGTCGGCCAGGAAGCTCGCCATGGCGTACTCCGGGGTGTAACCGACGAACCAGGCGGACCGGGTGCTGTCCGTGGTGCCGGTCTTGCCGGCGACCGGGCGGCCGACGGTGCCCTTGACGCTGTCGGCGGTCGACCAGCCGCCACAGGAGCCCCGGGCCGGGGTGTCACCGGTCGGGCAGCGGGCCGCGTCGGTGGCGGCACGGGCCGCGTCTGCGCTCACCTCCTGGTGGCACCGGGGCTTCGCGGCCTCGACCTGTCCGCCGCTCTTCGTCGTGATCATGGTCGGGGTGCCGTCCGGGTTGCTGATCGAGGTCACCGGGATCGCCTCGCAGAACCGGCCGTCGGCGGCGATCGCCGCGTACGCGTTCGCCATCTCCAACGGCGTGACGTCGGAGACGCCCAGTACGAACGCGCCCCACTCCTTCCGCTTCTCCGGTGACGCCTGGCGTTTGTCCACGTCGGTACGCCACTGCAGGCCGAGCCGTTCCGCCAGGGCGACCGCCTTGTCCGCGCCGATCGCCTGTTCGAGCTGGACGAAGTAGGTGTTGACGGACTTGCCGAAGCCGGACCACATGGTCTGCCGGCCGGTCATCGCGGCGCTGGCGTTGGATGGGCACCAGAGCCCGCCGCAGCTACTGGTGGTGCCGCCACCGGGATAGATCGAGGTGATCCGGAACGGCGAGTCGTACGCGGTCGAGAGCGGCAGGCCGGCGTCGAGCGCGGCGAGCATGACGAACATCTTGAACGTCGACCCTGCCTGGTAGCCGGGGAGGTCACCGCCGCCGAGGAGCGGGTTGACCGTGTTCGGGTAGTTGCCCTTCATTCGGGCGCGTTTGCTCGGGTCGGAGTGGGGGCCGTTCTCGGTGGAGTCGAGCGAGTAGATCCGGTTGACCGCCATCGCCTTCACCCGCCCGGTGCCCGGCTCGACGGCGACGAGTCCGTGTGCGAACGGACTGCTGGCGCTCTCCTTGGCGAGTACGTGTTTCTCCGCGATGTCCTGGACCTTCGGGTCGATGCTGGTCACGATCTTGTAGCCGCCTCGGCGCAGCTTGTCCAGGCGTTCCAGCGAGTTGGTGCCGAAGCCGGGTTGGACCGACCACCACGACTTCAGGTAGTCGCAGAAGAAGCCCCAACTGTTGTATTCCTTCGATACCGAGGCGCAGTCGTTCGGCGGGGTGGAGAGCTTGAGCTTGATCGGTTCGGCCTGCATCGCCGCCGCCGCGTCGGGCGAGATGTAGCCCATGGTCCGCATCCGGTCGATCACGTAGTTGCGTCGGTCGGTGGCGGCCTTCTGGTCGTTGACCGCCGGGTCGTACTCGGAGGGGGCCTTGACCAGGCCGGCGAGGGTGGCGGCCTCGACCGGGCTGAGGTCTTTCGGGGTCTTGGAGAAGAAGATCTCCGAGGCGGCGTAGATGCCGTACGCGCGGTGACCGAAGTAAGCGGAGTTGAGGTAGCGCTCCAGGATCTCGGTCTTGCTCATCTCCTTTTCGAGGTCCAGCGCTATCCGCATCTCCCGCAGCTTGCGGATGCTGGTCTGCTCGGTCGCCTCCTGCACCTCCAGCGGGGTCTGCGCGCTGTCGCGCAGTGCCATCCGGACGTACTGCATCGTCAGCGTCGAGGCGCCCTGGGAGACCCCGCCGGCCTGCTGGTTCGCGACGAAGGCACGGGCCACGCCCTTGGCGTCGACCCCGTTGTGCTTGTAGAAGCGGGAGTCCTCCGAGGCGACGATCGCCTGCTGGATGTAGGGCGACATCTCGCCGATCGGGGTGTACTTGCGGTGCTCCTCGTAGAACGTGGTGAGCAGTGTCTTGCCGTCGGCGCCGTACACGTAGGTGGTCTGCGCGGGTGAGGTGTGGCGCAGGTCGCGGGGCCGGTCGCGGACCAGGTCGGCGGTTGCCTTGGCGCCGATTCCGCCGATGGCGGCGAGCGGGTAGGCCGCGGCGGCGAGGATGACGCCGGCGATGAGTCCGGCTCGTAGCAGGGGTAGGAAGCGGTTGCCTTCGGAAGGCGAGAGGGTGGGCTTCGTCACCCTCTTAAGCTATGACATGCCCCATTTTAACCTGATAAAAATTCGCGAACGTCGCCGTCGAACTCCGGCCGCCCGACCCTCGCTCTTTGGCCCGCGCTCCCGCCGACGGGCAGGATCGCCACCATGCAACCGCAGGTAACCACGCCCCGGCCACCGGCGAACGGCGAGGTGCCCCCCGACCGGCCCGGCGAACTGACGCCCGACCGGCCCGGCGAGCTGACAGCATCCGACCGGCCCGGTGAGATCGACGTCGACCTGGGGCACCACGGCGACGTCGAAGTCGTACCCGGCCTGGTCGACCTGGCGGTCAACGTCCGTCGGGCGCCGATGCCGGACTGGCTGGCCGACCCGATCACCGCCTCGCTGGACAAACTGGCCAGCTACCCGGACCCCGGTCCGGCCCGGGCGGCGATCGCCGCCCGGCACCGCCGCCCGAGCGCCGAGGTACTGCTCACCGCCGGGGCCGCCGAGGGTTTCGTGCTACTCGCCCAGGCACTGCGCGGCGCCCGCCGGCCGGTGGTGGTGCACCCGCAGTTCACCGAGCCGGAAGCGGCGTTGCGGGCCGCCGGCCACCGGGTCGAACGGGTGCTGCTCCCCGCCGAGACCGGGTTCCGCCTGGACCCGGCGCTCGTGCCGGAAGACGCCGACCTGGTCTTCGTCGGCAACCCCACCAACCCGACCTCGGTCCTGCACCCCGCCGCCGTCCTCGCCGAACTCGCCCGTCCCGGCCGGGTGCTGGTCGTCGACGAGGCGTTCGCCGACACCACCATCCGCCTCACCGACCGTGGCGACAACGCCACCCACCCGGCCCGCACCGTCGGCGACGAGGTCCCGCGGGCGTCAACCGGGGGGCAGCCGGAATCGTCGGCCGGGGAGGAGTCGAAGTCGACCGGGGATGAGGCGAAGTCCGCCGGGGAGGAGCCGGAGTCGTTGGCCGCCCGCCGGGACCTGCCCGGGGTCGTGGTGGTGCGTAGCCTCACCAAGACCTGGGGACTGGCCGGACTACGGATCGGCTACCTGCTCGGACCGGCCGAGCTGCTGGAGCGGCTAGCCGCCGTACAGCCACTCTGGGCGGTTTCGACACCGGCGCTCGCCGCCGCCTCGGCCTGCGCCACGCCGGTCGCGGTCGCCGCCGAGCGGGAGATCGCGGTACGCCTCGCCGCCGACCGCGAGCACCTGGTCCGCCGCCTGGCGGCCCTGCCCGGCGTACGGGTGGCGGGCAGCCCGGCAAGCGCGTTCGTCCTGGTCGAACTGGCCGGTGCGGCCGAGGTACGGCTCGCCCTGCGGGACCGGGGCTACGCCGTACGCCGGGGCGACACCTTCCCGGGGCTGGGTGCCGACTGGCTGCGCGTGGCCGTACGGGACACTGCCACCACTGACGCGTTCGTCGCCGTGCTGGCGGAGATCCTGGAGGCATGATGTTGGAGGCGTTGATCGCCACGATCCGCCCGCTCGACACCGAGGCGATGGCGGCGGCCCGCGCGCTGCACAGCCGGCTGACCAAGCCCGCTGGTTCGCTCGGCGAGCTGGAGGAGCTGTCGGTACGCCTCTGCGGGCTCGCCGGTGACTGCCCGCCGCCGCTGCCGGGTCCCGCCGCCGTGGCAATCTTCGCCGGTGACCACGGGGTGCACGACCAGGGCGTGACCCCCTGGCCGCGTGAGGTGACCGCGCAGATGGTCGGTAACTTCCTCGCCGGCGGCGCGGTGGTGAACGCGTTCGCCCGGCAGACCGGTGCCTCCGTCACCGTGGTCGACGTCGGCGTCGCCACCCCGCTGCCCGAGATCCCCCCGACCACCCCCGTCGACCCGACCGACTTCGGCACCGACTCCGCCGTGGGCACCACGTACGACGAGCGGACCGGGCTCGACGATCTCATCGCCTCCGACGCGCTGGTCGACCTCGACGGCCCCACCACCGCACCGTCGGTCACCGGGGCGGCACCGGCTCCGGTTGCGTCCGCCGCCGTACCGAGTCCGAGGGGCGGGAACGGCGGCGGTCACCCGGTCGACGTACCCGCCCTGGTCCGGGCGCGGGTCCGGCCCGGTACCCGGGACATGACCGTCGAGGCGGCCCTCACCCGGGACGAGGCGCGGGCCGCGATCGAGGTCGGCATCCGTACCGCCGACGAACTGATCGACGCGGGCGCCGGCATCCTGCTCACCGGGGACATGGGCATCGCCAACACCACCGCCGCCGCCGCGCTGATCGCCGTACACACCGGTACGGCGTCGGCTCAGGTGACCGGCCGCGGCACCGGGGTCGACGACTTCACGTACGCCCGCAAGGTCGCCGTGGTCTCGGCCGCGCTCGCCCGGCACCGCCCCGACCCGGCCGACCCGCTCGGCGTACTCGCCGCCCTCGGTGGGCTGGAGCACGCCGCGCTGACCGGCTTCATTCTCGGCGCCGCGGCCCGGCGTACCCCGGTTCTCCTGGACGGCGTGAGCGCGATCGCCGCGGCGCTGGTAGCGGCGGCCTTCGCGCCGGACGCGACCGGTGCCATGATCGCCGGACACCGCTCCGCCGAACCGGGCGCCACCATCGGTCTGCGCCAGTTGGGCCTGGAGCCCCTGATCGACCTGGGGCTGCGGCTCGGTGAGGGAACGGGCGCCCTGCTCGCCTTCCCGGTGGTCGCCGGCGCTGCCCGGGTGCTGCACGAGGTGGCCACGTTCGACGCGGCGGGAGTATCGGAGAAGTGACCCAGAAGATCGGTGCCAACCCCTACCCGCTCGGGCTGCTCCTGGCGGGTCACCGGGTGCTCGTCGTCGGTGGGGGAGCGGTGGCCACCCGGCGGGTGCCGGCGCTGCTCGACGCGGGTGCGCTGGTGGAGGTGGTGGCCCCCGAGCTGACCCCGGCGCTGCGGGCACAGGTGGACGCGGGACGGGTGCGGTGGACGGCCCGACCGTTCGAGCCCGCCGACGTCGACGGCGCCTGGCTGGTGCAGGTGGCAGTCGACGACCCGGTCGCCGCCGAAGCGGTCAGCGCCGCCGCGCTGGAGCGCCGCGTGTTCTGCGTACGTGCCGACGACCGGAACGCGGCCACCGCGTGGACCCCGGCGGTGGTCCGGCACGGGGCGGTGACCGTGGCCGTACTCGGCGGCGGCGATCCGCACCGCGCGGTGACGGTCCGCGACGCCATCCGCGATCGCCTCGCCGACGGCACCCTGGTAAGCAAGGGCCCCCTGTTATCGGATTCGGTAGTAGAAGGGCCCCTTGCTAACGCCGACCGCGCGGAGCGCGACCGACCCAACGGTGGACGGGTCGCGTTGGTGGGGTCGGGGCCGGGCGATCCCGAGCTGATCACGGTCAAGGGGCGGCGGCTGCTCGCCGAGGCGGACGTGGTGGTCGCCGACCGTCTGGTCCCCGGGCTGCTCCTGGACGAACTCCGTCCGGACGTCGAACTGGTCGACGCGTCGAAGATCCCCTACGGCCCGGCCCGCGCCCAGGAGGAGATCAACCGGATTCTGGTCGAACGGGCACAGGCCGGCGCGTTCGTGGTGCGGCTCAAGGGCGGCGACCCGTACGTCTTCGGTCGCGGCGGCGAGGAGGCGCTCGCCTGCGCCGCCGCCGGCGTACCGGTGACCGTCGTTCCCGGGGTGACCAGCTCGATCGCCGCCCCGGCGCTCGCCGGCATCCCGGTGACCCACCGTGGGGTGGCGCACGAGTTCACCGTGGTCTCCGGGCACGTGGCCCCGGACGACCCGGCGTCCCTGGTCGACTGGGCGGCGTTGGCCCGCATGCGCGGCACGGTGGTGGTGCTGATGGGGCTGAAGAACCTGGCCGCGATCGCCGCGACGCTGCTGGCACACGGGCGGGAGCCGGGCACGCCGGCAGCGGTGGTCCAGGAGGGTACGACCGGCGCCCAGCGGACGCTGCGGGCCACCCTGGGTACGGTCGCCGACGCGGCCGGCACAGCCAGGATCCGTCCCCCGGCGGTGGTGGTCATCGGCAACGTCGTCGGAACCCTGCCCCCGGTCGGGTCGACGACGCCGGGCGATTGATCCGCGCCTACACCTCAGCCAGGTGAGCGGTGGGGCGCACCGTGACCGGCGCGGGCATCAAGCCTGACGGCCCTCGCCGGGCACGGTGCGCCCCACCCCAAACCGCGGCTACCTCACTCCTTGACCATCTCGTCCAGCAGCAGTGCACACCGGATCAGACCCAGGTGGCTGTACGCCTGGGGGTGGTTGCCGAGCCCTCGCTCGGCCAACGGGTCGTACTGCTCGGGCAGCAGGCCGGTCGGACCGGCGGTGTCGACCATCTGGACGTACAGTTCCTCCGCGTCGGCCCGGCGTCCGGTCCGCAGGTACGCCTCGATCAGCCACGCCGTGCAGATGTGGAAGCCGCCTTCGCGTCCCGGCAGCCCGTCGTCCCAGTGGTAGCGGTAGACCACCGGGCCGCTGCGCAGATCCGCTTCGATCTTCAGCACGGTGGAGAGGAACCGCGGGTCGTTGTCGGGAAGCAGGCCGGAGAGCCCGATCCAGAGCGAGGAGGCGTCCATCTCCTCGTCGCCGTACGCGACGCTGTAGGCGCCGACGCCCTCGTGCCAGCCGTACTCAAGCACGTTGTGCCCGATCCGGTCGCGCAGTTCGACCCACTCCGGCCGGTCCCCGTCACCGTGCTGGCGCACGATGTGCAGCGCCCGGTCCACGGTCATCCAACACATGACCTTGGAGTAGACGTGGTGCCGGGGAGGAAGGCGGGCCTCCCAGAGGCCGTGGTCGGGTTCGTGCCAGCGCCGGCTGACCGCCTCGACCATGGACTCCAGCACCCGCCACTCGGTTTCCAGCACCGAACCGCGCAGGTCGGCGACGGCCGCCAGCAGGTCGGCGATCGGGCCGAAGACGTCGAGCTGGAGCTGGTGGTTGGCGAGGTTGCCGACCCGGACCGGCCGGGAGCCGGCGTAACCGGGCAGGGTGTCGATGACCGCTTCGGCGCCGAGTTCGTAGCCGTCGACGGTGTAGAGCGGGTGCAGCCGTTCCGGGTGTCCGCCGGTACGTTCGACACAGCCGTCGACCCAGCGCAGGAAGGCTTCGGCCTCGCCGAGTGAACCGAGGTCGACCAGGGCGCGGGCGGTCATCGCCGCGTCCCGTAGCCAGCAGTAGCGGTAGTCCCAGTTGCGTACCCCGCCGAGTTCCTCGGGAAGCGAGGTGGTCGCGGCGGCGAGGATCGAGCCGGTGGCCTCGTGGCAGAGCCCGCGCAGGGTGAGCGCACTGCGGGCGACGAGTTCCCGGTCGTGTGTGGGGAGCTTCAGGCTGGCCACCCAGTCCCGCCAGGGCTGCTCGGCGGCGGCCTGCCGTTCCGCCACCGGAACCCGGTGGTGGGCCAGGCTGTGCGAGCCGAAGCGGAGTTCGAGGGTGACCGATCCGCCGGCGGCGGCGAGGTCGACGACCGCGCGGGCGGTCTCGTAGCCGCCGTCGGCGACCACCTGCCATTCGATGCCGGGGGAGTAGAGCGCGATCGGTTCGTTCGAGCCGAGCACCAGCAGCCCGTCGGCGAGCGGCTGGAGCTGCACCGCCACCTGGCCGAACTCGGGCCGGGGGGCGAACTCCAACCGGACCCGGCCGGAGCCGGTGAGCACCCGGACCAGGGTCGAGTCGCCGGAGATGACGGCCGATCCGGCCGGTACGTTGTCCGACGACGGCCGGTCCAGCCAGTCCGTGACGGTCAGCCCGGACCAGCGGGTCTCCACCGTCATCGTGCCGGGCCGGTAACGCTGTCCGAGCGGCAGCCCGCCCCGTTCCGGTCCGACACTGAAGTGACCGGCGGGCGGGCCGCCGACCAGGTCGGCGAAGATCGCTGAGGCGTCCGGCTTCGGGTGGCAGAGCCAGGTGACCTTGGCTTCGGGCGTGAGGAGCGCGACGGTGCGACCGTTGGCCAGCATCGAGTGGCGCTCGATCGGCACCGCCCGCTCGCCGAAGAGCCAGGTGCGGCGGACCTGGAGCAGCAGGCCGAGCACCCGCGCGGCCTCGACCGGGTCGGCGACCCGGTAGGTCGCCTGGGTCTCCCCGGAGCCGATCTTGATGCCGAGGTCGGGGCCGTGCAGGTTGGCGAAGGCGTTCTCGTCGGTCACGTCGTCGCCCATGAAGAGCACCGCGCTGGCCGAGATCTGGGTGCGGAGCTGGTCCACGGCGGTCCCCTTGTGGGTGGGGATCACCGACAGCTCGATGACCTCCTTGCCCTGGGTGACGGTCACGCCGCTCCAGCTCGCGGGTCCCTTCCGTACCGCCTCGACCACCCTCGACGCGACCTCGGGTGCCGCACCGCGGGTGTGTACCGCGATGCTGGCCGGCTTGCTCTCCAGGCGTACGCCGGGCTGTTCGGCGACGATCCGGCGCAGCTCGCTGCGGAGGCGGGTGCGTACCTCGACCAGTTCGGGGGCGAGGCGTTCCACGAAGCCGATGTCGAATTCCGACCCGTGGCTGCCGACGAGGTGTACCTCGCTGGGGAGCCGGGAGAGGGTGGCCAGGTCGCGCAGTGCCCGGCCGGAGACCACGGCGACCGTGGTCTGGGGCAGGGCGGCGAGGGCGCGTACGGCCGCCACCGACTCCGGTAGCGGTACGGCCTTGCTCGGGTCCTCCACGATCGGCGCGAGAGTGCCGTCGTAGTCGCAGGCGACCAGCAGGTTGGGGGAGCGTGCGATTCGACCGATCGCGTCCCGCAGCGCGGGATCGATCGAGTCCAGGGCCATCGACCCGGTGTCCAGTACGGACGTGCTCACACTGCCTCCGTTTCGGGCACGCCCAGCTCGTTCAGGAAAGACCGGGCCCAGTGTTCGACGTCGTGGGTACGCAGGTGGCGCTGCATGATGCGCATGCGGCGCCGTGCTTCCACCTTGTCGACGTGGACCGCGCGCAACAGCGCGTCCTTCACCCCGTCGGGGTCGTGCGGGTTACAGAGGAAGGCCTGGCGCAACTCGGTGGCGGCGCCGGCAAACTCACTGAGCACGAGCGCGCCGCCAGAGTCGGCGCGCGATGCAACGTACTCCTTGGCCACCAGGTTCATTCCGTCTCGCAGTGGGGTCACCATCATCACATCAGCCGCGCAGTAGAGCGCGGCAAGTTCACTGCGACTGTACGACTGGTGCAGATAGTGAACAGCAGGCACGCCGACACGCCCAAATTCGCCATTAATCCGGCCAACTTCGCGCTCTACCTTTACGCGTAGTGCCTGGTAGTGCTCCACCCGTTCCCGGCTGGGAGTGGCGACCTGCACCATAACGGCGTCCGGAACTGTCAACTTTCCGTCAGCCAGCAGCTCCCGGAACGCCTTGAGTCGAAGCTCGATGCCCTTGGTGTAGTCGAGCCGGTCGACGCCGAGTACGACGGTCTTCGGGTCACCCAGTTCGGCCCGGATCTGCTTGGCCCGTGCCTGCACCGCAGGGTCGGCCGCCATCCGCTCCATCTCGGCCACGTCGATCGAGATGGGGAAGGCTCCGGCCTTCACCTGGCGCCCGTCGACCTGGATCATCTGCCCCTCGTAGCGGAGGCCGAGCAGGTGCCGGGCCAGCCGGACGAAGTTCTGGGCCGCGAGCCGTTGCTGGAAGCCGACCAGGTCGGCGCCGAGCAGGCCGCGTAGCACCTCGGCCCGCAGCGGCATCTGCATGAAAAGCTCGATTGGCGGGAAAGGGATGTGGAGGAAGAAACCGATCCGCAGGTCGGGTCGGAGTTCCCGCAGCATCGCCGGCACGAGCTGGAGCTGGTAGTCCTGCACCCAGACCGTGGCTCCCTCGGCGGCCACCTCCGCGGCGGCCTCCGCGAACCGGGCGTTGACCAGCCGGTACGCCTCCCGCCAGCGGCGCTTGTAGGCCGGAGTTTCCACCGCGTCGTGGTAGAGCGGCCAGATGGTCGCGTTCGACTGGCCCTCGTAGTACCGCTCCAGTTCCTCGGCGCTCAGCGGAACGGGGTGCAGCCCGATGCCATCGAGGTCGAACGGTTCGGGGGCGGCGCCCACCCCGCCCGCCCACCCCACCCAGGTGCCCTGGTGCTGGACCAGGACCGGGTGCAGGGCGGTGACCAGGCCGCCTGGGCTTCGGCGCCACTGGCGGCCCTCGGGGGTGGTCACCTCGTCGACCGGCAGACGATTCGCCACGACCACGAACGAGCTACGTTCCGTCACGATCTGTGCACCTCCGGTGATTCCGCAGTCCACCGCTGAGCGTACTGAGCGTAGCTGCGGTGCCTCCCTCGCGGTGCCACTCTTACTGCCCTGCGGGACGGTGAGGCCAAACCAGTAAGTGATCTTGACGATATCGAGCCGTTTCGGCCCTCGTTCCGGGTCCCGGCGGGGTGATGTGGGCGTACGCCGCCTCACCTGTCAGGATTGACGACGGCCCGCGCGGAGTTCACCCTGCGCTCGCGTCCCGCTCGCGGGCTCCCGGGCTCGGGTTAAGGCTCCCTGTTCCGCAGACTCTGGAGGTAGGCCGCACCGTGGCCCAGTACATCTACGTTCTGGAAAAGGCGCGCAAGGCGCACGGCGACAAGGTCGTGCTCGACAATGTGACGCTGAGCTTCCTGCCCGGGGCCAAGATCGGTGTGGTCGGCCCGAACGGCGCCGGTAAGTCCAGCCTGTTCAAGATCATGGCTGGGCTGGACCGGCCGAGCAACGGTGATGCCCGGCTGATGCCCGGCTACTCCGTGGGGATGCTCGCCCAGGAGCCGCCGTTGAACGACGCCAAGACCGTCCTCGGCAACATCGAGGAGGCGGTCGCGGAGACCAAGGCCAAGCTGGAGCGGTTCAACAAGATCGCCGAGCAGATGGCCACCGACTACTCCGACGAGCTGATGGAGGAGATGGGTCGGCTCCAGGAGGAGTTGGACAACGAGGACGCCTGGGACATCGACTCCAAGCTCGAACTCGCGATGGACGCGCTCCGCTGCCCGCCGCCGGACGCCGACGTCACCCAGCTCTCCGGTGGTGAACGCCGCCGGGTCGCGCTCTGCAAGCTGCTGCTGGAAGCTCCGGACCTGCTCCTGCTCGACGAGCCCACCAACCACCTGGACGCGGAGAGCGTGCAGTGGCTGGAGCAGCACCTGGCCAAGTACGCCGGTACCGTCATGGCGATCACCCACGACCGGTACTTCCTGGACAAGGTGGCCGGCTGGATCCTGGAGCTGGACCGGGGCCGGGCCATCGGGTACGAGGGCAACTACTCCACCTACCTGGAGAAGAAGGCCGCCCGGCTGGCCGTCGAGGGTCGGCGCGACGCGAAGATGAAGAAGCGGCTCACCGAGGAACTCGAGTGGGTCCGCTCCAACGCCAAGGCGCGGCAGACCAAGTCCAAGGCGCGGCTGGACCGCTACGAGGAGATGGCCACCGAGGCGGAGAAGACCCGCAAGCTCGACTTCGAGGAGATCCAGATCCCGCCGGGCCCGCGCCTGGGCAACACGGTGATCGAGGCGAACAGCCTCAGCAAGGGTTTCGGCGACCGGCTGCTGATCGACAACCTCAGCTTCACCCTGCCGCGCAACGGCATCGTCGGCATCATCGGCCCCAACGGTGTCGGCAAGACCACGCTCTTCAAGACCATCGTCGGGCTGGAGCAGCCGACCGACGGCGCGGTGCGGGTCGGCGAGACCGTGCACCTGTCGTACGTCGACCAGAACCGTGAGGGCCTCAACGGTGACAAGACGGTCTGGGAGGTGGTGTCCGACGGGCTCGACTACCTGATGGTCGGCAAGGTCGAGATGCCGTCCCGGGCGTACGTGGCGGCGTTCGGGTTCAAGGGCCCGGACCAGCAGAAGCCGACCAAGGTGCTCTCCGGTGGCGAGCGGAACCGGCTGAACCTCGCGCTCACGCTCAAGATCGGCGGGAACGTGATCCTGCTCGACGAGCCGACCAACGACCTCGACGTGGAAACCCTCTCCTCGCTGGAGAACGCGCTGCTGGAGTTCCCCGGCTGTGCCGTGGTCATCTCGCACGACCGGATGTTCCTCGACCGGGTGGCAACGCACATCCTGGCCTGGGAGGGCGAGGACGAGAACATGGCCAAGTGGTTCTGGTTCGAGGGCAACTTCGAGGCGTACGAGAAGAACAAGATCGACCGCCTCGGCGCCGAAGCGGCCCGACCGCACCGGGTGACCTACCGCAAGCTCACCCGTGACTAGTCCGGTCGCCGCCGAGCACCCGCCGGCAGCCCGGTACGTCTACCACTGCGCCCTGCGCTGGTCCGACCTGGACGCGTACGGGCACGTCAACAACGCCCGCTTCCTCACCCTCTACGAGGAGGCCCGGGTGGCGTTGATGTTCGTCGGCGGCCGGGCCTGGGGGGTCGGCTCGTTCGCCGAGGGGGTGGTCATCGCCCGGCACGAGGTGGACTACCTGCGTCCGGTGGACTACGCCCTCGGCCGGGCCACCGCCGAGCAGGCGCCGACGGTCCGGGTGGAACTCTGGGTGGAGGAGATCCGGGCCTCCCGGTTCACCATCGGCTACGAGTTGTTCGACGGCGACGTGCTGGCCAGTCGGGCCCGTTCGGTGCTGGTGCCGTACGACCTGGAACAGGGTCAGCCCCGTCGCCTCTCCGCGGACGAGCGGGCCTTCCTGCGGCCGTACCTGCTGCCGTGAGCGGGCCGGCGGTGGACGGGCACGCTCCCGGCGAGCCGGTCGCCACGGCGGCACCCGGACACGGGCTGACCGGGATCGCCGACGCCGGCGCCTTCCTGGCCCGGTTGACCCGGCTCGACCCGACCGCGGTGGTACGCCTACGCCCGGCGGGTCCCGCGGGGCGTACCACGCTCTGGGCCCGTCTGCCGTGGGCGGTGCTGGTCGGCCGGACCGTCGCCGGGCCCGGTCCAGGTGACGTGACCGTCTCGGCGGCCACGCTCCTGGCCGAGCTGGCTCGGGACGGTGCCGGTCTGCCGCCCCGCCGGGACGCCGACTGGCGGTGGCCGTTGCCGCCGTCGGCCGGGGAACTGGTCGACACGATGCCGGGCTCGGACGTACGTCGGATCGCCGCCGCGGCGGCGGGCACACTGCGTGACGCGGCGGAGCACGGGGTGGCCGGTCGGGCCGTGGGGCAGCGGATGCTCCGGGACGCGTTGCTGGACCACGTCGCGGTGGTGGTCACCCGTTCGTCGCCGGCCGGGCCGCCCGGCCGGTTCGAGGTGTCGCAGCGGCTGGTGCAGGCGGTGGTCCGGATGGGCTTTCTCGGTCCCGCGGCGACTCCGCTCGAAGCGGCCGTATCCACTTCTGTCGAAGCCGCTGGTCCGGGTTCGGTGGGCCAGATCGGTCCGGACGGGGTCCAGGTCAGGGCGGTGGGGCGGTGGACGGGGCTTTCGGCACCCTTCGGAGTCGCATGGGCACTCAGAGCGAGCCAACTGTCGATCACGCCTATTCGAGATCCCCTGAACGGTTGATGCTATATAGTTCCTCCGGTCACGGGCATCCGTTGGGGGGATGCCTCCGAACGGCTATCCGGGTACCGTCGTCCCTCGGATCCAACGCACCGTAGGCGACTGGATCCGCTGGGGAGTGAGGTGCGCGAGCAATGCCGTGGTGGTCATGGCGCCCCGGTCACACCGCTTCGAGCGGTGGGCCGGAGACTCGAAGCAGGATCTCCGTGGACCAGGCCGTGCGGGTCGGACCGCCTGCGCCACGTGAGCCGGAGCACGACTCTGATCCGTCGGAATCGCCCGCGACAACGGAACGGCCCGCCGTCGTCGTACCAGCCGCCATCGCGCCGGCAACGGTCGCACCGGTGACCCTGCGCCGGCTCGGTGAGGCCCTCGACCTACTCGACGTCCGCTACCTCGCCGACGGCGACGGCAGCCTGCTGGCGATGTGGGAACGGCACGCCGTGCTCTTCGCGCTGGAGGGGCCGGAGGACGAGATCCTGGTGATGCGTGCCCGGCCCTACTCGACGGTGCCGCCGGACTGGGTGGACCGTGCCTACCGGGTGGTCAACGAGTGGAACCACGCCCAACGCTTCGCCAAGGCGTACGTGGGCGACCCGACCGAACGCGGCCAACTGCCGATCTACGCCGAGATGCAGGTGCCGATGCGGTCCGGAGCGCATGACGCGCTGGTGGTCGAGGTGCTCGACTGCGGCGCGGCGATGGCCACCACCTTCGTCGACTGGCTACACGACGAGGGTGCCCTGCTCTGACGCCTCTCCCGCTGATTTTCCGGGCACGTGGTGGGCTACGCCGTCAGTCAGCCGAGCCGGGGCGGGGGCGTCACGTCGCCCTCATCCGTGTTGACCATGAAGTACGCGGCCCGCTCCAGGTAGTCCCAGAGCGTCTCCTCGTACTCCTTCGGCAGGTCCAGGCTCTCCACGGCCCGACGCATCTGCCGCAGCCAGGCGTCCCGCTCGGCCGCTCCGACCCGGAACGGGGCGTGCCGCATCCGCAGTCGCGGGTGGCCACGCTGCTCCGAGTAGGTGTTCGGTCCGCCCCAGTACTGCATCAGGAAGAGCGTCATCCGGTCCGCCGCCGGGCGGAGATCCTCTTCGGGATAGAGCGGGCGGAGCAGCGGATCGCCGGCGACGCCGACGTAGAACTCGTCGACCAGCTTGCGGAAGGTCGGTTCACCGCCGATGGCCTCGAACAGGGTCGTCGGCGTCCGCGTCGGATCGCCCTCAGCTGGAGACGTCACGCTTCCATCCTGCCAGGTCCGGATCGATCGGTTGGGACGCGGTCGGGGCGGCCTTGATCACAGAGTGCTGACGCCGCCCTGGGGGCTGGGAGAGCCCGGCGCCCGGTCGTCGATCGACTCCTCGGCCGAGCGCTGCGCCGGGCGTACCTCGGCACCCATCCGGGTCTGCCGCGAGGCGTTCGCGATCGCCGCGTTGAAGTCCGCCGTACTCGGCCACTGGGTCGAGACGACCAGCATCAGCAGCACCCCGCCGATGCTCCAGAGCCCCACCACGGTGGGAATGTTGAACCGGCTGGCGAGGACCCCGGTGACCAGCACCGCGCCGCCCTGAAGCACCTGTATCCCGCTGCTCATCACCCCGAACGCGCGGGCCCGGAAGCCGGGCGGCAGGGCCTGCACGAAGAGACCGTTGGCGACCGGCAGCAGGCCGGCCACCGCGAAGCCACTGATCAGCGCCATCAGGGCGACCACGGGTGGAGTCGGGTTGAGCAGCGCCGGCACCAGGGCGAGCGGGGCCAGCACCGCGAACGGCCGGATCATCGCCCGTCGTACGTCCGGACGCAGCCCGCGTCCGATGGTCAGACCGCCGAGGATGAAACCGACCGGGCTGGCAATCATGATCATCGCCTGGACCAGGCCGGCGCTGGGGTGATCAGGGTCGGACACGTCGACGAACTTCGCCGCCCACCCTGCGGCCAGGCCCTCGGGCACGATGGCGAAGAGCATCGAGGCGAAGACGATGACGGCGATGGATCGCAGCACCGGGGTTCCGAAGACCAGCTTGAACCCCTCGGCCGTCTCGCGGAGCAGGTGGCTGCGGTGTTCCGGGGTCATCGCCGCCGCCCGCTGCTGGATGCCGAACCGGATCAGTATCGCGGAGAACGCGAAGGTGCCGGTGTTGATCAGCAGCGCGGTGGTCGGGTTCAGGGTGGCGACCGAGGCGCCGAGCACGTACCCGGCGATCTGGGCGGCCTGCCCGGTGCTGGTGTTGACCGCCAGACCGACCACCAGGCGGTCGCCGCTGAGCAGCATCGGGAGCAGCGCGGATCGGGCTGCCTGGCTCGGCGGGTTGGCCAGGGTGACACCGAAGAGCAACGCCAGGATCACCGGCACCGGTAGGCCGGGGATGGCGATGAGGCCGATCAGCACCATCCGGGTGAGGTCGCAGATGACCATCACGTTCCGGTACGGGTGGCGTTCCGCCACCGCGGCGAGCAGCGGGCCGCCGACGAGCCAGGGCAGGAAGCTCACCGCGAAGGCGGCGGCCGAGAGCGCGACCGACTTGCTCTCCTGGAACACCAGCACGGTGACGGCGGCTCGCGCCAGGTAGTCACCAAGCCAGGAGAACGCGTTGGCCGTGTAGAGCGCCCGGAATTCCGGCTGCGCGAACACCTCGCGGAAGGTAGCCGGCCCTTCGGGCGTTCGTGTCGCCTCGGACACGGGGGCCTCCATCGTTCTCGACCGCTGACCACTCATGATGGAGCCGTCGGGAAACGTTGTCAGACGTAGGGGACAGCGAAGTCTTCGTCACGCTCCGAGAGGAGCTTGTCCCGGATTCTGCCCGATCGTCAGACATTTGGCTAGTGTGAATGGGTAGATCGTCGCACTGATGACTGAACGAACGGACGATACCTGACCAGCCATGCGGTTCGCGACCCCTTGATCCCGCGAACCGCTCCGACGGCGCCACCCGCCCCGGTCAGGTGGCCCCGCCCTGACCCGTCTCGGTGCCGCCCGTCCCGGGTGCCTGGGGGCGGAGATACATCCGCGACGCGGCGATCTGCGCGGTGATACCGGAGTTCTCCAACGCCTCGGCGAGGCGGCGGCGCAGTTCCCGCCCCACCGCCAGTTGTCCGTCCGATGTCGTCTTGACCACCGTACGGATCACCGCGCCGTCCACCGTGATCTGCTCGACGCCGAGCACCTCCGGCTCCTCGACGATCTCCGGCGACAGTTCCGGGTCCAGCGCCACCGACGCCGCCGCCGTACGCAGCACCGCGGTCGCCTCCTCCGTACCGGCGAAGCCGATCGGCAGGTCGACGATGACCAGCGCCCAGCCCTGGCTCTTGTTCCCGACCCGGACGATCTCGCCGTTGCGGATGTACCAGAGCACCCCGCGCCCGTCCCGGATCGTGGTGATCCGCAGGCCGACCGCCTCGACCACGCCGGTGGCCTCGCCGAGGTCGACCGTGTCGCCCACTCCGTACTGGTCTTCGAGGAGCATGAACAACCCGGCGATCAAGTCCTTGACCAGCGTCTGTGCGCCGAAGCCCAGGGCCACGCCAGCGATGCCCGCGCTCGCCAGCAGCGGCGCCAGGTCGAAGCTGAGCTCGCTCAGTACCAGCAGTACGGCGATCCCGAAGACCACCGCCGTGACCAGGCTGCGCAGCACCGAACCGATCGCCTCGGCGCGCTGTCGACGGCGTTCGGGTACGACCATTGCCGGGTCGACGTGCGCGGTGGGAATCCGTTCCCGCAGCGGCTTGAGGATGGTCGGCACCGACCCCTCGGCGGTCGCGCCCACCAGCCGTTTGATGGTCCGGTGCAGCAGGTACCGGGTCAGCATGGCGATCAGGACGATCGCGATGATCCGCAGCGGCTTGATCAGGAGGTAGTAGCTGCCCTCCGCCAACCACGGGGTGTCGGTCCACTTCCACAGCAGGTCGCAGGCGTAGCTGTCCAGGCAGGCCGGGCTGGGACTGGTCGGGCCGGGGCTGCTCGGACTGGGGGAGGGAACGGCGTACGGGAGCACGAGATTCACGAGTGCCTTAGTACCGCACGGGTCGGCGTCACCGTCGGGCGCCCCGCCGCAAGGGGGGTTCACTCCCGCCAGCGCGAACGGCCGGGAAGCGTCCGGTGTCGCCTGGTTAACCGGACGGAACCGGTCATCCTGTCACGCGACACAAAAGCTTCATGAGGGACCCCGGATTAGTGCGTGCAATCGGGGGTCCTATCGGGGACTATTGGCGCACGGACGCCGGTGATCTGCCGGCGTCGGCCGCGGTCGGTAGCGAACCGCGCCGTCGGTCGGCACAGGGCAGATGACAGGGGTGGGGCACGACACAACCGGGAGGGTGATCGCGATGCCTGACATACGACCCACGGTGGGCTCCGGCTCGTTGGTACTCAATGCGACGTACGAGCCGCTGTGTGTCGTTTCGGTGCGTCGAGCAGCGATTCTTGTGCTCTCGGCCAAAGCAGTCTGCGTCGCCGACGGTGAGGGGATGCTGCACAGCGCCCGCAACTCGCTGCCGGTGCCCTCGGTGGTACGCCTGACCCGCTTCGTCCGGGTGCCGTACCGCAGTCATGTCGGTCTCTCCCGGCGGGCGATCTTCGCCCGGGACGGCTGGCGGTGCGCCTACTGCCGGGGCCCCGCCGAGACCATCGACCATGTCTTCCCGCGCAGCCGTGGCGGTCGACACGCCTGGGAGAACGTCGTCGCGGCGTGCGCCAAGTGCAACCACAGCAAGGGTGACAAGACCCCGGCCGAGATGGGCTGGCGGCTGCACGCGCTACCGGCCCCGCCGAAGGGGACAGCCTGGCGGGTGCTCGGCCACCGGGCACCCGACCCGCGCTGGGCGGACTGGCTCGACCTCCGGGACGCCGAGGCCGCCTGACCGGGAAAGCGCGGCCGGGGGTCACGCCGGGCGGGCGGAGACCAGCGAGGCGAAGACCACCACGTTGTCCGCGTATCCGGTGGTGCCGCCGACCCAACGGCCACCGCAGGTGATGAGCCGCAGACCGGGCCGGTTGAAGTCGTCGAAGACCTCCTCGGTCGGCAACTGGGACTTGTCGTAACGGCGGACCGAATTGACCTTGAACACGGCCACCGAACGGTCCATCCGGGTGACCTCGATCTCGGCGCCGGGCCGTACCTTCGCCAGGTCGTGGAAGACCGCAGGGCCGGTCCGGGTGTCGACGTGGCCGACGATCACGGCCGGCCCGTACTGGCCCGGGGTCGGGCTCTGGTCGTACCAGCCGGCCTCCTGGTAGCGGTCGGGCGGCGGTACGGCGATCGAACCGTCCGGAGCGATCCCGACCCGGTGCACCCGGGCCCGGACGTCGAGTGAGTCGATCGCGATCGCGGTCGGCGGGCTCTGCTCCATCACCGGAAACTTGCGGGGTGGTGGCTGGCTACCGGCGCTGAACCCGGGCAGGAAGTTCGTCCCGGTCACGTACTGGACGCCGAAACCGGTGATGATCAGCCCCATCAGCACGATGATGATCGGCACCGGACCGGGGCGGCGGCGTGCCGGCTGGCGGACCCGGCCCACGCGCTGCGGCGCGACCCGGTAACCGGGCGGGCGGGCGGTGCCGACCGCCCGTCCCGTACCGGGCTGCGCCCGCCCGGTACGCAGCGTGCCGGGCGCGGTGCGATCCGCGGTGTCCGGGGTGACGATGCTCGCCGCCGACGCCTCGGTGGCGAGCCGGGAGAGCAGGCGCCAAGCCCTGCTCTGCGCCGCCCGGACCGGAGCGAGGCGACCGGCCATCGGCTCGGCCGGCTCAGAGTCGCGTCTCGGGCCGGCGACGCGCGCTCATCAGCCAGAGCCCACCGCCGATCACGACCACGGCGAGGCCACCGGCGAGCACCATCGGGCCGCCGAAGCCGCCGGCCGTACCGCCACCCCCTGTGGCCGGGCCCTGAGTCGGCTTACTCATGTTGACCACGGTCAGGGTGGTGTGCGCGGTGTTGCCGTTCGGGCAGGTCAGGTTCACGTCGAAGGTGCCCGGCGCCCGGTTGCCCGGAATGGTCACCTGCCCGGTCAGGAAGCCGTTGTTCGGTCGTACGACGACCCGGTTGAACGCCTGCGACTCGACGATCGCCTGGTTGTTGTTTGCCTGGTCGCAACTTGCCCGGATGTTCACCCGACTGCCCGCCTGGGCGGTATTCGGGGTGACCTCGACGAACGCGTTGGATGCCTGTGTCGGCGTCGGTGCCGCCGCGACGGGCGCCGCTGGCGCCCCCAGGGCGACCACACCGGCCGCCGAGACGAGTGCCCGACGGACTGCCGTTCGACCCCGCATGACCTCCCCCTTCCGGCCCTCGGCCGGCTTCGCGCGGTAACTCGCGTCGAGGGAGGTGTTCCCACCCGGACCCGCGAATCACGCCGGATCGCCGGGCCACTCGCCGGTGGGTGGGCGACAACCGATCGGGGGGCGCCGCCTCAGGGGGCGGTCGGATCCGGTACCGCCGGCAGTGGGGTGACCGGGTGCCAGTTCAGCGGGGACGAGAGCACCATCGTGCTCGACGGCTGCCCGTACGGGGCGAGCCGGTCGATCACGTCCTCGAAGGCGTCGATCGACCCGGCGGCCACCTTGAGCACACTGCACGCGTCCCCGGTGATCCGGTGTATCTCCAGCACTTCCGGCCAGTCGGCGACCGAGGGGTCGCGCAGGATGCACTGCGGGCCGTAGCAGGACATCCGAATCAGAGCCACCACGGTCCGTCCCGCCCGGGTCAGGTCCACGTGGGCGTGGTAGCCGGTGACCACCCCGGCCTCCTCCAGCCGGCGGACCCGTTCGGCGACGGCGGGCGGCGAGAGGTGGACCCGGCGGGAGAGTTCGCTGAAGGAGAGCCGGGCGTCGGCCTGTAGTTCGCGTAGCAGCGCCCAGTCCATGCCGTCCATGCCGCACCTTCCCTTCGTGAGGTGTTTCACCGAAATAGCCGCTGATTCGCAGGTCAGGACGCAAGTATGCCGTTGCTTCGGCATTCCTCGGAGGCGCCTGAGAGCGAGATCATGACGTACGGCGGGAACGGAAGGGGACAGTCAGATGGAGCACGGGCAGCATGGGCCGGTGATCGCGGCCGACCGGGTCGGCGCGACGGGGTGGAACGGGCCCGGCATCCGGCCGGTCACCGCCGACGAGCGCACCGCCCGAGCCGAGGCGAACCAGGGCGAGCCAACGCTGGAGTTCGCGGACCGGACGCCGTACGACGCGTACGTGCACGCCAGCACGCTGCACACGTTGCAGCAGACGCTGGGCAAGGACCCGGGCGAGATGTCGTTCCTGATGGTCAGCCAGATCATGGAGCTGTACTTCGGGCTCACCTGCTTCGAACTGCGCGATGCTCGTCAGCGGCTCGCCGAGGACGACGTCTGGGGCGCGCTCGGACCGTTGCGCCGCACCGTACTGCACCTGGAAGGGCTGAACGCGGCCTGGCGGGGTCTGCGCTGGATGACCCCGGCCGACTTCAACACGTTCCGTGACCTGCTCGGCGAGGGTTCCGGCTTCCAGTCGGCCATGTACCGCCAGCTTGAGTTCCTGCTCGGGCTGAAGACCCCGTCGCTGATCCGCCCGTTCCGCCGGCAACCCGCCGTGTACGACGCCCTGGCCGACGCCCTCCAGGCGCCGAGCCTCTGGGACGAGGTGTTCCGGCTGCTCGCCCGCCGTGGCTTCGACATCCCCGCGACGCTGCTCGACCGGGACCTCACCGAGCCGGCCGAGCCGAGCGCCGAGGTGGAGCGCTGCTGGGTCGAGATCTACTCCGACACCGGCCCGGACAACCAGTTGCGTCTGCTCGGCGAGACCCTCTCCGAGATCTCCGAGCAGTTCGGCGACTGGCGTTACCAGCACCTGAAGGCGACCCAACGGACCATGGGCGCGAAGCCGGGCACCGGTGGCTCGGGCGGCGTGGCCTGGTTGCAACGAAGCATGGCCCGTACGGTCTTTCCTGAGCTCTGGTCGGCCCGTACCTCCATGTGAGGCGGCGACCCGTGGGGACCGGAACCGGAACGACACCGAAAGTGGAAGCGAAGATGCCCTTCACCGAAGAAGAAGCTCACCGTCTCGACGCCGCCGACCCTGGCCAGCGCGACCTGTTCCTGATCCCGCCCGCCGAGGGCGGACGGTACGCCGAGGCCGCCTACCTGGTCGGCAACTCCCTCGGTCTCCAGCCCCGGGCCACCCGGGCGGAACTGCTGGAGGAGTTGGACACCTGGGCCCGGTTGGCGATCGAGGGCCACTTCGAGGGTGCCCGCCCCTGGACCCCGTACGTCAGTCTGCTCACCGAGCCGGCCGCGCGACTGGTCGGCGCCCTCCCGGCGGAGACCGTGGTGATGAACACCCTCACGGTCAACCTGCACCTGCTGATGGTCTCGTTCTACCGCCCGTCCGGTGCCCGGAACCGGATCGTCATCGAGGACACCGCGTTCCCCTCGGACAGCTACGCCGTGCAGAGCCAGGCGCGCTTCCACGGGCTCGACCCGGACCAGGTGGTGGTACGGCTGCGCGCCCGTCCGGGCGAGGAGAACCTGCGCACCGCCGACGTGCTCGACTACCTCGAACGGGAGGGGGAGAACGTCGCGCTGGTGCTGCTCGGTGGGGTCAACTACCTCACCGGCGAGCTGATGGACATCCCCGCGATCACCCGGGCCGGTCGGGCAGCCGGCGCGGTGGTCGGCTGGGACCTCGCCCACGCGGCCGGCAACGTACCGCTGCGACTGCACGACTGGGACGTGGACTTCGCCGCCTGGTGCACGTACAAGTACCTCAACGCGGGGCCGGGTGCGATCGCTGCCGCGTTCGTCCACGAGCGGCACCTCGGCGATCCCGGGTTGCCCCGGTTCGAGGGCTGGTGGGGCAACGAACCGGCGACCCGGTTCGAAATGACCGCGCGGATCCGGCCGCCGGCCACCGCCGACGCCTGGCAGGTCTCCAACCCGCCGATCCTCGCGATGGGGCCGGTGCGCACCTCACTGGAACTCTTCGACAAGATCGGAATGACCGCGCTCCGCGAACGGAGCGTACGGCTGACCGCGTACGCCGAGCGCGTGCTCGACGAGGTCGTCGCGACCCGACCGATGAGCCTGCTCACCCCGCGTGACCCGCAGCGGCGCGGAGCCCAGCTCTCGCTGCGGATCGGCCAGGGCAGCGCCGCCGAACTGGCCCGGCGACTGCGGTTCGAGCACGGGGTGCTCACCGACTCCCGTGAACCCGACGTCATCCGGGCCGCACCGGTCCCGCTCTACTCGACGTACCACGACTGCTGGCGGCTGGCCGACGCGCTCGCCCGTACGGTTGACGAGTAACGGGTTCCTCGGGCGTTTTCGTGTCCACGCGTGGGCGGTGTCCGGTTGTCCGGTACGGCGACAGACACCGATCGGTACCGCCCGCGCCCGGTCCCGGGCAGGTCAATGCGGGGTCGGTTCGCCACCCCGAGATACGCGGCGCGTCGCTGCACGATACCGTTGACACAGTCTGAGTCGGAGCGGACCGGCAGCCTGGCCGCCCACCCTGGGCCGGGTGTCTTGGTCCCTATCACGCCTGGGAGCGTTGAGGTTGTCTGCTACCGAGCAGTGGACGGTTACCGACACCTTGCTGTATTTCGTCGGCGTCCCGGCCGCCGTGGTGCTGGTGATCGCCGTGTTGGCGCTCGCCGGTGGCGGCCGGAGCGCCAAGCGGTATCGGCCAGGGCGTCCGTTCGACTTCACACCGGTCTGGTTCCTGTCCGCACCGGAGAATCTGGCTGGTTCCGCCACCGCCGCACTGCGCGGCAGTGGCCGCGCGGCCGAGTTGACCGGTGCGGAGACCGAGACCACGGGTACGCCGATTCCGGCGGGCACAACGGGAGGCGCAAGTGACCGCTGGTGAGCAGACCATGACCACGTACAGCCCGGCTGAGCCGGAGCCGGTGGGTCGACCGGACGTGCTCGACGGTCCGTTCTCCACCCGCCAGTTGCTCCGCATCGACGAGGCGTTGCGCCTCGCCGACCAGGGCAGCGGACTGGTCTTCACGGTCTACGTGGGTGCGCTGGACGAGCCGGTACGCGAGCACGCCGTACGGCTGTTGGAACAGCTCGCCGACCCGGCCAGGTCGGTGCTGATCGCGGTGTCGCCGAACCAGCGGATGCTGGAGGTGATCACCGGAGCTGAGGCGCGTAAGCGTATCCCCGACCGGGACGCCAAGCTGGCCGCGCTCTCCATGGTGGCCGCCTTCGGTGGCGGCGACCTCGCCGGTGGCATCATCAGCGGCCTCGACCAGCTCGCCAGCCGCGCCGGCAAGGCGGCGTAAGGAAGGGCCCCTTGTTATCGCTTTCCGTATAACAAGGGCCCCCTGTTAACCACCTGCTGAAAAACCCCGGCGGCATCGGTGATCCGATGACCCCGCCGGGGTTTTCGCGTGTCAGGCGGCGTCGCGGGCACGGGCGTTCAGCGCCCGGACCACCCCGTCACGGCCCTCGGTGACCAGCCGGCGCAGCGGGGCCGGGTGCCCCTCCTGTGCCAGCCACTCGTCGGTGGCGGCGATCGTCTCCGCACTCACCTGGTAGGACGGGTACGCCAGGACGACGAACTCCTGCGCGGGCTCACTGTCCCGGCTCGCCCACACCTGCCCCAGCGACTCGAAGTACCGGGCGCTGTAGGGCGCGGTCAGCTCCACCTGGGCCGGGTGCTGGAAACCCTGGAGCAGGGCCCGGTTGCGCCAGTTCGGCAGGGCCTCCTCGCCGGTCAGCGCGGCCCAGGTCGCGTCCTTCTCCTGCGCGGTCGGGACCAGCGCCCGGCTCAGCGCCGCCTCGCGCTCACCGCTCGCGGTCCGGTCCCCGGCCAGTTCGGCGTCGATCTCGGCGCTCCCGGCGGCACCGTTCGCCACCAGGGCCCGCAGCAGCGTCCAGCGCAACTCGGTGTCGATCGCCAGCCCGTCCGGCACGTCCACCCCGTCGAGCCAGCCGCGAATCGTGGCCAGCTCCTCGTCGGAGCGGACCGCGGAGGCGTACGCGCGGGTCCAGGCCAGTTGCAGCCCGCTGCCCGGTTCGGCGAGCCGCACCGCGGTACGGGCGGTACGCGCCAGGTCGGCCCAGCCGGTCACCGCCCACTCCGGGTCGGCGTACATGGCCAGTGTGCTCGTCGCCTGGCGCAGAGTCTGGGTGACCAGGTTGATGTCGGTCTCGGCGGGGAGCCCGGCCAGTACGAGGGCGACGTAGTCACGGGAGGCCAGTTCGCCGTCTCGGACCATGTCCCAGGCCGCGGCCCAGCAGAGGCCCCGTGCCAGGGAGGATTCGAACGCGCCGACGTGCTGCACCACCGTTGCCATCGACCGCTCGTCGAGACGAAGCTTCGCGTACGTCAGGTCGTCGTCGTTGAGCAGCAGTACGTCCGGCGCCGGCACCCCGGCGAGCTGGGGCAGCTCGGTCGCCTCGCCGGCCACGTCGACCTCAAGCCGGTCCCGCCGGACCAGCCGGCCGTCGCGCAGGTCGTAGAGGCCGACCCCGATCCGGTGCGTGCGCAGGGTCGGGTAGTCGGTGGGCGCTTCCTGGCGTACGACGACCCGCTGGTAGTTGCCGTCGGCGTCGATCGTCACCTCCGGCCGCAGCGTGTTCACCTGGGACGTCTCCAGCCACTGGGCGGCGAACTTGCGCAGCTCCCGGCCGGAGGCCGCCTCCAGCTCGGAGAGGAGGTCGTCGAAGGTGGCGTTGCCCCAGGCGTACCGGGCGAAGTAGGTGCGCAGACCGGCCCGGAACGGCTCCTCGCCGACGTACGCGACGAGCTGCTTGAGCACGCTGGCGCCCTTGGCGTACGTGATGCCGTCGAAGTTGACCTCGACCGCCTCCAGGTCCGGCATCTCGCAGTAGACCGGGTGGGTGGAGGAGAGCTGGTCCTGCCGGTAGCCCCAGTTCTTGCGGACGGACAGGAAGGTCGTCCACGCGTCGGTGAACCGGGTGGCGTTCGAGTTGGCCCAGTGGCTGGCCCATTCGGCGAACGACTCGTTGAGCCAGAGGTCGTTCCACCACCGCATGGTGACCAGGTTGCCGAACCACATGTGGGCCAGCTCGTGCAGCACCGTGTTCGACCGCTGCTCGTGCTCGAAGTCGGTGACCTGGGAACGGAAGATGTAGTGCGTCTCGGAGTGGGTGACGCAGCCGAAGTTCTCCATCGCGCCCGCGTTGAAGTCCGGTGCCCAGAGCTGGTCGTACTTCGGCAGTGGGTAGCGGACCCCGAACTGCTCGTGGAAGAAGTCGAATCCCTGTGTGGTGATCAGGTGCAGTTCGTCGGCGTCGAGGTACTCCGCCATGCTGGCCCGGCAGTAGTAGCCCATGCTGATGCCGTCGTGGGTGTAGCGGACCTCGTGGTACGGGCCGGCGCAGAGAGCGGTGATGTAGGTGCTCATCCGGGCCGACTCGGCGAAGTGGACGGTCTTCGTTTCGCCGTTGGTCTCCTCGCTGGTCACCGGCATGTTGGAGATCGCCCGCCAGTGCGCGGGGACGGTGGCGTGCCAGGTGTAGACGCTCTTCAGGTCGGGCTGGTCGAAGCAGGCGAAGACGCGCTGCGCGTCGGCCGTCTCGAACTGGCTGTAGAGGTACGTCTCGCCGTCGACCGGGTCGACGCTACGGTGCAGACCCTGGCCGCTCGCCGAGTAGGCGAAGTCGGCGTCGACCACGAGGGTGTTCTCGGCGGCCAGGTCGGTCAGGGTGAGACCCTTCTCCGCGGACCAGGTGACGAGGTCGATCGGCGTGCCGTTGAGCGTCGCCGACCGCACCGAGTCGGCGGCGAGTTCGATGAAGGTGCTGGCGCCTGGCTCGGTACAGCGGAACCGGACTTCGGTCACCGAACGGAAGGTACGATCGTCGGCGGCCTGGTCGCCGGAGGTCAGGTCCAGGCTGATGTCATATCCGGCTACGTCGAGCAGGCGGGCCCGCTCGGTTGCCTCGACCTGAGTAAGGTTGCGCACTCCCGGCACGTCATTTCTCCATCCGCAGCTCGCCTGCTGTCCCCACTGACAGCGAAGATCCACCCCCGGTGGCTCCCGGTCGAGTGTTTCACGCGGGGGAGTGAGCGGGGGTGGTCCAACTCACGGTCTCATCCCAGTGCCGTACAGGCATCGTCGGGGTGAAGATTTGTGGAGTTGGATAGGAATTCGCCGTTCGTCAATAGTGAAGGGAGTCGCCGTGCCTGAGCGCACGAGCGCCACCATGTATTTCGATCCGGCCTGTCCCTGGGCCTGGGTGACCTCCCGCTGGTTGCTGGAGGTCGAGCAGGTCCGCCCGGTCGACGTCGAATTCCGGGTGATGAGCCTCTCCGTGTTGAACGAGGGGCGGGACGAATTACCGGCGGAGTACCGCGAATCGTTGAAAAAGGCGTGGGGGGCGGTGCGGATCTGCATCGCGGTCGAGCAGAAGTACGGGCAGCAGGCGGTCCGTGACATCTACACCGCGCTCGGCACCCGGATTCACCTCCGCAAGGAGGAACGGGGCCCGGAGATGTACGCTGCCGCGCTCACCGACGCCGGTCTGGACCCGGCGCTGGCCGAGGCCGCCGACTCCACCGCGTACGACGAGGCGTTGCGGGCCAGCCACGAGGCCGGCATGCGTCCGGTCGGCACCGACGTCGGCACGCCGGTGATCCACGCTCCCGGCCCGGTCGAGGGGGAGACCGTTGCCTTCTTCGGCCCGGTCGTCACCCCGGCACCGAAGGGCGAGGCGGCCGGCCGCCTCTGGGACGGCGTACTGCTGGTCGCCGGCACTCCCGGCTTCTACGAGCTGAAGCGCTCGCGCACGGTGGGGCCGGTCTTCGACTGACCGGCAGGCGTGACGGATGCCGTAACCAGGCGGCGTGACCGGGCGGCGGGTGCGCTCGTTGGACCCTGCGTCCGACGCGGCGGCTCCGCCGGCCGCCCGGTCACGACCGACCACCGGAGAGGCCCCGATGCCGAAGCAGCACCCTGATCTTGAGCAGCCCCGTGCGTTGCCGGCGGAGGTGGTGGCCCGGAACCTGGGCGGCGCCTACTGGTCGGTGGACGGCTGCCGGTGGCCCGCGCTGCACCCCGGTCTGCCCGAGCACCTCGCCGACCTGGTCGCCCCGCCGATCGTGGTCGGGGCCGCGCCGGTGCCGACCAGTGCGCTGCTGGCGAGCGCACCGGTGGCACGCCGCCGGGGCGGGCGGCACCGCCGCCACGCGCCGGCCAACTGACCGCGCACGTCGAGCACACCCAGCGAGTGGACTCGCGTGGGGGATCGACAGCCGGGTACGACGCCCGCCCGGTAGCGTCACCGGACATGACGGTCGTACACCCGATCGCCCGGGCCTGGATCACCACCGGCGGCACCGGCGCGCAGAACTATGACGAGTTCGCCGACGACGCGGAGATCACCGCGATCATCGAGGCCAACCCGCACAGCGCTCTCGCCATCGAGATGCCGCACCGGGCGCCGGAAAGCCTCGGCCGTTCCTTCGCCGAGTCCCTGCCCGACGCCGTGGCCCGGCTGGCCGAGGCGAAGGCCGACGGCAGCTACACCCCGGCGGAGCAGGTGGTCGTCCTCTACCGGATCAGCTCACCGGTCGACGAGCCCGGCTACGGGATGTTCGCCCTGGTCGACACCGACCAGATCTCCACCAACGCCGACGAGCCGGGGCTGGTGATCCGCAACGAGGACGTCTTCATCGCCAAGGTCAGGGAGCGGGTCGCTCTCGCCGACGCGACCGGGCACCTGCTCTCACCCGTACTGCTGCTCCAGACCGGGCGCGGCGACGAGTTGCACGTCGCGCTCGCCGCGGCGACCGACGCGGCCGGGGCGCCCGCCGCGACCGACATCGACCAGGCGGGCCGGACGCACGCGATCTGGCTGCTCGGCCCGGGGGCGGCGCAGGACGAGCTACGCGCGCTGGCCGGCGGCGGTGAACTGGTCGTCGCGGACGGCAACCACCGCAGTCTGGCCGCGCAGACCGGCGGCATTCCGCGCTTCCTCAGCGTGATCACCACACCGGCCTCGGTGGCGATCCAGCCCTACAACCGGCTGGTGAGCGAGCTGACCAGCACCCCGGAGGAACTGCTCGACCGGCTCCGGTCGGTCGGGGCACGGGTCGAACCGGTCGACGGGGCGCCGACCGTGCCGGCACCGGGGGAGCCGGTCAGGCTCTACCTGGCCGGTCGGACGTACGCGGTGACGCTGCCGGGCGCCGACGGCGCGGTGGTGGAGAACCTCGACCACGCCCTGGTCGAGCGGGTGCTGCTGCGCGACGCGCTCGGGCTGGACCCGGGCGACAAGCGGATCACGTACGTCGGGGGCGACTACTCCGCCGAGTGGCTCGCCGGTGAGGTCGACCGGGGGCGGGCGGAGCTGGCCGTGCTGATCGCCCCGGTGACCGTCGACGACTTCGTGGCGGTGAACCTGGCCCGGCAGAAGATGCCCCGCAAGAGCACCTGGTTCACCCCGAAGGCCCGTGGTGGCCTGGTGTTGGCGGAGCTGAACGCATGAGCCGGGCCGGTACGGATGTGAGCCGGACCTGGTTGCCGGCGCCTGCGCGTCGCGGCCCCGAAGCGAGCTGAGAGACTGCCTGCCATGCGCGTCTACCTGGGATCCGACCACGCCGGTTACGAGTTGAAGGTGCACCTGGTCAACCACCTGGCCAAGCAGGGCTACGAGGTGGTCGACGTGGGGCCGCACGTGTTCGACCCGGACGACGACTACCCGTCGTTCTGCCTGCACACCGGCGACCACGTGGTCGACGACGTGGAGAGCCTCGGGGTCGTGATCGGCGGCTCGGGCAACGGCGAGCAGATCGCCGCGAACAAGGTCGCCGGAGTCCGGGCGGCACTGGCCTGGAGCGTCGAGACGGCCCAGCTCTCGCGGCAGCACAACGACGCGAACGTGGTCGCGGTCGGCGCCCGCCAGCACACCCTGGACGAGGCGACCGCGATCGTGGAGGCGTTCCTGACCACGCCGTTCTCCGGCAACGAGCGGCACGCCCGCCGGATCGCCCAGGTCACCGAGTATGAGGAGACCGGCGCCCTGCCGAGCCTGCCCGCCTGAGTCGGTGCACCGGGCGGAGCGGCCCAGAGACCGCCCGCCCGGTTCCCACTCGGAGGCCGCCGGCTCGGAGGCCGCGCCGGCTCAGAGGCCGCGCCGGCTCAGAGGCCGCGCCGGCTCAGAGGCCGCCCGCCCGGTTTCCGCACGAGCGGACCGGGTCGAGGGTGAAATCAACCGTCGACACCAGGCCGGCCGATATCCGCAGCCGTCGGCTCTGCGGCTTCCAACCGTCCCGGGCGACGATTACGTCGTACCGCCCCCGGGGCAGCCAGAGGGCGTACCGGCCCTGCTCGTCCGCGCTGAGCGTGTAACCGCTGGTGGGGTCGGTGACCAGGTTGATCTGCACTGTCGCCGGCACCGGGACCGGTGCCCCGGAGCAGGGCCGGCCGAGTACGGTCCCCTGAATCTTGCCCCAGCTCGGCGGTGGCGCGACGTTCATCGTCACCGGGACCGTCGGCGCCGGGTACGGGATGTCCGCCCGGAACGCCACCGTCGAGGCGTACGCGCCGGGCTGGTCGATCCCGTTCACCGCCCCGGCGGTGAGGCTCACCGTCACCGTCCTCGACTCACCCGGCGCGAGCGTGAACGTGGCGGGAGTCAGCGCCAGCCACGGTACGTCGACCGCGTCCTCGCACGCCTGGAGGCCGTCGAGCCGCTCCACCTGCCCAGACGCGGTCCCCTCCTCCGACAGACCGCCGAGCTTGTACGCGCCGCACGCCCCGGCGCCCCGGAACTGGGCGAAGTGCGAGTTCGGCAGCTCCGACCAGCTCTGGCGGACCGGGTCGAAGGCGATGGTGCGGTTGGTCATCACGTCCTGGTCGCCCCGGAGCCCCCCGTTGACCACCAGCAGTTCGCCGGCGGCGGCGTACTGGGAGCCCCAGAGCGGCACCGGCGGCGCGGGTAGCGGGCTCCAGGCGTCGGTCTCCGGGTCGTACACGTAGGCGTCGTTGACCGGATCGTTCCCGGCCCCGCCAGCGCAGTAGACCCGGCCGTCGATGCCGCCGCAGGAGGCCCAGGAGACGTCGCGGGGGTAGCTCGCGCCGGTGCTGAAGCGCAGCGTGCCGAGGTCCAGGACGACCAGGTCGGCGGAGGGTGCGCACTCGGTGTCCACGCAGCCCCCGACCAGGTAGAGCTTGCCGCCGACCACGGCGGTGCCGGCCGCCGCGCGGGGCGCCGGGTTCACCACCCCGGCCAATGTCTGCCAGGTGCCCCCGGTGGCGAGGTCGTAACCGACGACGCTCGGCAGCGGCGGGGCGTCCCAGTCGTCCTCGTCCTCCTCCCAGCCACCGACGACGTAGATCTTGTCGTTCGTGATCGCCATCGACGGTTTGCCACGCCCGCCGGGCAGGTCCGACAGCCGGGCCCAGCTCTCGGTCGCCGGGTCGTAGACCGAGGCGTGGTGCGCGTTGCCCTCCCCGAGGCCGCCGCCGGCGGTGTAGACCCGGCCGCCCCAGGTCGCTGCCGCGTTGTCGTAACCGGGGGAGGGGAGGTCGGCGACCGGTGACCAGTCCTGTGGAGCCGACGGGTTCCGGGCGGCGCCCCGGTACGGAGAGGTGCCGAGCGACGGACGAGACGTACCTGCCCGGGGGGCGGCGCCGGGGCTGGTGACCTTCCGCTCCACCAGCGGGGCACCGGGCCGGGAGAGCGGGCCGAACGAGGCGGGGCGTTCCAGCGTCTCGACCTCGGCCGGGGCGCTCCCGGTGTTGGTGAGCGTGACCGTCGCGGTACGGGTGCTGCCGTACGGCTGGTGCGTCACCACGCTGGGCGGGCTGACCGTCAACCGGCCGGCCCGCAGCGCGAAGTCGGCCCGTGTGACGTTGTCCCGGGCCACCACCACCGCTGCCGACGAAGTGGCGTACCCGGACCGGCCGGCCTGGAACTGGAGGCTGCCGACCCGGTTGGAGAAGAGCGAGTAGAAGCCGTCGGGCAGGTTCGGGTCGTCCGGCGTCGCCGCCGACAACGCGTACGGCAGCCCGGTCGCCTGGTCCGCGCGGACCACCTTGACCCCGGTCAGCGGGGCCGAGGTGTTCTGGTCCGTGGTGAAGCCGGCGACCAGGCCGCCCGGCACGGCGACGCAGCCGCCGTCGGCGTTGGCGTACCCGGGGGCGAGGCAGTCGGCTCCGACCGGCACCGCGATGTTCGTGGTCTTGTCCGTGGCGCCGAGCTTCACCGTGGTGGTCACCGGCGGGTAGCCGGGGTAGCGGGCGGTGGTGGTGAGCCGGTGTGTGGTGCTGCCCGGCACGGCGAAACTGAACCGTCCGGTGACCGGGTCGGTGAAGACCGGGCCGCCGGGGCGGCCGGGGACCTCGATCGCGGCGTAGAGCGGCCAGCGGTGGCCGGAGCCGTCGCTGACCCGCCCGGAGACCGTCACGGTCGGCGCCGCCACCAGGGCGAAGTTCCGGGTGGCGGCACCGCCCTCGGGCACCTCGACGGTCGTGGTCTGGGCGACGAAGCCGTAGCCGGCGGCGGTGACCGTCTGCCGGCCGGCCGGCAGCACGAGCGAGTAACGCCCGTCGTCGCCGGTGCTGACCCCACGCCCGGCGGCGCTGACCCGTGCGCCGGGGACCGGGTCGCCGTCGGTCGCGGTGGTCACCGTGCCGGTCACGGTGCCGACCGGCCCGCGTGGGGCGGCCAGGACCGCCTGGTACGCGTTGAGTCGGCCCTCGCCGAACGTGTTGTTGTCGTCCACTGTGCCGCCGCACTCGACCGCGTCGACGTCGATGGCGGTGCCGTCGAGCAGCGCCTCGGTCGCGGCCAGGTCCCCGCGCAACGTCGGCGCCGCCGACCAGAGCAGCGCCACCGTGCCGGCGACGTGCGGTGCCGCCATCGAGGTGCCGCTGAAGAAGTCGTACGAGTGCCCCGGCACGCTGGAACGGATCTCCACGCCGGGGGCGGCGATGTTCGGCTTGATCCCGTCGTCGACCGAGGAGGCGCCCCGGCTGGAGAAGTCGGCGATGACGTTGTCGCTGTCGTACGCACCGGCGGCGTACGAGTGCGGGTAGTCGCCGGGGGAGCCGGCGGTGCCACACTCCGGACCGGTGTTGCCGGTGGAGAAGTTCGGGAAGATGCCGACCGCCCGCCACGCGTCCACGGTGTCGGCGTACCAGCGGTCGCCGCTGCCACCGCCCCACGAGTTGTTGACGATGTCGGCGTGCAGGTCGGGGCGGGGGTTGTGGCCGCCGAGGTCGGTCGGGGCGAGCACCCACTGGCCGGCGGCGAGCAGTGCGGCGTCGGAGCAGGTGCTGGACTCGCAGCCCTTGGCGGCGATCCACCGGGCGCCGGGCGCGACCCCGATCCGGTTCTCCGGGCCGTCGCTGCCGACCATGGTGCCCATGGTGTGGGTGCCGTGTGAGTTGTTGTCGCAGGGGGCGGCGTCCGGGCAGACACCGGACGGGTCGTACCAGTTGTAGTTGTGGTCGAAGGTGCCGCTGCCCTGGTTGCCCCGGTAGGCGGCGACCAGCGCGGGGTGGTCGTACTCGACCCCGGTGTCGATGTTCGCGACGACGACGGTCTCTCCGCGTACGCGCAGTTCGTCCCAGACCCGGGGAGCCTCGATGTTGAGCAGGCCCCACTCGGCCTCGGCCGCCTCGGCTCGTTCGACCGGCTTCGGTTTCACCAGCGGGTAGCTGCGTGACGGCACGATCCGTTCCACCTCCGGGCGGGCCGCGATCGCGTCGACCAGGGCCTGGTCGCCCTCCACCCGGACGGCGTTGCTGATCCAGTACGCCGTGTGCCGTGCTTTCCTCGTGGTCAGTTCGGCTACCAGACCCCGCTGGGTACGGAGCGCGGTCTCGGTGAGTCGATGGTGGATCTCGACGGCGCGGGCGTCGGAGTCGCCGAGTCGGGCGGAGCCGCCCAGGTCGGCCCGTTCCCGGAGGTAGACCAGGAAGGTGGCGGTGGCACCGGCACGTACGGCGGCTGTCACCTCGGGGCTGACCGGTGCCGCGCTCCGGGTGCCGGCGGTGGCTGTCACTGGCGCCAGGGTTACCGCGAGTACGAGAACGAGCATCACGGCGAGTGAATTCCGTTGCCGGCCCCGGTGGTTGCCGACAGGTACCCGTGGATCCGACATCCGTGCCCCCTACCTGCGACTCCGCGCCCGGCGCCGGCTGCCCGGCGGGGGCGGGCTGGGGACGTCGCGCTGTGCGGAACGTACGGGTCGGATTTACGCAGAGTTATCGCGGTGTCAGCAACATAAGTGACCGATCTACGACAAAGAGACCGGACCGGGTACGGTCATCGGCCGTTGCGGGGCAGATCCTCGCGGGGCACCCAGTTGCGGCGGATCACCACCACCCGTTGCTCGGCCTCGGCCAGGTCGGCCTCGGACGGACGGGAAGCGTCCCGTGCCCGCATCGCCGCGCTGACGCCGACCTGGGAGGCGCCCGATCCGATCAGACCGCGCAGGCCGCGTTCGCTGTCCCGGTCGTCGGATCCGTTCCCGTGCCCACCACCGTTGCCGCCCCGATGTCTGTCGGGACCGGGCGAGCGTCGCGGCGCGTCGGACTCCACGACCGGATCGTGCACCTCGGAGGTGGTCGCCGACCGCCCCTCCGGAGTCCAGTCGTCGGTGCTGCCATCGGGGCCGGCGGTGGAACCGTGCCGGTGCCGACGTCGACGACGCTCAGGATCAGCCATGTGCCGACGGTACCCGCCCTCCGGTCGACCGGAGATGGGCGATCTCCGTCGGTCTGTCGATCGATGCCCGATTCCACAATCGGTCGATGCCGCCACGCGGACGGTTTGTGCTCTGGTTACCCTCGAATCGGGACGGGTCACCCGGCCCCGATGGGGGAGGACAGGAACAGATGTCAGACCAGACGCAGCGGTGGACCGACCAGACCACGCAGCCGTGGGCCGAGCAGACCGTCGAGGTGCCGCCGCAGCGGGACGGCTTCCAGCGCGGGGTGGCTTCGGTCGGCCCACGCGCGCCCCGGACCGAGCGGAGCACCGAGTCCTTTCCTGTCGCCCCACACGAGGAGACCGGGACCGGCTGGCCGATCGAGGACGAGCCACGGGAGCGGATGCCGCTCGCGTACCACCTGCGGCAACTGCGCAAGGGCAGTCACTGGAGCACGCTCGGCGGGCTCTTCGCCTTCGTCTGCTGGGGTGTCTGGGCGATCTCGGCCCGAGGCGACTTCACCAGTCCGGTGGTGGCCTTCCTGCTCACCCTGCTGGTGGCGGTCGGTCTCTTCGCCCTGACCCGGCTGCTCGGCCGGGTCGTGCTGGAACGGCAACTGGGTCGGGTACGCCGCAGCGCCCGGGGGGCACACCTGGTCGCCGGGATCTTCCTCGCCGGCGTCGGGGTGGCCTACCTGCGGCAGACCGAGTGGGTGGTGAACGCCTGGAACTGGATCGCCGGCACCTGATCCCGGGCACCTGACCTCGGGGCTCGGGCGGCAACCTCCGGCCCGAACACCTCTGTGGTGCCGCGCCGATCAGGCAGGCGGGTGTCGAATCTTCCACGGACCAGCAACGAACCCGTGGTCTCACTCGTCATACATATGCCTGATTTTCAGGTCAGCCGGGGGCGACGACCGTCCGGTTCGTGCGCTTGCCGGAGGTCGAGACCAGTGGCTCTGCTCAGCGTGATCATGCCGGTCTACCGGGTCGAGGAATACCTGGCCCGCTGCCTGGACTCGATTCTGCGGCAGCCCTTCGCCGACTTCGAGGTGATCGCCGTCAACGACGCCTCGGACGACGGCTGCGCCGACATCCTGGCCCGGTACGCGGCCACCGACCCACGCCTGCACGTGGTGACCCTGGACCGCAACCGTGGGTTGGGCCGGGCGCGCAACGCCGGCCTGGCCCGTGCCACCGGTACCTACGTCTGGTTCGTCGACAGCGACGACTGGCTGCCTGACGGCACCCTGGGCGCCGTCGCCGACCGGCTGGCCGACACCCGACCCGACCTGCTCGTGACCGGGTTCAGTCGGATCTACTGGGACGGCCGGGTCCGGACCGAGTCGGTGTCCCGGGTGCTCGGCCCGCCCGGTGCGCCGCAGGTCTTCACCCTGGCGGACCGCCCGGCGCTCCTCTCCGTACTGCACATCGCCTGCAACAAGATCGTTCGACGGCGGTTCCTGACCGAGCTCGGACTCTCCTTCGGCGACGGCTGGTACGAGGACGTGTCGTTCAGCTTCCCGCTGATGTTGGCGGCGGAGCGGATCAGCCTGCTGGACCGGGACTGCTACGCCTACCGACAGCGCCGTACCGGTGCGATCACGCACACGGTCAGCGAGCGCCACTTCGAACTCTTTCCGCACTGGGACCGGGTCTTCGCCTTCATGGCCGCCCGTCCGGAGATCCGGGACGGTCTGCGTGGCCTGGTGTTCCAGCGGATGGTCTGGCACTTCCTCCAGGTGCTCGGGCATGCCCAGCGGGTGCCGGCGGCACGGCGCCGGGAGTTCTTCGCCGCCATGGTCGACCGGTTCCGCCGGTATCGACCGGTCGCCGGCTACCAGGTTCCGTCGGGCGCTGCCGGGGTCAAGCACCGGCTCGTCGCCACCGGGGCGTACCGCCTGTTCGAGGCGCTGCGCCGGGCGAACCGGGTCGGTGGTGTGCTCGCCCGGCGGCAACGTACGCGGGTCCGTTCCCGGGCCCGGTCGCACCCGGCGGCTTCGGCCGCGACCGTGGTCTGGCCGGCCGACGAAGTGATCATTCCGGGTGAGGTGCGGGACCGGGTGCGCTGAGGCGTCCCGGGCGACGGGGTGGCAGCCCGTGTTCGCCGAGCGGACCCACCCGCCACCCGCGCCGGGCGCACTCGTCCAGCAGGTACGGCAGCGCGGCCAGGCTCGACCGCCAGGCGCCCGGTGCGGAGGCGCAGTCGGAGTCGTGCAGCAGGATGGTGCCGCCCCCGGCGAGCCCGGTCCGGAGCGTGGCGAGCACCGACGCCGGGGTGGCGGTACGCGTCCAGTCCCGCCCCCAGCAGGTCCAGAGCACCGGGCTCAGGGCCAGTCGTCTCGCCGCCAGCAGGGCTGAGGCGCTCAGCACCCCGTACGGCGGCCGGTAGAAGCGGGGTGTCTGGCCGGTCGTCTCCCGTACCAGGTCCCGGGTCCGGGCCAGGTCGTGATGGGTCGCGTACGGGCCGCGCAGCAGCAGGTTCCGGTGCGCCCAACCGTGTACGGCCACTTCGTGCCCGGCCGCGGCGAGGTCCCGCCCCACCGAGGGCGCGTCAGCGAGGGTCGAGCCGAGCAGGAAGAACGTCGCCCGTACCTGGTGGGCGGCGAGCGCTTCGGCGAACCGGGGAGTGGAGGCCGGGTCCGGCCCGTCGTCGAAGGTCAGCGCCACGTGGTCGGTCGCACCGAAGCCGCTGAGCCGGGGAAAGAGTCGCAGCCGGACCCGGGGCAGCACGGTCACGGCGGGGACGGCGTTCGCCACGGCGGTGCCGAGCGTGGCCATCAGGGCGGCCCGTCGTCCGGGGCGGCGGATCTGGTCGCTCATCGGGTCGGCCCGCCGGGCCCGGGGGTGGCTCCGGGCCCGGAGTCGACCGGTGCCGGGCGCGCCGCCGGGAGCCCGCGTACCCCGGTTGTCGCCCTCCACCACGTCACGCCGCCTGTTACCCGGTCTGCGCCGGATCATTCCTCATCGTCGGTGAGTTCGCCGGCACGGGACATCGTCGGCTACGGGTTCGACGGGGCGTCGAGCGGTGCATCCGGGACCCGGACCGGCTTAATGAAAATGAGTACCGTTATCGTGTGGTGGTTGGAAGGAGGCCCCGATGGCCGTACCCAAGCGCCGCACCTCGCGCGCTAACACCCGGCACCGTCGCGCCCAGTGGAAGGCGAGCCCGCCCACCCTGGTCACCTGCCCGTGCCCCCGGCAGGAGAAGGTGCTGCCGCACCGGGCCTGTGCCCACTGCGGTCTCTACAAGGGCCGCCAGGTGGTGGGGGAGGGATGACGGTCCTGTCGCGACTGCCGGTGACCGTGCTCTCCGGATTTCTCGGCGCGGGCAAGACCAGCCTGCTCAACCACGTACTCGCCAACCGCGACGGGCTCCGGGTGGCGGTGATCGTCAACGACATGAGCGAGGTGAACATCGACGCCGCGCTGGTCCGGGACGGAGGTGCGCTCTCCCGGACGGAGGAACGCCTGGTCGAGCTGACCAACGGCTGCATCTGCTGCACGCTCCGGGACGACCTGCTCGACGAGGTGGCCCGACTCGCCCGGCAGGGCCGGTTCGACTACCTGCTCATCGAGTCCAGTGGCATCTCCGAACCGATGCCGGTGGCCGCCACCTTCGCCTTCGGTATCGACACCGGACCCGATCCGGCCGACACCGCCGCGCCCGCCGTGAGCGCGGACCGGACCGGGAGCGCCGACCGGGCGTACGGCGGCCGGGTACTCGACGATCTGGCCCGGCTCGACACCATGGTCACCGTCGTGGACGCGGCTCACCTGATCGCCCAGATCCACGCGGGCGAGTCGTTGGAGGAGCGAGGGCTGGCCGCGTACGACGAGGACGACCGGACCATCGCCGATCTGCTGGTCGACCAGGTCGAGTTCGCCGACGTACTCGTGGTCAACAAGACCGACCTGGTCGAGCCCTCCGAACTCGCCACCGTCGAGGCCCTGCTCACCCGGCTCAACCCCGGCGCCCGGCAGGTGCGCGCCACACACGGGCGGGTCGCGCTGCCGGAGGTGCTGCACACCCGGCTCTTCGACCTCGAACGGGCGGAGACCGCGCCCGGCTGGGTCGCCGAGCTGAACGGCACGCACGTCCCGGAGACCATCGAGTACGGCATCAGCAGCACCGTCTTCCGGGCGCCCGCCCCGTTCCACCCACAGCGGCTCTGGGACCTGCTCACCGGCGGTGGACTCGCCGCGTACGGCGTCCTGCGCTCGAAGGGGTTCCTCTGGCTTGCCAGCCGCCCCGGCGTACAGGCGCTCTGGTCCCAGGCCGGGCCGAGCGGCCGGTGTGACCCGGTCGGGGTGCCGGTGGTCGTCTCCGGCGAGTGGCCGGACGACCCGGCGGAGCGGGCCGAGGTGAGCGCGCGCTGGCACCCGGTCTTCGGCGACCGCCAGCAGGAACTGGTCTTCATCGGCGTGGACCTGGCGGTCGAGCCGCTGCGGGCCGCGCTGGCCGGCTGCCTGCTCACCGAGCGGGAGTTGGCGATCGGGGAGCAGTCCTGGTCGGCGTTGCCCGATCCCTTCCCCGAGTGGGATCTCGCCGACCTCGACGACCACCCTCACCTCCCGGTGGCCTCCTGATCGTCGGCCGCTCAGGCACGGCTCCGGCGGTGTGCCGAGGGCCTGAGCGGCCGACGTCCCCGGTCGATCGGGGTCAGCGGTGGTGGCGGGCGTACTTGGCTCGGAACTTCTCCACCCGGCCGGCGGTGTCGAGCAGACGCTGGCGGCCGGTCCAGAAGGGGTGGCTGGCGGAGGAGATCTCCACGTCGATCACCGGGTACGTGTTGCCGTCGCTCCACTCGATGGTCTTCTCGCTGTTGGCGGTGGACCGGGTGAGAAAGGCGAAGTCGGCGCTGCGGTCGCGGTAGACGACGTAGCGGTAGGCGGGGTGGATGTTCGGTTTCATCGTGGTTCGGTTCCTTCCGGTGTTGATTCGAGTTCGGGCCGCTGCCCGGTCGGATCGGGCTGCTGTCCGACGGTTTCGGGCTGTTCCCCGGCGGGTTCGGGCTGTTCCACGACGGGATCGTGGTCGTCGCCGAGGGGGAAGCAGCCCGCGAACGGGTCGGGGTACGCCCGCCATTCCGACTCCCCGTCGGCCAACTCGGCGTCGGAGAGGAGGCAACCGGCGAGCAGCCGGTGGATCTCCACCGGGTCGAGGTCGAGGCCGATGAAGACGAGGTGGTTGCTCCGGTCCCCGTAGTAGGGGTCCCAGTCCAGGTCGGCGGCGAGTCGGCGCTGCTCGCTCGCCTCGATCCAGCGTTCGGTCGGCAGGTCGACCAGCCAGCGCCCCAGGGTGCCGAGGCTCAGTCCGCCGCCGGCGAACTCCCAGGCGACCGCGGTCTGCGGTTGACTGGCCAGCCAGAGGTGACCACGGGAGCGCAGGGCCTCGCCGGTGACCGTCTCCAGCACGTCGTGCAGCCGGGTCGGGTGGAATGGGCGGCGGGCGCGGAAGACCGCGGAGACCACGCCGGAGTCGGGCAGTGGCGCGTGTACGCCGAGCGGGTAGCCCTCGATGCCACGGGCCAGTACGCCGGGAGTCTCCGGGCGGTGCCGGTGGGTGTGCCGCAGGTGCCCGCGTAGGGCGGTGACGTCCACCCGTCGCTGTGCGGCGGCGGCGACGTGGACGGCCCACGGCGCCATCCGGTGCAGCAGGGTCGCGAGCTGCCCGGTCCCGTACGCCCCGTCGGGGGACTCGCCCCAGAGCACGACGGTGTCGGCGTACTCGATCTGCCGGGAGATGACGTCGGCGAGTGCGCGATCGTCCTCCTCGGCGGCTTCGATGCCGAGGGTCACCAGGTCGTCGGTGCTGCCGAGGCCGTCGAGCAGGTGTTCGGCGTCGACCACGGTCACGTACGAGTCGAAGCGGACGAGGTCGGTGACCGGAACCCCGTCGAGCAGGCAGTACGCGCACGCGGCGGCGACCGCCTCGGGTTCGACCACCTCGGGCAGCATCAGCATCAGATCCCGTCCGGGTCGGGTCCGGGCCAGTCGGGCCAGGGTCGGCAGGACGTCCTCGCGCAGCGTGCACGAGACGCAGCCGTGGGCCAGCGTGATCGCCTCGTCCTCGATCACCCCGGTCTGGTCGCGGACGATCCGGCGGACGGTGCCGTGGCGTACGTCGGTCAGGTCGTGCCGGACCAGCAGCAGTGTCGGGTCGTCGGTGAGCAGGGCGCGGGCGACCGCGAAGGTGGCCGAGGGCCAGAACCCGGAGAGCACGGTGACCGCCGGGCGCAGGTCGGTACGGGCCTGCGGGATGCCCGCCGGGGCAAGCGATGACGACATGCGGGGTCCCTTCGTTCTAAATGAAAACGGTTGTCATTATAGGCACGACCGCCCCGGCCACCGACCGGCACCCGGGGGTGAAAATGAAAACGGTTTCCGTTACGGTGTGGGTCAGAGGAGGAACTACCGTGTCCAGACGATGTGATGTCACCGGCGCCGAACCGAGCTTCGGCAACGCCGTCTCCCACTCGCACCGGCGCACCCGCCGCCGGTGGAACCCCAACATCCAGAGCCACCGCTACTGGCTCGCCAGCGAACGGCGCTGGGTCCGGCTGACCCTCACCGCCAAGGCGCTGCGCACCGTCGACCGCAAGGGGATCGACGCGGTCGTAGCCGAGTTGCGAGCCCGTGGGGTGAAGCTCTGATGGCCCGCCAGACCGATGTCCGACCGGTGGTGAAGCTGAAGAGCACCGCCGGGACCGGCTACACGTACGTCACCCGCAAGAACCGTCGCAACGACCCCGACCGGCTGGTGCTGCGCAAGTACGACCCCCTGGTACGCCGGCACGTCGACTTCCGCGAGGAGCGCTGATGGCCCGGCGCAGCCTCGGCAACCGGCAGAACCGACGCGCGGCACTCGTGGACCGGCACGCCGCTCTCCGGACCGCACTCAAACGGGCGATCGTCCACCCCGACAGCGAGCCGTCGGCGCGGGCCGAGGCGGTCCGCCACCTCAACCGGCTGCCCCGGGACAGCAGCCCGGTCCGGTTGCGCAACCGGGACCAGGTCGACGGCCGGCCGCGCGGAGTGCTGAGCAGGTTCGGCCTCTCCCGGGTTCGCTTCCGTGAGCTGGCACTCCGGGGCGAACTGCCCGGCATCCGCAAGGCGTCCCGGTAGCCGCAGGAGAGACGGGTCACCGGACCACCGGGTCACCGGACCACCGGGCAGTCGGCGGACCGGCACGGTGAACAGTCGGCGTGGCGACCTCCCCGCCCCCTCTTTGGTCGCCACGCCGACGCCCCGTCCACCGGGCGGACGCGGTACGTCGCGATCGTGGTGAAACGCGCCACCGGGTATCCCCGTACACTTGGCTGCGCCTGTAGGCCGAGTCGGAAGGGTGTCCACTCGTGATCAAATCCATGCCGGGGACGACCCGCAACACCCGACAGCGTGGCGAGGTCGTCGCGCTGCTCGGCGAGCTGAACGAGTTCCGCAGTGCCCAGCAACTGCACGCCGACCTGCGTCAGCGAGGCGTCGGCGTCGGGCTGACCACGGTCTACCGGACCCTGCAGACGCTGGTCGACGCGGGCGAGATCGACGTGATGCGGCTGCCGAACGGGGAGCAGCTCTATCGTCGGTGCAGCCCCACCCATCACCACCACCTGGTCTGCCGCCACTGTGCGCGTACGGTCGAGGTGGCCGGGCCGACGGTCGAGACCTGGACCAAGCGGGTCGCCGAGGAGCACGGCTTCACCGACGTCGGACACACCCTTGAGATCTTCGGCACCTGCGCCCAGTGCGCGGATGGTGCCCAGCGGAAGGGCTGACCACCCGATGAGCGGGCGACTACGGGAGATCGCCCGCCAGACGGTGGAGATCGCCGAGTCCGGGCACTACCGGGATTCCGCCGGTAGGGAGATCAGCATCGCCGGGGCGGTCGCGTCGGCGGTCGCCGGGACCCGCCACTACCTGCCCGAGACTCCGTTGCCCGAGCCACCGGCGGCCGACGTCGGCGGTGCCGGCACGGTGGTGACGGTGACCCGGGAATCCACCCTGGTCGCCGCCCGACGGCTCGCCCCGGACGCGGCCTGCCTGGTCTTCGCCTCGGCAAAGAACCCGGGTGGCGGTTTTCTCGGCGGGGCGAAGGCGCAGGAGGAGAGCCTCGCCCGCGCGTCCGCGCTCTATCCCTGTCTCCGTACCGCCCCGGAGTTCTACGACTTCCACCGCGCCCAGCACGACCTGCGGTACAGCGACCGGGTGATCTATTCGCCGGCGGTGCCGGTCTTCCGGGACGACAAGGGGAACCTGCTCGACCAGCCATACCAGGTCGCCTTCCTGACCTCGGCGGCGCCGAACCTCGGCGCGATCCTGCGCAACCAGCCGGCGGACGCGGCGGAGGTGCCGGCGGTGTTGCGGCGTCGGGCCGAACGGGTGCTCCGGGTCGCGGCGGCGCACGGCCACCGGCGGTTGGTGCTCGGGGCCTGGGGCTGTGGCGTGTTCCGCAACGACGCCGCCACGGTGGCACGGGCCTTCGCCGGGGCGCTGGCCGAGGTGAACGGGTTCGACGAGGTCGTCTTCGGGGTCTACGACAACCTGTCCGGGACTCCGGTGCACGCCGCGTTCGCGGAGGTCTTCCCGGTCGCGTCCGCCGTGGCCTCGGCCGTCCTCGAATCCTGATTCGCTACTGCTCCGGGCCGGGGAGCCCGGCCAGGGCGGCGTGGATGATGTCGCGCGCGTCCTCACCGTGCCGGGCCACGTCGCCCAACCGGTCGAAGATCCGGCCGAACCGTTCCGCGTCGACGGAGGTCTGCCAGGTCTGCTCCTCGGCCCAGGTCTCCACCGTGATCGTGTCGTCGAACATGACAAAGCCGTGCAGCGGGGCCAGCGGGAGGCGGGCGTCGACCGGAATGACGCCCAGTTCCAGGTTGCTCAGGCCGATCAGCGCGGTCAGTCGGTCGAGCTGTCCGCGCATCACGTCCACCGGACAGAGCGACATCCGCAGTACGGACTCGGTCACCAGGAACCGGAACTGCTTGCTGGAGTCGTAGAGCACCTGCTGTCGTTGGATCCGGAGCAGCAGCGCCTCCTCCAGATCGTCGGCGGGGGCACCGTGGAACTCGACGTTCTCGGCGAGACGTACCCGGGCGTAGTCGGCGGTCTGGAGCAGGCCGGGCACCACGCCCAGTTCGAAGTTGCGGATCAGGGTCGCCTCGGCGGCAAGCTCCATCATGGAGCGTTGGGTGCCGGACTGGGCGGTGTCGCTGGCCCCGCGTCGCCAGGCGATGTGTTCGCCACGCAGCTCCCGGAGCTGCCGTAGCAACTCGTCGACCAGGGAATCGTCGAGTCGTACGGCGACACCCCAGGCCCGTACGTCGTCCTCGGTCGGTAGCTGTCGACCGGTCTCGATCCGGGATATCTTCGACTGGACCCAGCCCAGCCGGCCCGCCAGGTTGACGCCGGAGATGCCCTCGCGGGCACGCAGCTCCCGCAGTCTCGCCCCTAGCGCCCCTCGATCGTTGCCGGTCTGGTTGCTGGACATCACCTGCTCCTAAGCTGCGCTTGGGTAGGCGTCACGGTACCGCTCATACGCCATCGCACGCTGTAAAGCAGCGACTCGACCCGCGGGCATCGGGTCGGCTCGGCCGCCGGGGGCCGGTCCGGACCCCTCGCCGGCCCGAGGGTCCGCCGGCCGGAGTCCCGGCCAGCCGAGGTGATCGGCTCACCGGCCGGTCATCCGGGACGTGCCCCTGGCCGGTGAGCCGATCGCCCGTGACTAGAGCGCCTTGGCGATCTCCGCCAGTACGTCGACCGGAACCTCGACCACGGTCTCGTGCGCGGGTACGTCGAGCTGGGCCAGGGCCTCCGGATCCGATACCCGCCACCCCTGGACGACGAAGGTGTCGCGGTCGGTGCGGTATAGGGATGGGCAGTTGTTCACCTGGGACAGCGCGGTCTTGCGAACGAAGGTGAGCTTCACGGCTCCACCTCTCACTCTCGGGTATGTCGCTTTTGGCCGGATGCCTGGCGACCTGCGTTGCATTATGCGGCTGCGCGATCGGCGTCCTACCAACTTTCCCGCGCGACACGGGCATCAAAACTGCCTTAACCTCAGCTCAGTCGCACATATCCGACACCGACCGTATTGATGCATGATCCAGTCTCGACCGGAGCTGCATGATTAACGCATAGGAACGCCGCCCCGGGCCGTGGTCACAGCTCGGGGCGGCGCTGGTGCTCGTGCGTCGGTGCTGCGCGTGAGTGGTGCTCGGGGGTCAGCGGTGGTCGTTGGCGGCGGGGATCGCGCCCACGTGCATCTTGTAGATCCACACCGGATATTCGATCGCCTGCTCGCCGCCGTTGAATCCGGCGCTGCGGTTCAGTTGCGGCACGGGGATCCAGAGGTCGCCCTCGCCGTCGAGCCACATCGCGTCCGCCCAGACCAGTCGTGGATCCGCGACCAGCGTCTCCACCTCCCGCTCCGCCGTGATCGACAGGATGCGTCGCTGGTTGGCGTCGTTGAGGTAGATGACACCGTTCGCGTCGATCGCGGTCCCACCGGTGGTCGGCGTGTCCAGCCACGTCTCCACCTGATCGGCCAACTCGCCGGGGGTCACCAGCGGGTCGTCCAGCCATCGGGTCGCGATCCGGGACATCGGTCCGGACGCCGGCTGGTAGAAGAGCTGGCGGCCGTCCGGGGAGACCTCCAACTGGTCGGCGTGGACCCGTGCCTCACTCCCGTCGGGCGTACGCAACAGTTGGCCGTCGGCGTACATCGGGCGCTGGTCCGCCACGCTGGGGTGGTCGTCGAGCAACCGACGCAGCTCACCGGTGGCGAGGTCCAGCACGATCAGTCCCGGTTCACCCGCGTCGGTGAGGTAGATGTGGTTCCCGTTGAAGCGCAGGTCGTCGAGGTAACTCCGGGCCTTGGTGATCGGCCCGAGGTCGTAGATGTCGCTCACGGTGTCCGTACTCAGGTTGACCACGATCAGGCGGGCACCACCCGGCACGGCCGGGCTGCCGACTCCCGGCGCGCCCGCGTCGATGATCCAGAGTCGTCCGTCCGGGCCGATCCGCAACCCGTTGACCTGAACGAACGCCTCCATGGCTTCGGGCCCGGGATGGGGCGTGTTCCACGCCTGGTCCGGGTAGGGCACGATCTGTCCGGACGCGCTGAGTTCGGCGACCTGGACGCCGGGTCGGTCGGCGTTGGGGAAGCTGACGAAGACCCGCCCGTCGCCGCTTGTGGTCACGCCGCTCCAGGCGCGGTCGGAGCGGTAGGTGGCCTCCAGTCGAGGGTCGTTCTCGGTCGGTAGCCCGATCATGTACGCCTCCTCCCCATGTGACACCCGGGGGGTCCGCGTGACGCACGCGGCCCGGGGTCGACAGTTGGCGCGTACCCGCTGCGCGGTGGCGTACCCCTGATGGTGGCGGGGGTCAGCTCTCGGTGCAGGCCTCGTCGTTGACCGAGGTGTTGATCCGGGCCAGCAGCGTGTGCAGGGTGGCGATCTCGTCCGGATCGAGGTGGGCCAGAAGCTCCCGCTCCACCGCGCTCATGGTGGTGTCGACCCTGGTGACCGCCGCGGCGCCGGCCTCGGTGATCACGACGATGTGCCGTCGGCGGTCGGCCGGGTCCCGGCGCCGTTCGACCAGGTTGTCCCGTTCGAGGTCGTTGAGGATCGCCACCAGTGCGCTCGGGTCGACCTCAAGCGCCTCCATGAGGGCCTGCTGGCCGATCGGACCGGTCTCGGCGAGATGCATCAGGGTGATGCCCTGTCGGGTGGTCAGGCCGGTAGCCTCCAGTGCCTGGCGCATCCGGGCGTTGCTGATCCCGCCGTGGCGGGCCAGCAACAGGCCGATGCGGTCCACCGCCCGCCGGGACCGGGTCTGCTCGGCCGTCATGCGGATTATGTTAGCAGAGACAAAATGATCCGCTCTGCCCAATCGTTTGGGTTCAAAAACTACCTGGTACGGTCGACGCCATGAAGCGTGGTCGTGCCGAACGGGAGGCCCCGGGAGAGCATCTGGTCAAGGAGCTGAAGTGGATCCACGGCGTACTGCGCCGTGACCTCAACCAGCTCCGGCGGCTCGCCGACGAGGTCGACCGGGGAGCGTCGGCGAACCGGGTGCAGGCCACCGTCCGGTCGTTGCAGACCCGCAGCCCGCTCTGGCAACTGCGGGTCAACTGTCTGAGCTGGTGCCGGCTGGTGCACGGCCACCACGGCAACGAGGACGTGCGGATCTTTCCGGCCCTGCGTCGCGCCAACCCGGCGTTGATCCCGGCAGTCAACCGGCTGGAGGCCGACCATCGCCGGATCTCCGACCTGCTCGACCAGGTCGAGGCGCTGGCCAAGCTGCTCGCCAGTGACGACCGTCCGGAGACCCGCAAGCGGCTGATCCTGGCGTTGAACGACGTCCGCGGCGGCCTGCTCGCCCACCTCGATCTGGAGGAGGCGACGATCATTCCGACCGTCCGGCGATGGCGTAACTGGCCCCGCTGAGCATTCCCCTACCCGGGCCCACCGCGCCCGTCGACCTCGTGAGAGACAGGGACCACCGTGACCGACACCCAGCACTGGCTGACCGCCCGTACCGGCCTCGTTCCCACGCCCCCACCACAGACCCGGCACAGCGCCACCGAGGTCTGGGACGAGAGCACCCGGCCGACCGCGCCCGAACCCGACGGCGAGACGCGCTTCACCGGTCGGGGACTCTCCGCCGGCAAGCACCTGATCGAGGTGCACAACCACTACCGGGCGGAACTGACCCGGGTGAGGGACATCCTCGAACAGGTACGCGCCAATGCCATGGACGTCGGCGTAGCCCGTGGCGAGCTGAACGCGATGACGCTGCGTTCCAACAACTGGACCCTGGGTTCCATCTGTCAGTCGTACTGCCTCTCGTTGACCCAGCACCACACGATGGAAAGCGGCGCGATCTTTCCGCACCTGCGCGCCTCCGACCAGGGGCTGGCGGCGGTCATCGAGCGGCTGGACCAGGAACACCAGGTGATCCACGACGTGCTGGAGGCGGTCGACCAGGCCCTGGTCGATCTGGTGCGCCACCCGGAGGACCTCTCCGGGGTGCAGGAGGCGGTGGACGTGCTCACCGACGCGCTGCTGTCGCATCTCGCGTACGAGGAGCGTGAACTGGTCGGGCCGCTCTCCCGTTTCGGTTTCTTCGGCGGGCAGGTCTGACCGCAGCCCCTGCGGGGGTTGAGCTGAAACAGTTCAATCCACGGAAGTTACCGGCGGTCCGACGCCCGCGTCAATCGTTGCGCACCGCTATCTACTGAAAGCGGGCGCCAATTCTCTGAAGGCGCCGTTTTCCTTGACACCCTCGTAATGTCCTGGATATCTTGGCCGCGGCTTATTGAAACGGTTCATCTCCTTGCGGAATCCCCCCGCTCCCTCCAGGAGGCTCCGACATGCCGCAGCTACCCCCGTCTCGCTCCCGATCCGCCCGCCGTTCCCGGCCATGGCGGGCAGCCGGGCCGACCCGGCCGCCGCTCGCCGTCCTCGTCCCGCCCGGCACCGCCCTGGTCACGGTCCGCCTCGGCGCGTCACCGGACACGGTCCGCCTCGGCGCGTCACCGGACACGGTCCGCCTCGGCGCGTCACCGGACACGGTCCGCCTCGGCGCCTCACCGGTTGCTGAGAACGCCACCAACTCCGGGCCGGTCCCGGTCGACGGCGTCACCGGCGAACTCGTGCTCACCGGCAACCAGGTCGCCCGCCCCGCACCGGCCGAGGTGGCCGTGCTCGGCAACCGCTGATCCGGTCCGCTCCTCCCGCTTCTGTCCGTACCTGTTGGTCCTTGTCTGTCCCCACCCGGCGCAGCACCGGCTGCTCCCGCCCGGAGCAGCGGCTCGCGCCCATTTCCCGCAGTCGGCCTCCCAGCCGGTGCGGGAGAGAGGAATCCCATGCACAACAGAATTCGAAGGGGTCACCGGCTGCGCCGTACGGTGGCGTTGTTGGCGGCGTTGCCGTTGGTGGCGACGGGGTTGGTCGCTCCGTCGGCTGCGGTGGCTGATCCGGGTCCGGGGTTGCGTCAGTTGGAGTTTCTGGATCGCGGCCTGGTCGCGGTGAAGGTGGACGGTGGTGTCTACCTGAGCTGGCGTTTCCTGGGTGACGAGCCGGACGACGTGGCGTACCGGGTGTACCGGGACAACAAGTTGGTGGCGACGGTGACCGGGAGCAGCAACTACACCGATGCGGCGGGTACGGCGACGTCGGCGTACCGGGTCGCGGCGATCGTGAACGGGGTGACCCGACCGAAGTCCGCCGCCGTCACCCCGCTGTCCCAGCAGTACCAGGACATCCAGCTCAAGCAGCCACCGGCGGCGATCACGCCGGTGCTCGAAACCTACGCCACCACCGTCTCCGGCAAGCAGTACGAGCCGGTGAACATGGACCTGCTGCGGCACATCCGGGAGGCGCACGAGAACCCGGCCGGAGTCACCGAAGCGGAGTTCGCGGCGCTGATCGCGCCGTTCCGGACGTACTTCGGCGATCCGTCGTGGGCGCCGAAGAACCCGTTCGGGACGCGCAACACCTGGAAGGGTGGAGACCGGTACGGCATCAGCGACAAGCTCTTCGCCGAACTGGACAAGGCCTTCACCCGGTACGTCGACGAACTCGACCGGGGTCCGAAGCTCGCGTACGCCAAGAACCCGGACGGCACCCTGCGGACCAACACCGCCACCTACTCGGCCAACGACGCGAGCGTCGGTGACCTCGACGGTGACGGCAGCTACGAGCTGATCCTCAAGTGGGATCCGAGCGACAGCAAGGACTCGTCGGCGTACGGCTTCACCGCGCCGGCCATCATCGACGCGTACAAGCTCGACGGGACGCTGCTCTGGCGGGTCAACGTCGGCTACAACATCCGGGCCGGGGCGCACGACACCCAACTCGTCGTCGCCGACTTCAACGGCGACGGCAGATCCGAGCTGATCATCAAGACCGCCGACGGCACCACCACCGGCAAGGTCCTCGCCGACGGCAGCTACCAGGTCCGCGACGTGGTCGGCAACAAGCAGGCCACCGCCGACAAGATCCAGTCGTACATCCGCAGCGGTGACGAGGCGAAGCTCGACAAGTTCACCGACGCGATGAACACGTACAGCGTCTCGTGGGTGCTGCCGGGCGGCAACACTCCGCCGGAGCAGAACGTGCGCCAGTGGGGCAAGGTCTACACGTACGGGCCGATCGGCACCAGCAACGAGTACCTGACCGCGTTCGACGGTGCCACCGGTCGGGTGCTGGACACGGTCGACTACGCGTTCCCGTACGGGGAGCCGAACTGGGGTGCCGCGCCGGTCGACCACCGGGGCGCGTTCTTCAAGGCCGAGATCGACCCGTACTGGCAGAACCCGGAAACCCAGTGGGGCTACTTCCCGTGGGGTGACCCGCAGGGCAACCGCTCCAACCGGTTCCTCGCCGGTGTCGCCTACCTCGACGGCGTACACCCGAGTGCCATCATGGCGCGCGGTTACTACGCCAAGACCACGGTCGCCGCGTACTCCATGCGGGGTAACAAGCTGGTGCTCGGTAACACCTTCGACTCCGACCGGCTGCCCGACCCGAAGGTCGGCGAGGAGCGCGGGGTGCACAGCCTGATGGTCGCCGACGTCGACGGCGACGCCAAGGACGAAATCGTGTACGGCGCGATGGTGCTGGACGACAACCTGGCCATCAAGACGGTGGCGAACACCTGGTTCCCGTCCCCGCCGCCGGCGACCAACGTCGACCTCACCCCGCAGATCAAGAACCCGGACCAGAACGCGAAGTTCGTCTACCTGGCCCACGGCGACGCCATGCACATCGGCGACCTCAACCCGGACCGTCCCGGCCAGGAGGTGTTCCTGGTCCAGGAGGCGTGGAACGCCTGGCAGGACGCGAAGGACCGGGCCGGCAACACGGTTGACGGTGTACGCCCGGGCGGCGGCGTCTACGACCCGGTGACCGGCGAACTGATGACCGCCTTCTACGCCGGCAAGGACAACGGCCGGGGCGCCGCCGACAACATCGACCCGAACAGCCCCGGTGCCGAATACTGGTCCAACGGGTCGGTCTACAGCGCGGTCACCGGTGAGCGTCTCTACGGCGCGGGCAACCTGCCGCAGAACTTCCTCATCTACTGGGACGGCGACCTGACCCGCGAGCTGCTCGACAGCAACCGGATCTCCAAGGCGAACACGAATTACACCACCCGGCCGAGCACGGTCAACAAGACCGACCTGCTGGTGGCGACGGACGCCTCGTCGAACAACGGAAGCAAGTCGACCCCGACGCTCACCGCGGACCTGTTCGGAGACTGGCGGGAGGAGTTGGTGCTGCGGGTCGGCAACGACAAGCTCCGCCTCTACACCACCACCATCCCGACCGAGCACAAGATCCGGACCCTGATGCACGATCCGCAGTACCGCAACCAGGTCGCGTGCGAAAACATCACCTACAACCAGCCGCCGCACCCGAGTTTCTACCTCGACCCGGCGTACCCGCTGCCGGCTCGTCGTACCGACATCGACGTGGCGAAGAAGTAACTGCTGCTGCGTTAAGGAAGGGCCCCTTGTTATCGCCCAGGCGATAACAAGGGGCCCTTCCTTACATCGCCAGAGGACGTACGACGTTTCCGTTTCACGTCCTGCGGGCGGGGGCGGCGACAATGCGGGCATGACAGCGGACAAGCCGGCTGCGACGATGCCGGACGCCAACTATTTCGACCAGTGGTACGCGGACATGACCGCCTCGCCCGTTCGTGACGCCATCTGGGCTCGGGCGCTGGGATTACCACCACACCTGCGCTCCACCAGCACGCTCACCTGGCAGGGGATCGGCGAGCTGACCGGGGAACTGCGTCTGCCGCCCGACGGGCTGCTGCTCGACCTCGCCTGTGGTCGCGGTGGCTACGGCATCGAGGTCGCCCGGCGTACGGGGGCGCGGCTGGTCGGGGTGGACTTCTCGGCCGTGGCGGTGGAGGAGGCGGCGGCTGCCGGTGCCCGTCTGCTGCCCGCCGGTCGGGCCGAGTTCCGGGTCGGGGCACTGGTCGCGGCCGGTCTGCCGGATGGTGTCGCGGATGGACTGATGTGCGTGGACGCGGTGCAGTTCGCCGAGCCTCCGCTCGCCGCACTACGTGAGTTCCGGCGGCTGCTGGCTCCCGGCGGTCGTCTCGCCGTCACCGGTTGGGAGGTGGTCGACCCGTCGGACGAGCGAATCCCGCCCCGCCTGCACCACGTGGATCTTCGGCGGGACCTGCCGGAAGCCGGCTTTGTCGAGGTGGAGGTGCGCGACATGCGCGAGTGGCGGCAGGCCGAGCGGGAGATGTGGGAGGAGGTGGTCGCCGTGGTCGGGTCGGACCAGGCGATGCGGTCGCTCCAGGCGGAGGGGCGGCGTTCCCTGGAGATGTTCGATTCGATACGGCGGGTCTTCGTGACCGCCACCGCCCCCTGATCCGCGCAGGTGCTTGCGTTCGGGGACGGCCGTCAATAACCTACAACCGACTGGTTGTACGTCAGTGGGGCGGTTGCCGTCCGTAGCTGAGGCGCGCGTACCCGCGATTCGATCGGAAGGACCCAGGGATGCGGAAGCTGATCGTGAACACCTTCTTGACCCTCGACGGCGTCATGCACGCCCCCGGCGGCCCGGGGGAGGACGACGAGGGCGGCTTCGCGTACGGCGGCTGGTCGGTGAACTACTGGGACGAGCGGATGGGTGAGGTCATGGGTGCGTCGATGGCGCCGCCGTTCGACCTCGTCCTGGGCCGCAAGACCTACGACATCTTCGCCGCGCACTGGCCGAACGCCCCGGAGGACGCCGCCTCCACGGCACTGAACGGTGCCACCAAGTACGTCGCCTCGCGCAGCCGTCCGGAGCTGAAGTGGCGCAACTCGGTCCTGATCGAGGGTGACGCGGCCGAGGCGGTCGCGGCACTCAAGCAGGGCGACGGGCCAGAGCTACAGGTGCACGGCAGTGGGAATCTGATGCAGACGCTGCTGCGCCACAGCCTCGTCGACGAGTACCGCCTCTGGCTCTTTCCGTTGGTGGTCGGGTCGGGCAAGCGGCTCTTCGCCGAGGGCACCCTGCCCGCCGGGCTGAAGCTCGTCGACAGCACCGTCTCCTCCACCGGCGTCATCATGACCAGATACGAGCCGGCGGGCGAGATCGTCACCGGCACGTTCGCGCTCGACTGACTCCGTTTCGCCCCGTCGGTGCGGGCTCCGGTCATCGTGGGATCGGCGCACGCACCACGGGGCGCGGCGTCGGCTGCGGTGTGGTCGGCTGCGGCGATGGCGGCCCGGCCAGTGTGACCTGGTCGGATCGGGTGATCTCCAGCGCTGGTTCGGCTTCGGTGGAGGCGGGCGCCGTGGTCCGGGCGGGGATCAGCAGCAGTGCCACCAGGTCCTGCCAGACGTGCACCACGATCGCCAGCAGGAGGCTGCCCGAGACCAGGTAGAGGACGGTGAAGACGCTGCCGGAGTAGGCGATGCCGAGCAGCGCGAGACGGCCCTGGTAGGTGTGCCCGGCCACGAAGAGCACCAGGCTGGCCACCACTACCAGCAGCTTCGGCAGGTCGTACACGAGCACGCCGGCCGCGATGAACAAACCCCGGTAGATCGCTTCCTCGGTGATGCCGGCGGTGACGGAGACCGCGACCGCGAGTCGGCGTTCGCGCCTCGTCTGGGGCACGATCGAGGCCGACCGGGCCCGGCTGGCATAGACGTGTCCACGGCGCATCCGGTGTCGGGCGAGCAGGCCGCCGAGCCCGAGCGCCACCACCATCGCCGCCGCGAAGAGGTAGTCGAGCCCGTCGCCGCTCGGCCAGGCCCAACCGACGTCGGTGGCGGTCAGGTCGGGGCTGGCGAGGACGATGACCGGGACCAGGGCGGCCACCGCCCACGAGGTGACCATGAACCGGCGGTAGAACACGCTCCGCGCCTCGGGCGTGGCGTTGATCTGTTCGTGGAACCGGTCGCGGTATCTCGTACCCCGGACCACCGCCGCCAGTTTGAACGTCAGCAGCGCCACGATCAGGATGTGTGTCGTCACTTCGAGAGCCCGGTCCACGAACGACGATCATGCTCGCCGGGCAAGGGTGATGGCAAGACGCGATGCGCCGGCGTCGATGGCCGGGTCAGACGATGTGCAGCCGGCGCGGCGGCGAGTCGTTGATCCAACCGATGAACCGGGCCTCGACCTGCTTGGCGGTCAATTCAGGCAGCGCGGGGGCCGCCTTGTCGCGGAAGTGACGCATGAACGCGGCGAGTCGGTGCGGGTCGTCCGGGTAAAGCAACCGCATTCGCTGTCGGAAGATCGGGCACGGCCATGGCTGGCCGTCGTCGCGGCAGCGCCAGTCGTCGCCGGGGCGGTGCGGGGCGCTCAGGTCGTCGTCGGGCTCGGTCACGTCCGGGCTCCCTCCTTCGCGGGTCGTTGCTCGATCATCAGGGTTGTCGCCGTACGGACTCCCCGCCAAGAAAGCGTTCGTAAAGAACCCGGGAATCGGGCGGGATGCCCAGGCCCGGGTCGATCGGGTGCAGGTCGTTGCGCTCCTCGACACACCGGTTGCCGAGGATCGGGATCAGGCGCTCGGACAAGTTATCCATAGTGGACGTAACGGTAGATGTGGTGCCGGGTGGTCTGGCGGGCCGCGTCCGGGCAGTGCCTGGACGTGGACGGCCAACGCATGTGGTCCCGCCTGTGCAGGCCCGGGACGTGGTGCGAGGGGGATACGCGCTAGCGCGAGATCACCGGAGCGGGGCCGTACGGCCGCCGGTCACCGCTCGCCGTACGGCCTTCGCCAGATCATGATCTCGGTCGGCGGAAGGTGCTCGGCGAAACGGTCCTCGGGTGACGCCTGCCGCAGCAGTGTGCGCAGGTCCCGCTCGAAGTCCGCCAGTCGGTCGTCGAACAGGTGCGGGGCGGAGTCGGATCGGGAGAACGTCCACGCCACAAGGTCGTCCGCGCTCCGGATCACGATGTTCCCGGCCGGCACCACCCGTCGTTCGAAGCTGTCGAACCCGGCTCGCGCCAGGACGCGGTCCTCCCCGCTCGGCGTACCGTTGACGAGTTTGCCCTGCCCCGCGCGGCGTACCGGGCCGAGGTAGTGCCGGACCAGGTCACCGATCCGCGCGTACGGGGGAGCGGGCAGTGGCAGCGGCGTGGGTTCGGCGGGCGGATTCTTGAGGTCGCTCACGTGCACGAACGCGCCGCCCGGTGCCAGCATCTCCCACACGGTCGCGGCGACCTGGTCCCGATCCGTCCAGTGGAAGGACTGGGCGAACGCCACGACCCGGAACTCACCCAGACCGGCTGGCAGGTCCTCGGCGCGGGCAGCCACCCAACGTACGTTGGTCACCTCGCCACGCTTGGCCTGTCGTTCGGCCTCGGCCAGCATGTCCCTGTCCGGGTCGAGACCGATCGCCTCGCTGAAGAACGGCGCCAGGGCGAGCGTGACGGTGCCTGGTCCGCAGCCGACGTCGAGGAGTCGACCCCGGCCGTCCAGGTCGAGTGCGGTGGCCAGCGTCTGGGCGAAGCCCGGTGCGTACGGCAGCCGGCCGGACCCGTAGTAGGCCGCGCTGCCCCGGAACAGGGTGCTGTCCCACTGCCATCCGTCCGGCACGTCAAACCCCCTGCCCGCTCGGGCGGTAGAACATGTCCGGCCCGAACTCGTCCCCGAAATGTTCGCCGACGAGCTGGGAGAACCGCAACATCGCCGAGAGCGGGCGGTGGTTCATGACGAGCTGGTCGACCCTGCCCTGATCGTTGTAGTGGATGATCGCGATGTTGTGGGTCGTGACGCCCCGGACCTTCGACCGGTATTCCTCGATCCACCCGTCGTCGTAGCGGCCCGCGAATCGGAAGTCCTGGAACTCGTACAGGGTCCGGGCGTACTGAAGTATTTTCCGTACCTGGTCCCGGCCGGTGATGTCCGCGTTCAGTACGGCCGCCTGGAGCACCACGTTCTCGTCGAGCTGGTCGATCCATTCCGGGTAGTAGTCGGACTCGGCCACGGAAATCACCCCTTGGTGGAGATGGGCCGCACGGATAGGCGCTCCGACTCGCGCAGGTGTGTCCGGACGGCACCTCATCCGACCATAGGTGATGTCTGTACGCGATGTGTGCGAAAAGGGGCTGTTCACGCGAGGAGGGGCGCCGCCCGTGACAGGCGGCGCCCCTGACCCTGACCTACCTGTCTAGCTATGGAGCCTGCTCCGGGGCGAGGCCGAGGAGCTGGATGACGGTCAGACCGCGCTGGCCGACATCGTTGGTCGAGACGCCCGGTGCGTAGTCGACCGGGGTCAGCGTGGTGGTGCCGGAGATGGTCTGCACCGGCGGGAAGTTGCCGTTGTTCGGACCCATCCCGGTCCATGCCCGCTGCTTGAGCGTGTTGTCGGAGCGCTGCTTGCCGACCCAGGCGAGCATCCGCGAGTAGAACTGGTTGAACGTCCCCGGCCCGAAGTTGCGCCCGTACAACGCGGTCCGCTCGGCGGCGGTGCCGTTGACGTAGAGCGCGAACTTGACCAGGTGCTCCTTGAAGGCCGGCACGTCGAGCAGTTCGACCAGCTCGTAGAGGAACTGGTCACCACCGAAGAGCAACATCAGGTTGTACGAGTCGCGGAACTCGGTTCCCTCGGTGGTCAGCGCACCGGTCGCCGGGTCGAAGCCGACCGCCCCGGCGAAGCCGCTGAAGAAGCCGTACTGCATGGCTCCGATGTCCTGCATGCCTCGCAGCAGCAGATCCCGGTAGTGGGTGTTGCCGGTCCGTTCCCACTCGGCCAGCCAGTTGCTCGCCACCGCGGTCCAGTCCGGGCCGATCCGGACCCGGGTCGGTGCGGTCGGCGGCGGCAGGATCTGCCGCAGCGGTTCCACCCGTAGCAGGGTCTGGTCGACCTGGAGCATGTGGTGCATGTAGTCGGCGGTGCGCTCGTCGGCGGTGAGGTAGTGGTAGACCCGCTTCAGGATCGACGCGCTGACCCGCGCCTCCTTGGCGCCGTCGCCCCAGTGGACCACGTTGTGCCGGGAGCCGAGACCGGCGAACGGTCCGGCGTGGTACGAGTCCGCCTCGGCCAGGTGCAGGGTCATCGCCTCCGCCATCGCGAAGACGTCCGACCGGCCCGAGCGCAGGAACTGGTACCAGAGGAACATGTCGATGTTCAGCTCGCCGTTCTGCCACGCCATGCCGCCCTCGTCGTACTTCCAGGCGTGGCGGGAGTTGTCGTAGCTGTGCATCACGTCGCCGTAGTGCCAGAAGCCGTACCAGTGTCGCTGGTCGACCTGCCCCTGGTAGTACGCGATGCTGGCGTCGATGCTGTTCTCCAGCGTCGTCCGTGTGGCCGTCGACTTGTCGATCAGGCCCCACTCGCCGAAGACCCGCTGCTCGTGCAGGTACGCCGTGGTCGGCACGATTCGCGCCGGTTGCTGCACCTCGCGGGCCAGTTCGACCAGGCGGTCCCGGGACGGGGTGGCGTCCAGGGCCCAGATGGTCACCTCGTGCGAGCGGGCCATCCCCTCCGGGGTGGCGGCGATGTCGTCGATGCCCCGGCCGGGCTCCTCGTACATCAGGTTGAGCCCGTGCCGCTTGTTGTCGTAGTGCCGCAGGTCCATCGCGGGCGCGTCCGGCGACCAGAACCAGACGGTGGCGGTGGTGTTGTAGCCACCGGCGTTACGGATGTCGAGCTGGGTCGGGAAGCGCTGCCAGAAGTCCTTGAGACCGAAGGCGATCCCGCCGCTGACCCCGCCGACGTAACCGAGCCCGGCGGCCCGCTTGCCGTGCCCGGCGTGGTCCAGCCAGGTGCTGTGGGCACCGGTCCGCTTGGCGATGTGGAACGCGTCCGGGCTGGCCTGGACCAGCTTGTAGTCGTTCCAGATCGGCACGTCGTCGATTTCGGACCGGACTCCGGAGGGCCAGGCGCTGACCGGGGGAGTGGCGACTCCGTTGAACTGGGCGGTGGTGACCGCCGAGCCGGCGTCCCGGCGCAGGCCGGACATCACCCGTACGGCCTCGCCCCAGACACCGCCCTCGGTGCTGACGAACCGGACGTGCCGGTTGTGCACCTCGTCGCTGACCATCGGCACGCCCCAGGTGAGGCCGAGACCCTTGACGAAGTCGACCTTGTGGTCGCCGTCGAAGACGAAGTAGTGCACCAGGCGCACCGACTCCGCGTTGAGGTAGAAGTAGAGCCGCAGCGTGAAGGGCAGGATCTTGCGGTTGTTCTTGCCGTTGTAGGTCCCCTTGACCAGGATGACCGCCGAGGAATCACCGAGCCGCTCGACCTCGACCGAGGTGGCCGTGCCGGCGTACTCGACGGTCTTGAGCCCGCCGTTCTCCTCGTGGGTGCGGTCCTCCAGCAACAGGACCAGTTTGCCCTCGGAGGCGAGTTTCTTCTGGCCCCGGTTGATCGAGTGGATCAGGAAGTTCCCACTCTTCATCACCCGGGTACGGATGACGCCGGTGTTCACCTCCAGCCAGGCGCTGGTCTCGGTGACGGCGATCCGGCGCGGCGGTTTGGTCGGCCTGCCGCGGTGGATCTCCAACTCGTCGGTGAGCGCGGCGTTGGCGCCGATCGCGTGGCCGGTCCACTTGAGCGTGCCGTCCGGCCAGTAGGCGAGCGGCCAACTGTCCAGCGGCACGGCGTCGTGTCCGACCCTGGCCCAGAACTCGGTGCCCGGCTGGTGGCCGCCGCGCGGCCAGGGAACCCCGAAGGTGGCGCCGATGCTGCTGGTCGGTGGGCCGTCGAGCCAGCGGAGCTTGGCCGGTCCGGGGACCACCGCCGCCACCGGAGCGGCTTCGGTGGTGCCGCCGCCGGTCTCGGGTGCGGCCTGGGCGGCGCCGGGTGCGGCCAGGGCACCGGCGAGCGGTACGGCGGCTGCCGCCACCGCCCCGGTGCGGAGCACCAGCCGGCGGGACAGGGCCGGTGTCTCGGTTTCTGGGGAGTCGGGCTGGGGATTCGGAGTGGGCGTGAGATGTGACTCCATAGCGGACGTACCCTCTCTGCGACGGTGCGTGGAAGGTGCGGAACGGAGGTTCGGTGGGGCTGGGCTCAGCCCAGGGCGTCGTTCGCCTCGTCGACCAGGCGCTTGGCGCCGTCGCCGATCGGCAGCCTGCCGAAGATGATCTCGTCGTAGATCCGTTGGAATTCCTGCTTGATCGCACCGCCACCCTTCGGCTGGGCGGGCGGGGTGGGGAGCAGCAGGGCGGCGACGGACTGCTGGTAGTCGTAGACCGCCTTGTCGCCGGGGGCGAGTGCCGGAGCCACCGCGGCGAGCACCTTGGTGTTGGTGGGCAGACCGCGCGCCACCCCGAGCAGCTTGCCCGCCTCCACGTCGTTGATCAGGAAGTCGACCAGCATGGTGGCCTGGTCCGGGTGTTCGGTGCCCCGGGAGACGCTGAACGACATCGAGGCGTGTGCCACCATGCCGCGCTTGTCGGTGTTGCTGGGCAGCGGTCCGTACGCCACCGACTCGCCGTACGAGCTGCGGTAGGCGGTGAAGCTGGAGTCGTAGTTGATCTCCGAGTAGGACTGCTTCTTGACGAACGCGGAGGTGGGCATCGCGCCGTCGACCTGGGTGGTCACCGCTGCCGGGGTGGCCGCGCCGGCAGCGCGGAACTGGGCGGTGAGGTTCCAGAACTCGGTCAGCTCGCCGACGGTGAAGCCCAGCTTGGCGTCCTCGGTGTAGAGGGTCTTGCCACGCTGTTGCAGCCAGGCGTCGAACCAGTCGATGGCCCACCCGAAGTCGGTGGTGCCGGCGACCTTGCCACCACTGCTCTGGCTGAGCTTGGTGGCGGCGGCGAGGAAGTCGTCCCAGGTCCAGGTGGTGGTCGGTGCGGCGACGCCGGCCTTCTCCCAGACCTGCGGGTCATAGGCGAGGCCCTGGGTGGTGAGCCCGGCGGGGATGCCGTACACGGCGTCGCCGAATTCGCCGGCCGGCTTGAGCGCCTTGGCCACGTCCTCGTTGTGCAGGGTCCGGCCGAGGAACGGGGTGAGGTCGAGCAGCGCGTTGCGCTCGGCGTACTCGCGGAAGTAGGCCCGGTCCATTTGGACCACGTCCGGGGTGTCGCCGCCGGCAATCTGGGTGGAGAGCTTCTGGAAGTACGCGTCATAGGCGCCGAAGGATGTCTCGACGGTGATGTTCGGGTGCTTGCTTTCGAAGAGTTCTACGGCGGCGCGGGTTTTCTCCGCCCGGTCGTCGTTGCCCCACCAGACGAACTGGAGGGTGACCGGTGCGTTGTCGTCCTTGTCCGCCGGATCGCCCGCACCGCAGGCGGCGCCGGCCAGTGCCAGCGTCGCGGCGCAGAGGACACCGAGTGTCCGTCCGAATGGTCTGGTGGTGAGACCCCTCATTCCGTCCTCCTCGCGGCTGTTCCATCGAGAGAGCTGAAACGATACAAGCGCAGACGGTAGGGGCGTGGTTGTCGTGGTGTCAATAGCGGTTACCGGATGGTGTCCGGGTTGTTTCGCCAGCCAGCAAAAGTACCTGCTGTGAGCGGTGTTGTCGGCCGGAGTGAGGGGAGTCGGCGTACGACGATTGCGACGCTTCATGGGGGAAGTTCCCCTTTATGAAACGGTTCATGATTGATGTCGCCTCCGCGTGCCGGCCGGACGGTTGGGCCTGCCCTACCGGGACGACCCGGTCAGCCCTACCGGCAACCGGGGTGTGAGCTGGATCGATCCCGGCCGGCCCGGCTCATAGCGTCGAACCATGACCACGACGACCGTTCCCTCGCCGCCGGCCCGGCCGGACCCGTACGCCGGACCACGACGCAGGCCCGCCGGCAACGTCGCCGCGCGAATCGCCGGCTGGAGTACCCGGCACCGCACCACGGCCATCCTCGGCTGGCTGCTGTTCGTGATCGCGGCGACCGCGCTCAGCGCAGCCGTCGGCACCGTCAACGCCACCGACAGCGAGTACGGCCACGGCGACTCCGGTCGGGCCACCGAACTCATCGCCGCAGCCGGTTTCCCCGACCAGGCCGGCGAGATGGTGCTGATCCGTGGCGACTCGCTAGAGGTGGACGCGCCCGCGTTCCGGGACGCGATCACCGCCACCGTCACCGCCGTCGAGGCAACGGGCCTGACCGCAAACGTCAACGCCGACACCGTCTCGGCAGATCGGCACGCCGCGCTGGTCACCTTCGACCTGACCGGGCCGGCCGACACCGCCGCAGACCGGGTCGGCCCCGTACGCGACGCCGTCGCCGACGTACAACGGGAGCATCCAGACCTGCTGGTCGCCCAGACCGGAGACGCGAGCATCGACGAGTCGATCGTCACCATCCTCTCCGGCGACATGCACCGGTTGTCGCTGCTCTCCATCCCGGTGACACTCGGCATCCTGATCGTGGCGTTCGGCGCGCTGCTCGCCGCCGTACTCCCGATAGGCCTGGCCCTGACCGCGTTCGCCGCCTCGCTCGGTCTGCTCGCGGCGGCCAGCCGGCTGATTCCCACGGTCGACACCACCATGCACCTGATGCTGCTGATGGGTCTCGCCGTCGGCGTCGACTACTGCCTGTTCTACCTGCGCCGGGAACGGGAGGAACGGGCCCGGGGCGCCGACCCCGAATGGGCACTGGCGATCGCTGCGGCCACCTCCGGCCGGGCGGTGCTGATCTCCGCCCTGACCGTCATCGTCGCGACCGCCGGCATGTTCCTGACCCGCGACACCGCCTTCAACAGCCTCGCCACCGGCACCATCCTGGTGGTCGCGATCGCCGCCCTCGGTTCGCTCACCGTGCTGCCGGCGGTCCTGTCGAAGCTGGGCGACCGGATCGACCTCGGCCGGGTGCCGGGCCTGTACCGGCGCGGGTCGAACGGACGCGGCTGGAGTCGCTTCCTCGGTGTGGTGCTCCGCCGGCCAGGGCTGGCCGCCGTCCTCGCCGCGACCACACTGCTTGCCCTCGCCGTGCCGGCGCTCGGCATGCGGACCGCGGAGGAGGACATCACCTCGCTGAAGGGTTCCTCCCCAGCGCTCGCCACCTTCCTCCAGGTCCAGACCGCCTTCCCCGGCGGCGGCGACCCGGCCCTGATCACCGTCCGGGCCGACGACGTGACCAGCGCCGCGGTCACCGGCGTCATCGACGACATCAAGACGCGAGGGCTGGCCTCCGGCGCGCTGCACCAGCCGGTGAAGGTCGAGGTGAACCCGGACCGTACGGTCGCGATCGTCAGCGCGGGCCTCTCCGGCTCCGGCATCGACGCCACCTCCGAGCAGGCGGTACGGACAGTGCGCGACGACGTCATCCCGGCCGCGACCGCCGGGGTCGCCGGTACGGAGGTGCTGATGACCGGACGGGCGGCCGACTCGGTCGACTACAACGACGCGATGGGCCGCAGCGCCCCGCTGGTCTTCGGGTTCGTGCTCGGGTTGGCGTTCCTGCTGCTGCTCGTCTCGTTCCGGTCACTGGTGGTGGCGTGCACCGCGATCGTGCTCAACCTGCTCTCCGTCGCCGCCGCGTACGGCCTGCTGGTCCTGGTCTTCCAGCACGGCTTCGGTGAGGGACCGCTCGGCTTCGAGTCCAGTGGGTCGATCACCAACTGGGTGCCGCTCTTCCTGTTCGTGATCCTGTTCGGGCTCTCGATGGACTACCACGTCTTCGTGCTCAGCCGGATCCGCGAAGGGCACGACCGGGGCTGGCCGACCAAGCTCGCGGTCTCCCGAGGCATCCGGAGCAGCGCAGGAGTGATCACCAGTGCCGCGCTGGTGATGGTCGCGGTCTTCGGGCTCTTCACCACCGGGTCGCTGGTCTCGATGAAGGAACTCGGTTTCGGTCTGGCTGTCGCGGTGCTGATCGACGCGACCATCGTCCGGGCCGTGTTGCTGCCATCGGTGATGGTCCTGCTCGGCGAGCGGAACTGGTACCTGCCCAGGTGGCTCGGTTGGCTGCCCAGCCTCTCCCACGGCGACCCGGCGGTCTCGCAGCCCGTCGTCACGGTGCGCGTCCCGGAGCCGGCGCGACCCTGACGACTGGTGAGGAGGGGCCCCTTCCTCTACCGAAAGCGATAACAAGGGGCCCTTCCTTCACCAGTGGTCGTCGGGGCGGCGCGGGGTGCCGTAGAGCGTGCCCCGCTGGGCGCGGGCCCCGGCGACCGGATCGGCCTGACCCGGATACCCGGCGTACGGGTCCGCCGCCGGCTGTACGTCCCACGACTGCCCCTGCCACGGCTGATCCGGTTGGTCCGCCTCCTCCGGCGCCAGCTTCGCCTGCCGGGCGCGGCGTACCCGGGTGACAACGAAGTAGCCGACCGCGATCACGCACACCGCGATCACCACGTTCTGGAGGACGCCGACGTAACTCTCGACCACGTGCCAGTTCTCGCCGAGGAAATAACCGGCCAGCACGAAGACGGTGTTCCAGATCAGGCTGCCCAGTGCGGTGAAGAGCAGGAACGTGGTGACCCGCATCCGTTCCACCCCGGCCGGGATGGAGATGAGGCTGCGGAAGACCGGGATCATCCGGCCGAAGAAGACCGCCTGGACGCCGTGCTTCAGAAACCACGCCTCGGTCCGGTCGACATCGGCGAGCTTCACCAACGGCAGTTTCGCGGCGATCGCGCGTACCCGGTCCCGACCGAGCAGTGCGCCGACGTAGTAGAGCGCGAGCGCGCCGACCACCGAGCCGATGGTGGTCCAGATGATCGCGCTGAACAGGCTCAGGTTGCCCTGACTGGCGGTGAACCCGGCCAGCGGCAGGATCACCTCGCTCGGGATGGGCGGGAACAGGTTCTCCAGGGCGACCGCCAGCCCGGCGCCGGGACCACCGAGGGTCTCCATCAGGCCGGTGACAAAACCCACGATCCCGCCCGAATCAGGCTCTGGGTTGGCGGCGAGCAACGAGCTGGTGTAATCCCAGGTTCGATTCACGGGAAAGACGTTACGGGGCCGTTCTGAGCGTCACCATGCGGTGCGCCGCCAGTCCCGAATGACCGTACGAATGGTTCGGCCGGGCGGACCCGGGGAGACCAACCGGCCGAACCACGTATCGCGCCAGGTTTCGGTCGCCTACGCCTCAGTCGCCGGGTTCAGGACCCGAGCGAGCCAGTCGGTGCGGGTGCGGCGTGCCGCGGCCGAGACCCGCGCCTGCGGGTACAGCGCGTCGAATCCGTGGAAGCCGCCTGCCCAGACGTGCAGTTCCGCCTGGCCGCCGGCCGCCCAGATCCGCGTCGCGTAGTCGACGTCCTCGTCGCGGAAGACCTCGGCCGTGCCGGCGTCGACGTAGGTGGTCGGCAGGCCCGAGAGGTCGTCGGCGAGCGCGGGTGAGATGTAGCTGGGCACGTCCTCGTCGGGGAGGTCGCCGAGCACCGACCGCCATCCGAACTCGTTCATCTCGCGGGTCCAGACACCCGGGCCGCCGGCGTACTGCCGGCTTGAGGTGGTGTTGTTGCGGTGGTCGAGCATGGGGTAGATCAGCATCTGGGCGGCGATCGTCGGGCCGCCTCGGTCCCGTGCCATCAGGGTGACTCCGGCGGCGAGGCCGCCGCCGGCACTGGTGCCCGCGACGACGATGCGGTTGGGGTCGACGCCCAGGTCGTCGGCGTGCTCGGCGACCCAGAGCAGACCCTGGTAGCAGTCGTCGACCAACGTCGTGCGGGTGGACTCCGGGGCGAGCCGGTAGTCCACGGAGATCACGACGGCGCCGAACCGGTCGAGCCATTCGAGCGGGATGTCGATCTGGGAGAAGCGGTCCCCCATGACCATTCCGCCGCCGTGCATCCAGTAGACGCACGGTGCCGACGTGGAGCGGTCGGCCCCGGTCGGGCGGAAGATCTCCAGCGGGATCCGCGCACCGTCCGGGCTGGGAACGGTGACCTCGTGCCGATCGACCGCGCGACCTTCGAGCAGGGTCTCGACCGGGGTCGGTGGGAGTTGGCGGATCTGCGCGAGCACCTCGGGGGTGAGCTGGGGGATGAGCGGCATGTCGGCGAGAAGTGCGCGCAACTCGGGGTCGGTGTCGGGGCGTGCCAGCGTCACGGTGGGTTCCTTCGTCGAGGGGGATTAGGTCGATCTCTTGTCCGGCGGCGCGGGCGGGCCGTCAGACCGGCAGGCTCAGAAAGCGGCCTTGCCGCCGACCGGCACCGCGTCGGCGTACTGCGACTCGCCGGCGAGCAGCGGCTGGAGCTTCGCGACCAGCGCTGTCGCCTCCTCGGTCGCGAAGAACCTGCGGTGGGCCTCTTCGCTGGTCCAGCCCTCGGTGACGTGGACGATGTCGTGGTTGCTGGCCGAGCGGCTGACCAGGAAGACGACGCAGTCCTCGTGGGGCAGGGACGGCGCGTTGAGCAGGAACTCGACCAGCTCGTCGCCCTTTCCGGGCTTCGCGGTCATGGTGGCGTGGAAACCGTGGTCGACGGTCATCGGGCATCTCCTCATTCGTGGAACTGTCGCGTGTTCCTGGGATATCGACCTACCCATGTAAACACTGTGACCAGTAAAAACGTTAGAAGGATGCTCCTTACCTCTTGCCTGATCCTACCTTTGCCGCGAGTATCGTTCCGTGCTTCAATCGGTCCGTGAGCCTTGACGAGTTGCGCACCCTGCTCGCCCGACATGCCCGAGCGGACATGACCACCGCCATTGACGGCGTCCTGATCTCGAAGGTCGAGCAGCCGCCACCGCCGTCGGCGTCGATGTCGGGCACCGTGCTCGCACTCATCGCCCAGGGCGCGAAACGCATCGCACTCGGTGACCGCGTGTACGAGTACCGCGCCGGTCAGTACCTCGTCGCCTCGGTCGACCTGCCGATCACCGGCCACTTCACCGAGGCCAGCCCCGAGCGGCCGGCATTGGGCTTCGGCCTGACCCTGCACCCGGCCGCCATTGCCGAACTGCTCTTGCAGGCGGCCTCTGGCGACATTCCGCCCGCCGGCAGCGGCACACCGTCCGGCCTGGCCGTCAGTGACGCGTCCGACGAGTTCCTCGATGCGGTGATCAGGCTGCTGCGTCTGCTCGACCAGCCACGTGACCGCGCGGTGCTCGCGCCGCTGGTCAAACGGGAGGTCCTCTGGCGGCTGATCACCAGCGAGCAGGGTGCCGTCGTCCGCCAACTCGGTCTTGCCGACAGCAGCCTCACTCACGTCGCGCGGGCGGTCCGGTGGATCCGTGACCACTACATGCAGGCGTTCCGTGTCGAGGACGTGGCGCAGATGTCCGGCATGAGCGCGTCCGCCTTCTACCGCAACTTCCAGGCGGTCACCGCGATGAGCCCGATCCAGTTCCAGAAACAGATCCGGTTACAGGAGGCCCGACTCCTGCTCGCCGCGCATCCCCACGATGTCGCGGGAGTCGGCATGCGGGTGGGCTACGACAGCCCGTCACAGTTCAGCCGTGAGTACCGCCGTCAGTTCGGCGCGCCGCCCAGCCAGGACGCCGCCCGCCTGCGCGGCTCGACGCTCGGCGGCACACCGGTCCTGGTGTGAAAACGGCGTGGCTGGAGGCCGGAGTCGCCGGTCGAGGTCGGGGTGTCCGACAGCGGTCAGCCCTGGAGGCTTTTGGCGGGTTTTGTCTGATACAGAGTGATTTCTCGATACTCTCGCCTGGACCAGGAGCGGGGGTGGTGCGGCGTGAAGTCGTACGTCGGGGCGGTGGGGACCGCGGACACCGCGGTCGTACGCGGCCCAGGGGAAGTCATGATCACGCTGTCCGTCAACGGAGTGCCACGGACGATCCCGATCGAACCTCGGGTAAGCCTGCTCGACGCGCTCCGCGACCGGCTCGACCTCACCGGTACCAAGAAGGGCTGCAACCAGGGCGCCTGCGGTGCCTGCACGGTCTGGGTCGACAAGCGGCGGGTGCTCGCCTGCCTGACCCTGGCGATCACCTGCGAAGCCCGGGAGATCACCACCATCGAAGGGCTCGCCCAGGATGGCGAACTCCACCCCATGCAGGCCGCCTTCATCGAGCGGGACGCCTTCCAGTGTGGCTACTGCACCCCCGGCCAGATCATGTCGGCGGTGGCGTTCCTGCACGAGGGACACCAGCCCGACGACGCGAACATTCGCGAGTGGATGAGCGGCAACCTCTGCCGCTGTGCGGCGTACCCGCACATCCGGGCCGCGATCCGGCAGGTACGCGACGAGATGGGCATCGGGGGGACCGATGCGACCCGTTAGCTACTCGCGGGTGGCCGACGTCGCCACCGCCGTCGGCGTCGTCAGCGCGGACGCGGACAGCTCCTTCCTTGCCGGCGGCACCACCCAGGTCGACCTGCTGCGCATCTACGTCGAACAGCCCGGCCGGCTGGTCGACATCAACGACCTGCCGCTGCGCCAGATCGACCCGACACCCGGGGGAGGGCTACGGATCGGCGCCCTGGCCCGAATGAGCGACGTGGCCCAGGCCCCGCTGGTCCGGACACGGTTCCCGGTGATCTCCCAGTCGCTCCTGCTCGGCGCCTCCCCGCAACTGCGCAACATGGCCTCGATCGGTGGCAACCTGATGCAGCGGGTCCGCTGCGGCTACTTCCGCGACCTCGCCGCCGGCTGCAACAAGCGGTCGCCGGGCAGCGGGTGCGCCGCGCTGCACGGCGTCAACCGGGAGCACGCGGTGCTCGGTACGAGCGACAAGTGCATCGCCACCCACCCCTCCGACCTCGCCGTCGCGCTGGTCGCGCTCGACGCCGTGGTGCACACCGAGAGTTCCTTCGGCCGGAGTCGGATCGACATCGACGACTTCTTCCTGCTGCCCGAGCAGAACCCGGAACGCGAGCACCCGCTCGGTCACGGTGAACTCATCGTGGAGGTCGAGGTTCCGCCCCAACCGGTGGCGGAACGGTCGCTCTACCTCAAGGTCCGCGACCGGGACTCGTACGAGTTCGCGCTCGTCGCGGTCGCGGTCGCGATCTCGTTGGACGGCGGCACGATCAGCGACGTACGGCTCGCGCTCGGTGGGGTGGCCACCAAGCCGTGGCGGGCACGTCAGGCCGAGCGGCTGCTGACCGGGGTGCCCGCGACGGTGCAGAACTTCGGCGAGGCGGCGCGGGCGGAACTGCTGCCGGCGGTGTCACACGGGATGAACGAATACAAGATCGAGCTTGCCCGGCGCAGCATCGTACGGGCCCTGGAGATGGTCACCGCCGACGACTGGCGGCAGAGCGCGGGAACGGGAGGCGCGGCATGAGCCCGGCGATCGGCACCACCCTCGACCGGGTCGACGGCCGGGCCAAGGTCAGCGGCACCGCCCGCTACACCGCCGAGCTGGTGCTGCCCGGACTGGTGCACGCGGTCCTGGTCGGCGCCCGGGTGGCGAGCGGCCGGATCGTCGCGATCGACACCGGCGCGGCTCAACGGGCCGACGGGCTAATCGCCGTACTCACCCACCTCAACCTGCCGAAGATCCCCGGCACACCGAAACTGCTTCCCTCACTGGCCGGGATGGCGGCCCCGGGACAGAGCTACTTCCCGATGCAGGACGACGTGGTGCACTACGCCGGTCAGCCGGTCGCCATCGTGGTCGCCGACACGGTCGAACGCGCCGAGCACGCTGCCAGCCTGCTCCGCGTCGACTACGAGGAGACGCCGGCCAAAACCACCCTCGACCAGGTACGCGACCAGGCGTACGAGCCGGAGCGGATCTTCGGCGGGATGCTGCCAGGCCGGGTTGTCCGGGGTGACGTGGAAGCCGGCCTCGGCCAGGCGACGGATCGGGTCGACGTGACCTACCGGTTCGCGGCCAACCACCAGAACCCGATCGAGCCCTCGGCCAGCACCGTGGTCTGGGACGACGCCCACCGGCTCACCGTCTACGACTCCACCCAGGGACCGACCGCCACCCAGTTGACCGTGGCGACGCTGCTCGGCATCTCGCCCACCCAGATCAAGGTGGTCAGCGAGTTCGTCGGCGGCAGCTTCGGCAGCAAGGCGATGATCTGGCCACATGTCACCCTGGCCGCGCTCGCCGCCCGCCAGGTGGAGCGGCCGGTCCGGCTCTCCCTGAGCCGGGAGCAGATGTTCCATTCCTGCGGGCACCGCGAGGAGCAGGAGCAGCACGTCACCCTCGGCGTTGACGCCGGGGGCCGATTGACCGCCCTGCGTCACCACAAGCTCTCCATCACCTCATACTTCGACGACTGGGCGGAGACCTCGCTCCAGTCGCCCGGGATCCTCTACCGCACGCCGAACTACGAGGGGATCTACCGGATCGCCAAGGGAAACACCATCACCCCGACGTTCATGCGCGGTCCGGGGGAGGCGACGGGGATCTTCGCGCTGGAGTGCGCAGTGGACGAACTCGCCGAGCGAATCGGGGTGGACCCGATCGAACTGCGGCTGCGCAACTTCGCGGATACCGACCCGACCAGTGGCCACCCGTGGTCGAGCAACGGCATCCGCGAGTGCTTCCAGCGGGGCGCGGATCTCTTCGGCTGGGCCGGGCGTGACCCGAACCCGGGCAGCCGCCGGGAAGGGCGGACGTTGATCGGTTGGGGGGTGGCCGCGTCCGCGTACCCGCACGTGGCACCCCCGAATCCGCAGCGGGCGCGGGCCCGGCTCTACAGCGACGGCAGCGCGGTGGTCGAGGCGGGTGTGTCGGAGTTCGGCACCGGCGTGACCACCGCGATGACCCAGGTCGCCGCCGATGGCCTCGGCCTGCCGGTCGAGCGGGTCCGGTTCGTCGGTGGCGGCAGCGACCTGCCGAACATCACCGCGGCGGTCGGGTCCGCCGGCACCGGCGCGGTCAGTGCGGCGGTGCACCTCGCGGCCACGCAACTGCGCGACCAGCTTGTCGGACGGGCCGTCGCGGACGAGCAGTCGCCGCTGCACGGCGCGGACCCGGGCGCGGTGTCGGTCGAGGACGGGCGGATGCGGCTACGCGACCGGCCCGACGTCGGCGAGACCTACGCCGAGATGCTGTCGCGGCAGTTCACCCCGGATGTCGAGACGTTGGGTGTCTGGACTCCGCCGCCGCCGGATCCCGGGTACGGACTGCACACCTTCGGCGCACAGTTCGCCGAGGTCGCCGTCGACGCCGACCTCGGCCTGATCCGGGTACGGCGGATGGTGGGTGTCTTCGCGCCGGGCCGGGTGTTGAACCGCAAGACCGCGCACAGCCAGCTCATGGGCGGGATGCTCTGGGGACTGAGCCACGCGTTGCTGGAGGCGAGCTGGATGGACGCCCGCCTCGGGCGATGGGCGAACCCGAGCTTCGGGGACTATCTGATCCCGGTCAACTCCGACGTGCCGGACGTGGTGGTCGACACGATCGAGGTCACCGACACGGTGGTCAACCCGCTCGGCGTCAAGGGGGTGGGGGAGATCGGCATCGTCGGCTCCGGGGCGGCGATCGCGAACGCCGTGCACCACGCCACCGGGCGCCGGGTGCGGCACCTTCCGATCACCGTGGAGGACCTGCTGTAACGCACCTCTGGTCAGGCGCGGATGGTCATCCGGGAGACCTGGCGATCAGGCGGTACGGCGCCGCCGGCGCCCGCCGCGCGGTTCGGTGAGTTCTTCCACCACCTGGCAGGCGTTGTGTAGCGGGTCGAGGCGGTCCGCGTGTGTCGCGACCCGCTGGAGCAGTTCCTTGAAGGCAGGCTGCTCGTTGCCGAGGACGGAGAGAATCTCCGTCTCGGCGGTGGTGAGGGCGTTGCGCCGGTCCTGCCAGAGGGTCTGCCCGGCTTCCGTGGCGACCACCCTGCGGCTGCGGCGGTCGCTCGGGTCGGGTTGGCGGGAGACGAGTCCGGCGGCTTCCAGGTCGTCGATCAGGTAGGTGAGGACGGTCCGGTCGATGCCGAGTTGGGCACCGAGTGCGCCCTGGTTCATGGCGAGGTTCTGGCTCGCCGATGCGACGACCTGGTAGCCCCGCGCGCCGCCGGGGACGTCGTCGAGGAGTTCCTCGACCGCCTTCGAGTAGCGCCGCAGGATGACTCCGAGTGCCCAACCGAAGTCGTCCTTGAGCAGGTCGGCTGCGACCTGCTCGCCCCTGTCGGGAGACCCGGGAGCGTTCGGCGTGGTGGCTGCATCGTGGGACACATCCCCAGCATAACGATCTCAAAAGATAATCTGCCCAACAGATCTTCTGTAATCCTGTAGTGATGTTGGGCAGATGATTCGGGTCACAGTTGTGTTGGCTTCTAGATGGTCTGCGAATAATTTGGTCTGCAACGCAGAACATTTGGAGGAAAGCAGTGAGCCTGTTCCGACTCGACTCAAGCATCCTGGGCGAGCGCTCCACCAGCCGCGCGGTCGCCGACACCGCCGAGAAGGCGTGGACCCGCACCCACCCGTCCGGCCTCGTCGCCCGGCGTGACCTGGTCGCGTCGCCCCTGCCGCCGTACGCCTGGACCTCGGCGGTCTCCGCGGGATTCGTACCGGCCGACCAGCGCACCGACGAGCAGACCGAGGCCGTCGCGCTCGTCACCGCGTTGGTCGACGAACTGTTCGCGGCCGAGGCGTACCTGCTCGCCGTCCCGCTCTACAACTACGGCGTCTCCCAGCACGTGAAGGGCTGGATCGACCTGCTGCTCACCGACCGGCGGCTGATCGGGACGGAGAAGCCGCCACTGGCGGGACGCCCTGCGGCACTGATCACCTCCCGGGGCGGCGGCTACGGCCCCGGCACCCCTCGCGAAGGCTGGGACCACGCCACGCCGTACTACCGCCGGATCTTCGGCGACCTGCTCGGCATGGAACTGCACGTCAGTGAGATCGAGCTGACCCTTGCCGAGAGCAATCCCGCGATGGCCGGACTGCGCGACCAGGCCCGTCAGCAGTTGGAGGCGGGACACGCCTCCGCCGAGAAGCACGGCGAACTGCTCGCCCAGCACGTCCTCGACCAGCGGAGCTGAGCGGCGACGCGGACCCTCCGGGTCATGCCCCCGAGCCGGTGAGCGGTACGGGGGCATGACTGGTCCGTACCGAAGCGATCTGAGCCCCCGCCGGCCGGCGGCGCCGGTTGACGTCAGCGGTGCTGGTCAGGTCGGCGGTGTGGGCGCCTCCGGCATCGTCCGGCCACGGGAGCGGAGCGCGTCGGCGACCGCCACCCCCGCCAGTACGACCGCCGCCGCACCGCCGACCGCCAGCGGTGGTACGTGCAGCATCGCCGGCGTCAGCAGGGCCAGCGCGATCAGTCCACCGATCCGGGACCGGGAGACCCTGGCGAACACCTGGTACTCGAACTGGGATCGGCCGGCGAGGAAGAGCGCGGGGCCGCCGAGCATGGTGTAGAGCCAGACCGGGGTGGTGTGCCCGAGTGGGTGGGCGATGGAGAGTTCGTAGCCGACGGCGGTGAGCACGATGCCGGCGATCATGAGCAGGTGGGAGAAGGACATGGACCGGCCGAACCGGGCGGGTTGGCGGGCGGTGGTGATCGCTACCGGCAGCAGGTGACCGGCCTGGTGGAAGTAGACCCGCCAGAGCAGCACGGTGGTCAGGAACGAGATCAGGAACGCGCTGGTCCGTTCGACGGCGAAGCTGGCGGCGCTGAAGGTCAGGCCGATCACCAGGACCGACTCGCCCAGGGTGATCAGCAGGAACTGCTGGTACCGCTCGGCCAGGTGCTCGCCCGCGATCGGAAGCTCGACGGTGGGTGCCCGGCCCAGCTTCGGGATAGGCCACCCGCCGACGGCTCCGCCGTAGTCGAGCAGGATGGCGATGGTCCAGAGCAGTCCGCGGAGCCGGGCATCGTCGCTGATCCCGCCGATCAGCCACGGCACCGCGCTGAGACCGAACCAGATGAAGAGCCGCAGGGGTACGTCCCGTTGCCGGCGGTGGGCGAGGAAGAGGAAGAGCGTACGTCCGAACTGGAGCGCGAGGTACGCCACGGCGAAGATGACCGCGTGTTCGCCGAAGCCCTTCGGTACCGCGACCGCCATCACCATCGCGCCGATCATCGTGCCCACCACCACGAGTTGGATCGCCGGCTGATCCGGGTCGAGTCGGCTGGTGGTCAGCGCGGTGAAGGTCCAGACCAGCCAGAGGGCGAGGAAGAGCAGCAGCGTCTGGCCGGCCTCGGCGAGCAGGGTGCTCCGGCGGTCGGTGAAGTCGGTGATCAGTCGCTGGGAGATCCGGGTGAGCGCGAAGACGAAGACGAGGTCGAAGAAGAGTTCGAGGAAGGTGGCCCGCTGCGAGCTCTCGGCGCTGCGCAGCACTCCCCGTTCCGACTGTTCACCACTGGTCATCGGGTGACCCGACAGGATCCGCGCCCCGGTGGACCGGGGCGAGCCGCGCCAGGGTCGATCACGGCGCCCCCTCGTCGCTTCGGCGATCTCCAGATCCCAACGAGCCAGCACCCGGCGGGGACGTTGCCGAGTCGTCGGGCAAGCCGGAGGGCCCCCGGCGGACGCCTGTCGCGTCCACCGAGGGCCCTGCGTGTGCGGTCCTGCCGAGGGTCAGGTCAGGGAAGTTGCCAGATCTGGTTGCTGGTGTTGTAGCAGTCCCAGATCTGGAGCCGGGCGCCGTCGGCGGTGCTCTTGTCAGTCACGTCGAGGCACCGACCCGACTGCGGGTTGCGTACGGTGCCGTTGCTCTGGCCCTGCCAGACCTGAGCGGCGGTGCCGTTGCAGTCCCACAGTTGGATCTTGGTGCCGTTGGCGGTCCCGGCGCTGGTGATGTCCATGCACTTGCCGAGTGCCCGGATGGTGCCGTCGGTGCCGACCGTCCAGGTCTGCGCGTTGCTGCCGTTGCAGGTGTAGAGCTGGATCGGGGTGCCGTTGGCGGTGCTGGCCGCCGCGACGTCGACGCACTTGCCGGCCAGGCCGGTGATCCGGCCGGTACGACCGCTCGGCGGCGGCGGCGTACCGCCCATCACCGTGTCGTAGATCGCGCTGACCAGCGAGGTCGCGTCGTTGCGGTCCTGGGACAACTCCCAGTTCATCATGCCGCCGGCGTTGGCCAGCGCCCACTGTGTCTTGCGCTTGACCGTGGGGACGCCGTTGTAGCACTGCTGGGCGCCGTTGGCGGTGGTGCAGTCGCGGTTGGCGTTCGCCGGATCGAGCTGCACGAGCTGGCTGTACGTGAGGTAGCCCGGGCGGCTGTAGAACGGCACGCCGACCACCGTCTTGCTCGCCGGCAGGCCACGGTTCTTCCAGCCCTGGGCGTTGCTGATCGACCAGTCGTAGTTGGCGTGCGGCTCGCCGCCGTCGTACAACATGATGTTGAGGAAGTCGACGTAGCCGAAGACGGCGGGCTGGATGCCGTTGGCGGTGCCGCCACCGGAGACGACCGCGGCGGTGAGCAGCTTGCCCCGGCTGTGCATGGCGGTGCTCAACTGCTGCATGAGCAGGGTGTAGTTGTTGGCCGAGGCGCCCGGGTCCGGGTACTCCCAGTCGATGTCGACGCCGTCGAGCCCGTACTGGTTGACGAAGTTGACCATGTTGTTGACGAATGTCGTACGGGTGCCCGAGTTGGCGGCCAGCGCCTCGAAGGCGGAGTCGTTGCCGTCGTTCCAACCGCCGACCGCGATCAGCACCTTGACGTTGTTCTGGTGCCCGAGCGAGACCAACTGCTGGAGCTTGCCCGGCTGGTCCACCGCCTGAAGGCTGCCGTTCGAGTTCGGCAGCACGAACGCGTAGTTGATGTGGGTCAGCTTGCTGTACTGGATGCTGGTGACGTTGCCGGCCCAGGAGGGCATGTAACCGACGCTCTTGAAGCCGTTGGGGAGCACCGCCGCCTGCGAGGGTGTTGCCGGGGCGAGCGCGGTTGCCGTACCGACGAGGGCGGTGACCAGGGCCATCGCTCCGGTGAGGAAGCGGGATCTGCCGGTCCGGGCGAGTGCGGGGGATGTGTTGGACATGTTCGACCTTTCGCGACGTACGCGCCATGGGCCCCGCTCCGGGCGGGGCGGTGTTCGAGAGCGCTCGGCCGACCAGGGCCCAGGGTCGGGTTCGAGGCAGGAGGTGGGGTTGTGCCGTTTGCGACGCTTCAGGTGGCTGAAAGCTTAGGAAACTTAACTATTAAAAGTCAATGGATGTGAATTCATCGCTTGGAAACAAGCTCGACCAGCGGGGATGTCCGCTGGTCCGTGAAGATCGCCGGTGCACGCGCGACACTCAGACCGAACGCGACCAGCCCCGCTGGTTCGTGATCCTGCGGGGAAGGCCGGGCCAGCACGCTCCATGGCCGACGGCTGGAGCGTGAAGACCTCCTGGCGAGACAGCCGGCCGCCCGCGTCCGCACCAGTGCGAGCAGACGGTGGCGACGGCCGGCGATGTGCCAGACTCGCCGCACGAAGCTCCGCCAGCTAGTGGAGTCGTCGAGCGAGGGAGCACAGTTGGGGCGGTCGGTCGGGGATCTTCTCCCTCGCAGTCGCGTACAAGGACCGAGGAAGACGCTTGTGGGGGCGTCCGCATCGCTCGTCAGGAGGGCGGTCACCCCCGGTCGTCTGGCTGTTGCCTTCGGCCTCGCGGGCCTGCTCTACCGGGTGTTTCTGGTGGCGCTGGACGTTCCACCGGCCAACAGCGACGAGGGAGCGGCCGCGCTGGCGGCGCTGCACATCGGAGAGGGCCGCCACTGGCCGATATTCTTCTACGGCCAGGACTACATGGGAACTCTCCACTCCTATCTTGCGGCCCCCTTCGTGCAAGCCCTCGGCACTCATTGGTGGGTCATGCGGATACCCACCCTGGCCATGTACGCGCTGTTTCTCTTTCTTGTCTTTCGACTGACGCGCACGCTGTACACCCCCTGGTTCGCGACCCTTGCCGTCGTGGTCATGGCGCTCGGATCCGATCGGGTCGTCAAGGATCAGATCATCGGCGCCGGGGGCTACTCCGACGTTGCGACCGCTACCGCCGGGCTCATGCTGGCCGCGACAGCATTGGCACTGCGGCTGGAGAAGCGGCAGGTCACCTACCTTCTGGGGGGCCTGCTGGCCGGGTACATCGTGTGGACCCACTGGCTTGCTCTGCCATACGTCGCAGTTGCCGTGCTCCTGGTCGGCTGGGCCGGCCGGTCAGTGCTGACAAAGCGTCACGTGCTTCTGGCTGCCGCGGGGTTCATCTGCGGCGTGGCCCCGTTGATCTGGTTCAACATCCGTTCCGGTCATCCCAATTCGCTGTCGGTCCTGCTATCTCTCAGCGGTGCCACCGAAACGGCCGCGTGGTCAGACCGGATACACGGCGGGGTCATCCTCGGACTGCCATTGAGTTCCGGTATGTGTGCGCCAAGTCGCTGCGAGACATGGCAGCTCTGGTGGGGACCGGTCTACCTGGGCCTGATGGTCGTGGCCGTGGTCATCGCGATCGTCGGGATCCGCCGTTCGGTCGACCCGGACGAACGCCGTCTACATGCCGGTCGGCTCGCCCTCGTCATCGGTGGGGCCGTGACCCTGGGCGCGTACGTCGCAAGCGCCTCGTCGGCGCTGACCCCGATCGAGAGTGCCCGCTACCTCCACTATGGGATGGTGTCCCTGCCAGCGGTTGTCTGGCCACTGTGGGTCGGCGTGAAGTCCGCCGCCGACAGGGCAGTGACCGGGACCCCTGGTGACCACGGGCCGGGTCGGGTGACGGTGCCCCGGCCGACCAGGGGCGGTGTGGCCCTCGCCGCAGCCTGTCTTGTGATCGCCGGCGCGGGCATCGGTAGCCTGCTGGTCGCCACCGGGCAGCTCATTGCCCACCAGCCCGCGTACGCGGCCAAGGCGGACGCGGAGAGGGTGCTGGTGGACCAGTTGCGGCACGACGGCGTGACGCGGGTCTACTCCGAGTACTGGACGTGCAACCGGCTCGCCTATGTCAGCGGGGAACAGATCCGCTGTGCCGTCCTCGACGAGGACCTCACACCGGGGTTCGACCGGTACCGCCCGTACCGTGAGCAGGTCCGACAGTCGGAGCTGGTGGCGTACGTGCTGCCGACCGCAAGCGCCATGGCGGAAAACTTCGCCCGATCGGCCCCGTCGACGACCGAGATCCTCGGTGTGCGGAACGTCGCCGGCTATCAGGTCTACCTGTGCCGCCAGGAGCCGGCGGGAAGCTGACTCGACCCGCGCGGTCTGCCGCCCGGTGGGTCCTCGTCAACGTTTGTGGGCGAAATACGGACAAAGCCGGCTGGGCGCCCCGGAATCGGAGCGCCCAGCCGGCAGGCGTACCAGAGGTTCGTCCAGATCAGGGGCGGAAGGCGTCCCGGGTGTCGTGGGCGGCGTCCTTCACGTGGTCGCCGGCCTGCTTGACGTTCGCCTCGGTCCGCTGGGCGGCGCCCTCGGCCTGCAACCGCTCGTTGTCCGTGGCGTCGCCGACCTTCTCCTTCACCGCGCCGGTGATCTCCTCGGCCTTGTGCTTGATCTTGTCGCTGATGCTCACTGTGACCTCCACTTGCTTCGGGGTGGCGCCGGTGGTTCACCGCTGTCGAAGGTTGTGCCCCGTGGCGTCGGCGACGAAACCGCCGCGACCCCGATCACCCACCCACCCGCCCCGCCGTCCCACCCCCGTACGGTGGCAGGGTGGCAGCCGCGGTTCAGGTCACCTGGTGGGGGCACAGCACGGCCTGGATCGAGGACTCCGGGGTGCGGCTGTTGACCGACCCTGTCCTGCGTGACCGGATTGCCCACCTGCGGCGGATGCGCGGGCCGACCCCGCACCTGCCCGGGACGCCGGACGCCGTACTCGTCTCCCACCTGCACGCCGACCACCTCGACATCGTGTCGCTGCGCCGGCTGCCGGAGCGGGTCGCCCTGGTGGTGCCAGCCGGGTCACGCCCGTTCCTGCGTCGCCGGCTCGGCGCGGCCGGCGCGGCCCGGGCGGTCGAACTGGCGCCCGGCGAGGAGTTCCAGCTCGACGCGGTCACCGTCCGGGCCGTGCCGGCGAACCACGACGGCGGGCGGGGGCCCTGGTCGCGGCATCGCGCGATGGCGATCGGCTACACGGTGCACGGTCGGGCGAACACCTGGTTCGCCGGCGACACCGGGCTCTTCCCCGGGATGGCCGACCTCGGGCCGCTCGACCTCGCCCTGATCCCGGTCGGCGGCTGGGGACCCACCCTCGGTGTCGGCCACCTCGATCCGGTCCAGGCCGTCGAGGCGGCCCGGCTGGCCGGACCCCGGTACGCGGTGCCGGTGCACTTCGGCACCTTCTGGCCGGCCGGCCTGCGGTTCCGGCGGGGGATGTTCCACGAGCCGGGCCAGCGGTTCGTCACGCACGCCGCGACCGCCGTTCCCGAGATCCGGGCCACCGAGCTGCTGCCGGGGGAGACGCTAGCGGTGGAAACCGTACGGTGAGCAACGCCATCGGGGTGCTCGCCTCGCTCTTCGTACTGGTGGCATTCGGCGCCGTACTGCCGGTCGTGCCGACCGGTGCGGCGGTCAGCGCGGCGGCGGCGCTCGCCTTCCACCAGCACTCGCTCACGATCGTCTTCGTTGTCCTGGCCGGGGCGGCCGGCGCCTACCTCGGCGACGCCGTCACCTACTTTCTCTGCCGGGTCGGTGGTGAACAGCTCGCCCGCCGGCTGCGTTGGCTGCGCAACGGCGACCGGCTCGACGGGCTCGCCGCCCGGTTGCGCGAGCGGGAGGTGTCGGTGTTGCTGATCTCCCGGCTGGTGCCGGGCGGGCGGATCCCGGTGCTGCTCACCATCGCCCTGGCCGGCCTAGACTGGCGGCGCTTCGCGTTGGCCAACGCCCCGGCCTGCGGGCTCTGGGCGGTGGTCTACGCCGGGTTCGGCGTCCTCGGCGGCTCGATCTTCCCCGAGCCCTGGCAGGGTGTCCTGGTCGCGGTGGTCATCGTGGTGGCGATCAGCCAGATCGTCGGTGTGGTCCGCCGGCGTTCCGGCGCCTGACCGACCACCGGAGCCCCGCGCCGGACCCGTGCCGCCGACCGGCGCCTGCGCCGGCACGAACGCCCGGTCCGCCGACAGGATCGGCGCGGCCCTCCGGTCCGGCGCGGTCGCCGGCTCGTCCGCCTCGCGCAACCCGAGCTGCCGCAGCCAGGTCAGCAACTGCCGGTGTACGGCGGCCGGCCCGATCAGCGGGTCGGCCTCGACCGGCCACTCGGCCGGGTGCAGCAGGAAGGCGTCGGTCTGCCAACCGCCCAGCCCACCGTGGCTGCCGACCAACTCCTCGAAGGCGGCCACCTCCTCGGTGCCCGAGTCGACGGTGCTGATCAGCACCAGGTCGCCGACGTGCGCGATCTCCTGATGCCGGAGCAGGTCGGCGGCGGCCCGTGGCCCGTACCCGGCCAGCGGGTTCTCGCCGGTCACCCGACCGTCGCCGAGGTGGTGCTCGCCCCGTTTGCCCACGGCCACCGGACCGGACTCGTCGCCGACCACCACCACTCCGACGCCCGGGTGCGCGGCCAGGGCATTCACCAGACCCGGATGGGCGGCCTCTATCTCGGCCCGGGTCGGCTTGCCGGGGTACCGGGTGAAGTAGACCATCGCCAGGTTGCCGGAGGCGACCACCAGCACGTCCGTACGGGCGAGTTCCTGGGCCTCACCGGCACCGCCCGGTCGCGGTGGCGTGGGATGTTCGCGGGCCGGGCCGAGTCGCACCTCGCGGTCGACCGTTCGGGAGCGGACCGCCGCCCGGGTCGCCGCCGCGCCCGGCCCCGGCCGGCCGCTGATCTCGGTGAGCAGTGTGTTCACCGGTCCCCAGTGCTCGACCGGGCCGGTCGCGGCCGACGCGGTCCGTTCACCCCGGGCCGAGCCGTTCCGGGTCGGCGCGTTTCGGCTGGTCCGACCGGCCCCAGCAGCCGGGAGCGGGCCGTCGTCGGCTGCCCGCGCCGCCTCGGCGGTGGCGTTGACCAGGCGGTCGACCGTCTGGGCCAGGGACTCGCCGTACCGCTGCCGGAAGGTCTCACCCTGACTCTGGCCGTGGTCGGAGAGGACGACCAGGTGGTAGCGCCGGTCGGCCTCGGCGGCGAGCCGTTCGAGTACGCCGAGAACCTGGTCGAGACGGCCGAGCGCGTCCAGCGACTCCGGCCGGGCCGGCCCGGCGTGGTGGGCCACCTCGTCGTAGTCGACGAAGTCGCAGAAGATCACCGGGGTGCCGAGTGCCATCTGCTCGGCGATCAGCGAGACGTTCATGTCGCGCAGCATGCCGGCGAGGGGGCGGAGCACCAGGAACGCCCCGGACCGGCTGACCCGAGGTCGGATGTCACGCAGCCGCTGACCACGGGCCTGGTGCAGCTCCTTGAGCACCCGCCCGAGACCCAGCACGATCGCGCGGGCGAAGCCGGCTGGGCTGATCATGAACTCGGCATAGCCCCGGGAGGAGCGGCCCGGCAGGGTGGCCCGGCTGACGGTGAAGAGCGTCGCCGGTGCGTCCCCGGAGAAGATGTTGCTGATGCTGACACCGCCGTCGCGAAGCAGCCCGCGACCGTCGGAGAGCTGGCGTTCGATCTCCGCGGCGTCGCGCGGCCGGTTGGCGACCATCAGTCGCCCGGCTTCCTTGTCGTACCAGCGGAACGCCGGCACCGACCGGTCGTTGCCGTGCAGGATGCCGGCCTGCGCCCCCGGGGTGGTCGCCGGCAGGCCGGTGTGCCAGGCACTGAGCCGGTGACTGCGCAGGCGGAGCCAGCGGCCGGTGTTGGGGAGGTTCCCGGCGTGGATCGCCCAGCGCAGCAGCGGAGCCGACACCCCGTCGAGCTGTACGACCAGCAGCCCGTCGCCCTCAGGTGGCGTACCCCGCTTGTGGGCCGCCCGGCTGACCTTGCGCATCAGCCGTAGCGCCTCGCTGACGAAGGCGTCGTCGGTGCCGGAGTCGGTCAACCAGTTGACCACGGCGGCCAGCGCCACCGCGAACCACGATGCCGCGAACGCGGCCGGCAGTCCGGAGAGGTACGCGTCCGGGGCCAGCCGCAGCGCCACGTACAGGATGATCGTCTGTAGGCTCGCGCCGACGATCATCGCGCCCAGGCCCCCGAGCACCGTCGCCAACGCCAGCAGTACGGGTCGCAGCAGGGCGCCGACGACGGCGACCAGGACCACCACCCAGCCGATCGCGGTCAACCCGTCCGCATCGACTCCCGGCATCAGCCAGAGCGTGCCGCCGAGGACGACGAAGAGGGTGACCGCGCTGCGCAGCAGCCCGGCCAGGCGGGCGACGGTCGGGCGCCACGAGCGAAGCTCCCGCAGGACGAGTCGCATCCGTCCCGGCCGGACCGGGGTCGGCGGGCGGGGCGCGGTGGCGGGCACGGTCACCGCCCCACCTTGGCACAGCCCCGCAGCGTCGGGCCGGGTCGTGACGTACCGCGACCGTTCGATGTGATCGAGTCGACAGCGGCGTCTGTCCGCCCCACCCCCAGGCCCACCTCGTCGGCCCCCGAGGTGACGGATCGACCGCCGGGCCTTACGGTGGGTCCAGCTTCATCACGGTACGGAGGCGGGGCTGCATGGCCGAGGCTGTCCGGGTAGACGAGCTCGAGCTCGGGGACCACGGGTGTTTGACGTTCTCCGATCCGCAGGAGCGGCTGGATCTGCTTGCCGCATTTGTCCGCGACGGCCTGCGTCAAGGGCAGAAGGTGCTGTGCTGGACCGACTCGGTCGATCCCGAGCAGTTGGGTCGGGAACTGCTCGGCCGCTCGGTACGCACCGGCGGCGCGCTGCGGCGCGGGCAACTGCGTTTCGAAACCGTGGAGGCGTCGTTGCTCGCCGGCCGGACGGCGGACGCGCTGAGCATGGTCGACACCCTCGCCGAGCAACTGGAGTTGGCCGGACGGGAGGGTTATCCGGGGCTCCGGGTGACCGCGGACATGTGCTGGGCCACCCGTCCGCTGGCCGCCCCGGAGGAGCTGCTCACCTTCGAGCAGGAGGTCGGGGCTCTCTTCGCCGACGGTCGTCTCTGCGTGATCTGTCAGTACGACCGGGAGCGGTTCGACGCGGTCACTCTGGCCTTCGCGGCGAAGGCGCATCCGAGGGCGGTCGCCGCGCTGGCGTACCACGACGACGCTTTGCTGCGGATCTGCCGCCAGTACAGCCCGCCCGGCATCCGGATCGCGGGTGAGCTGGACTACCAGCACCTGGACGAGCTGAACCGGGCACTGACCGAGACGGTACGGCTCGACCGGCACCCGCACGTGAACCTGACCGGGCTGGACTACATCGACGCCGCCTGCGCCTCGGCGATCACCCACGCCGCACTGAAGCTGCCCGCCGCCCGGCGGATGACCGTGTCCTGCGACGGGCTGGTGCGGAAGGTGATGGAGCTGGTCGGTGCGACCGGCCTGACCGGGACCGACCGGTTTCGGATAACAGCGGCACCATGAGTAGTTCCGATCCGCGTACCGCCGCCTCGGCCCGGGGGGAGATCCCCGAGCCGGAGGAGGTCACGCTCGACCATGCCTTCGACGGCGACGGCCTGTACGGCATGCGGGCCACCATCTCCGCGCACGCCGATCGTCTCGGCATCGACGACGAGCAGTTGCAGCAGTTGTTGATCGTGGCGGGAGAGTTGGCCAGCAACGCGGTCCGGCACGGCGGCGGCCGTGGCCGGCTGCGCCTGTGGCGGGACGGTGCCCGGCTCTACTGCCGGGTCAGTGACGAGGGCGTGGGGATCAGCGAGCCGGCCAGCGGTACGACCCAACCGGCGGCCACCCAGATCGGTGGCCGGGGCCTCTGGATTGTCCGGAGCCTGAGCGCGGAGTTGTTCGTCAGCAACGACCCACCGGGGACCACGGTGACCGCGGTGATCAGCGCACGCTGATCCACTCGGGTCCACGGCCGTGGCCGGCTGCTTTTACCGTGACGGGAATGAATCTCCCTGAGCTGGTCTTCGCTTTCGTGCTGTGGCTCGTCGGGCTCTTTGTCCTGTACGCCGTGGTCCGGTTTGCCGTCCGTCACGCGATCGAGGACGCGGACCGGCGTCGGGCCGCCGAGCGTCGGCGGCACGGGTCCTGAGCCGGTCCGCTCGGGGTTCGCGACACGCGTGGTATCTGGGACGCCATCATCCAGCCAGAGTGGAACGCCCGCTACGGCTACATGCAGGAGGTCATCGCCGACGGGGAGGTCATCGAGGTCGACCCGCCACGCAGGCTGGTCCAGACCTGGCGCCTGCTGATGGACCAGAGCACCGCCAAGGAGCCGTTCACCACGCTCACCTGGGAGATCTCCGAGTTGCCGGCGCAGCCGGGCGTCTGCCGGCTCACCGTCACCCACGATGTCACCGGCGCCCCCGCCACCGGCGCCATGACCGGCGGCAAGCATGAGGAGAGCGGGGCCGGCGGCGGCTGGGCGTGGATCCTCAGCGACCTCAAGACCCTCGTCGAAACCGGCTCGGCCTTCTCCTCCTGAGTCGCTCGGTCCCGACCGGACCCGGCGCCGGTGCGCCTGCACCGGATCCGGTCGGGACCGCGCCACGCCCAGTGGTCTGGATCAGGCGAAGTCCGCGGGGTTGAAGGCACGCGGCTCGACCAGCACCATCCAGTTGCCCGAGTTGTCGCGGGCGACCGCCTCCACCCCGTACGGGCGCTCCTCCGGGGTCTGGATGAACGCCACCCCCTTGGCCCGGAGTTCGTCGTAGGTCTTCTGGCAGTCGTCCACCCGCAGACCGAGGGCGAACATGCCACCGTCGTCGAGCGCCCGGTTCATCTCGGTGACCATCCCCGGCGAGTACGGCGGGCCGGGAATGGTCAGGTGAACCTCAAGTTCCGGCTGGTTCGGGTGCTTCACCGTGCACCAGCGGTAACCGTCGCCGAGCGTGACGTCGGTGTGCTCCTCGAAGCCGAGGACATCGATGTAGAACGCCTTGGACGCGTCCACATCCTTCACGAAGACACTGGTGATCGAGATGTTGGTAATCATGTGACCAGGCTATGAGCGCTCCGGACCCGGCGGCTTCTCCTGAGTTGCGCACTCTTTCCGCTCGGCCAACCCCCACATGAGCACGAAACACCCCGGGATCCGGGGCGCCCCACTCGCCGCCCACCGTCGCTGGAACTCGCTCGGCGTCTCCCCGACAAGTTCACGGAACCGGCTGCTGAACGAGCCGAGGCTGGAGAAGCCGACCGCGTGGCACACCTCGGTGACGGTCAGGTTGGTCGAGCGGAGCAGATCCTGCGCCCGTTCCACCCGCCGACGACAGAGGTGCGCGGCGGGGGAGAGGCCGTACGTGGCGGTGAACATCCGCTGGAAGTGGTATTTGCTGATCCCCGCCACCGCGGCCAGCGTGTCCAGATCCAGCGGCTCCGCGTAGTGGCGGTCGGCGTGGTCACGGGCCCGCCGCAGGTGCACCAGCAGGTCACCCGGAGCCCGGCGGGGCGCGTCGCTCACCGGGGCAGTCTATGGCGCGACCGCCCCGGGCCGGCACCGACGCGTCGACCACGTCGGTGCCGGCCCGGAGCCCGTGTGACTAACTCTCGACCGAGTTGTAGGCCTCAGCCGTCACCCGGAAGCCGCGCGAACCGCCCAGCCGCGCCGGCCACGAGACCTCGACCTTGCGCGTCTCACCGGGGAGCAGCCAGAAGTAGTTCTCGTCGTACCGCGCCGGCAGGACCCGGTCGCCGCGCGAGTCGCGCACCGCCAGCCGGATCAGCGCGGCGACGGTGCCGCCCCGGTTGCTGACCGTCGTGGTGGCCGACGCCCGGTCCCCGGTGGAGCGGACCCCGCTGGTCGAGACCGACAGACGGGTCCGTGGCAGGTCGGTGAGCACCCGCATCTGCTCCGCCTCGCGGTAGCGCCAGTAGGTGTTCTCCGACAGCACCCGACCCCGGCTGTCGTGCAGTTCGAGCCGGACCAGGTGCAGTGGGCCCCCGGCCGGCTCGGTGAGCGCGAAGACCGCCGACGCCGCCGACCTGGCCACCTCGACCCGCTTGCTCTGGGTCTTGCCCAGTTGCCGACCGGCCAGGTCGTAGAGCTTCGCGGTGACGGTGGCGCCGGTGAGCGCGGCGGTGGTGTGGTTGACCACCCGAACCTGCCACGTACCCGGGTCCGCCTGGACGTGCAGCGGCTCACAACCCTTGCGGGAACCGTAGTAGGCGCCGTTGACGTCCAGGTCGTAGTCGTACGTCTGCCACACCGTGCTGTGCCACGCCGGGTGCGACATCCAGAGCAGCAGACCGGTGGCGTCCTGCCACAGGTTCGCGTTCCACGCCTCGAACATGGCGCGGTGGCTCTCGTAGTTGACGAACTGCGCCCGGCTGGCGAACTCCTCCAGAGAACCGGACTCGCCGAGCCGCGCGTTGATCGCCTCCAGGTACGTGTCGGTGTGCTGGTTCCCGATCGTCGACCAGTCGTGGTAGTTCCAGACCTCGCTGATCGGCCACCCCGGCTCGTCGCCGACGAGGTTGCGCATGCTCTCCACCACCGACACCACCGGCATGCCGATCTCGGTGTGGAAACCGAACGCGCCGGTGTCGTACGTGTTCCTGTCGTTGTACGTCGACGGTTCGATCCACCGGTACGGGCCGTGCCCGCTGACCAGGCCACCAGCCGAGTTCGGGATGTAGAGGATCTCCGGGTGCTCGGCGGCGACCGCCGCCTTCAGCCCGGCGTCGACGATCGGCGGCGGGTCGCCCTCGTTGGCGCCGCACCAGACCACGATGCTCGGGTGGTGACGGAACCGCCGGATCGTGTCGGCGGCGATGTCGACGTACCCGGGCGGGTTCGGCAGGAACTGACCAGCCTGCCAGAAGTCGTTCCAGACCAGGATGCCCTGCTCGTCACAGGCCTGGTAAAGCTCGTCCCGGTTACTGCTGCCGAGCCAGTTGCGGATCATCGTGAAGTTCATGTCGCGGTGCATCTCGACCGTGTCGGCCAGCCGGTCGGGCAGCACCCGGCGAAGCAGTTCGTCCCAGCCCCAGTTGCCACCCCGGCAGAAGACCGGTACGCCGTTCACGCTGATCTTGAGCTGGACGATGGCGTTGCTGACCGACTTCACGTCGGTCCAGCGCTCACCGTCGTCCGAGACCTGGATGACGAAGCTACGGGCGTACGCCTGCTCCCACTCGATGGTGACCTGGTCGAACGCGACCGGCTCCGGGAAGTCGACCTGGATCCACTGGTTGTCCTCGTACTTCGACGACCAGCGGGTACGCGGGTTGCCGTCGACGGCCCGGTCCGGCCCGTTCGAGTCGCCGTCCTGCGAGGAGGCGGCGGTGGTCTGGTGCAACGCGAGGTCGAGGCCGGGTTCGGCCTGACGCCCGACCGAGAGCGACCACATCGAGATGCCCCACGAGGTGACCCGTGCCCCGGCCTGGATGCGCAGGTGACGCGCGGTCTGCGAGGGGAACGTCTCGACCTGGGTGGCCCGGTTGCCCAGCGGCGTGTCGTTGCTGACCGACGTCACGTCGGTCCAGTTCTCGTCGTCGTTCGACACCTGGATGCGGTAGTCGAGCGCGTACGCCTGCTCCCACGCGATCGTGACCCGATCGAAGTCCGCGGCGGCGCCGAGGTCGACCTGGATCCACTGGTCGTCCTCATACTTCGAACACCAGCGGGTGGCGGTGTCGCCGTCGACGGCGTTCGCCGCCACGTTCGTGTCGTTCTCCACCGAGGAAGCCCGGGCCGCCTTGCGTAGGGCCAGGTCGGAGCCGGCCTCGCCGTCGAGAACCGAGAGCGACCACATCGAGACACCCCAGCCGGTGGCGCGCTGGCCGGCCTGGATCCGGACGTACTGGGCGTGCTGCCGGTCGAAGGTGACCGTCTGCGTGGCGACGTTGCCGTCGAACACCAGCGGCGGCTGGCCGGGCGGAGACACCACGACCGGCTGGTGCCAGTCGTAGCCGAACTCCCGGATGCCGAAGCGCAGCTCGCGCCGGTCACTGACCTTGCCGCGTACGGTCGCGGTGACCCGCAGGTCGTGCAGGGCCGGGTCGCCGTAACCGTTGGGCCACCAGAGTTTGGGGTTGCGCAGCCGCAGCGCCCGGAACCGGTCCGGCGCGAAGGTCACCGTGGTGCTCGCCCCGGCGGCCACGGTCACGGTCGTCTCGACGGCGACCTTGTCGAAGGCCGCGCGGACGGTCACCGTGGTCGCGGTGGCGGCGACGTTGCGCACCGGTACGGCGATGGTGACCTCGGCGGTGCCGGTGTCGGGCAGGTCCGGCAGCGTGGTGGCCACGTGCGGGTCACCGACGAGCACCGAGCCGGTGCTGCGCAGCCGTACGTGGTCCCAGATCCCGGTGACCCGGTCCCGTACCGCCGGCATCCAGTCCCACCCCGACACCGCGAGGTACGTCGGCGCGTCGAGGTAGTGGTGGGCCGACTGGAGGAACGTGTTGCCGTCGGCGCCCTTGTCGCCGGGGGTGCCCGGGTGCGGCATCGGCGTCACGCGGACCGCGATGACGTGCTCGGAGTGCCTCGCCAGGGCATCGGTGATGTCGTACGCCGCCCGCGCGAACGGGTGCGCGACGCTGCCGACCCGTACCCCGTTGACCCAGGTCTCGGCCTCGTGGTTGATCCCGTCGAACTCGAGCCAGATCCGCCGTCCGGCGGAGGTGTCCAGGTCCCGGGGCAGCCGCAGTGCCCGCCGGTACCACCAGGAGTGGCGCGACAGCGCCTCGGGGATCAGCATGTTGTTGAAACCGGAGACGGGGTCCGGCAGGTGCCCCTGCTCGACCAGTGTGCCCAGCACCGTGCCGGGTACGGTCGCGGGCAGCCAGGACCGGACGTCGAGCTGGCCGGTGGAGAGCGCGGCGCCGTCGTCGGTGCCGGCGAAGTCGTCCATGGTGAGCGCCCAGCCGGACTCCAGCGCCACCGTGCCGTCGGCGGCGACGGTGAGCGCGGGCGCGGGCCGGGTGTTTCCGCCCGCCCAGTCGGTCCAGCCCTTCGCGGGCGGCTGGTGGGTGGTGGGTTTGCCGTACACCTGGAAGCCGTTGAGGCCGACCGGGTTGCTGTTCGAGCGCTTCGTGGAGGTCATCCGGATCCAGCGCGCGGTGACCGGCGCGGGAAGCTTGATCGCCTGGACGCCACCCTGGCCGTCGGTGGTCTGGTAGACCGGGCGCCAGGTCCTGCCGTCGGATGAGACCTCGAGCCGGTACGCCACCGCCGCGCTCGACCGGATCTCGGTGCCGTCGGTGTTGGTGTAGTTACCGTCGAAGGGACCGTCGGCGAGCGTCGCCTCGAAGACCAGCGTGACCGCCTCGATGTGGCACGGGGCCTGCAGGTCGACGGTGATCCACTGTGGGTCACCCGGGGCGGCCCGCCAGCCGCTGCCGCCGACGCCGACCTTGGGAAGCCCGTCGACGGCGAAGCTGCCCGGCGTCGGCGCGTAGTCGGTGGAGGAGACCGCGACCGGCCGATAGCGCGCCAGGTCGGTGGGGACGGCTGGGGTGTTTCCGGGTGGGCGGGTCGCGGGCGCGGCGGAGGCGGCGCCCGGCAGGACCGCGATCACGCCCGAGGAGGCGAGCAGCGTGGCACCTGCGGACAGAAATGTACGCCGTGAGACGGATGGCAGATCAGACATCATTACCCCTAAGAGCTGACAATGGTGTCAATCTGCCGAAGTGGATCATGTATGTCAAGGCATGATCGTCAGTTTGCCTGGAGCTCCAGTCGGTGGCGTAGAAATCGACGCTCGGCATCGGTGGGTGCGAGGTCGAGCGCCCTGCGGTAGCTCTCGGCCGCCTCCGACAAACGCCCGACCCGCCGCAGCAGGTCAGCGCGGGTTGCGTGCAACAGGTAGTAGCCGTCGAGTTGTCCCGTCTCGACGATCGCGTCGACCAGCGGCAGCGCCGCTTCGGGACCATCGGCCATGCCGATCGCGACGGCACGGTTCAGATCCACGATCACACTCGGCGCGATCCGCGCGAGCTGCGTGTACAGCCCCACGATCTGTGGCCAGTCCGTGTGGGCCGCGACCAGCGCGGTGGCGTGGCACGCCGCGATGGCCGCCTGGAGCTGGAACGGCCCGGCCCGGCGCTGGCGCAGGGCCCGTTCACAGATCAGGGCGCCCTCGGCGATCTGCGCCTGGTCCCACAGTGCGCGGTCCTGTTCGTCCAGGGTGACCAGCTCCCCGGCCGCGTCGACGCGCGCCGGACGCCGCGCATCGTGCAGCAACATCAGGGCGAGCAGGCCGTGCGTCTCCGGCTCGTCGGGCATCAACGCGGTCAGCACCCGGGCCAGACGAACGGCCTCCTGGCACAACAGGGCCCGCCGCACGTCCCCGTACCCTTCGTTGAACACCAGATAGAGCACATGGAGTACGGCCGGAAGACGGTCCGGCAGCAGGTGCGGCGGGGGCACCCGAAACGGGATGCCCGCGTGCGCGACCTTCTGTTTGGCGCGAAAGAGACGCTGACCCATGGTGCGTTCCGGCACCAGGAACGCGCGTGCGATCTCTGCGGTGCTCATGCCGGCGAGGCTCCGCAACGTCAACGCCACCTGGGCATCGAGACCCAGTGACGGATGGCAGCAGGTGAACATGAGTTCCAGGCGTTCGTCCGGGATATCGCTGTCGCTCCGGTAGGGCGGCGGCGCCAGGTCCATCGCGGCCACCTCCCGCAGCTTCGCCGCCTCCGTCGAGGCGCGACGTATCCGGTCGATCGCGCGGTGCCGCGCCGTCGTGGTCAGCCACGCCAGCGGCTGGTCCGGTACGCCTGACACCGGCCACTTCTGGAGTGCCCGCGCGAACGCGTCCTGCGCACACTCTTCGGCCAGGTCCCAGTCGCCGCCGGTGAACCGGATCATGGTGGCCACGATCCGGCTCCACCCGTCGGCGTAGATCCCGGCGATCCGATCGGTCACCTGAGCTGTCACGCGGGTCATCTCGTGTTGCTGGTCCTCGTCGTCGAGCCGGAACTAATCCTTGTCGTCCGGCCAGAACGGACGCAGCTCGATCATCCCCGCCCATGCCATCGGGTGCCGGGACGCGACCTCGATGGCCTCATCGAGGTCGGCGCACTCGATGATGTCGAAGCCTGCGATCTGGTCCTTGGTCTCCGCGTACGGGCCGTCGGTCAGCAGCACCTGACGGTTGCGGACCCGGACCGTGGTCGCGTCGCTCGCCGGCCGGGTGCGGTTGCCCATCAGCCGAATCCCCTTGCCGTCCATCTCCGTGACCCAGTCCTCCACGTCCGGGGCGCCGTCGTCCTGGCCGGGCGTGTAGTCGGGGTCGGTGCAGACCAGCATCAGATATTTCATCGCGTTGCTCCTGTCCGGGAATCGGCGGCGGCCATCGCGGTGATCGTGGTGGCCATGTTTCGACACAGGGTGACCAGGCGGCCGTTGAGCGCCAACGGGTCGGCATCGGCGTCCACCCGGGCGCCGCTGGCGCCGGGACCGTGGGTGAACGAATGACGGACCACGGTGCTCCCCGGCTCGGGACCCTCGTGCAGTTCGTAGCGCCACGTCGAGCCGACCAGGCCGGCGTCGTCCAGCACCGTCCAGGCGAAGACGCTCGGCTGTTCCGATTCGACGACCACGCAGGTCACCGTACTTTCCCATCCATTGGTGAACCGGTTGCGTCCGACGAACCGGGCACCCGGAGTCGGGGACCGGACGTCGTCGCACCAGCCTCCGCCGTCGACAGCCTCGGGTGCCCACTCGGCGACCCGGTCCACCGCCGTGACCAGGTTCCACATCCGTACGCGTGGCACCGGGACGGTCAGGGCGATGGCCACGTGCGCGCCAGTGACCATGTCCATGGTCGTTCTCCTCTCCGTCGTTCGGAAGGATGACGATCGGAACCAGCGCTCCACTACAGGTCGCGTCAAGATTTTTGTGCGGTTGCTCCTCGAACTCTCACGCCATCGCCCCCACCTGCGCAGATGCATGATCGAGCTAGAGTTCGATCATGGGGATGGGGGCCCTGTGACGGGCTGGCAGCGGCTCTACGACTGGGGCTGGCGGAAGCTGTACGACTGGCCACTCGATATCGCCGAGCGGCGAAGGAGGCGGCTCGCCCCGGGTCGGGAAATGGGCGTCGGCCCTCGTCCTGTTGGGCGGAGGCGCCGGGTTTCTGATCTGGTTCGTCGTATCGGCGGTCGGGGACTACCGGGTGTCCCGGCATGGCACCACGGTCGTGGCCACCGTCAGCGCCACCGCCCCCGACGACCGCAACGGCTCGCAGTATCTTCTCCTGTTCACCGTCGACGGTCGGTGGGACGAGCAATGGGCCGCCGGCATCGGACGCCACCAGGTGAACGAGACCGTCTCCGTCGTGGTCGACCGACAGGACCACACCCACATCGCGCTGCCGGACCGGGGAGCCCGTCAGTGGGTCGGCTACGGGATACAACTCGTCGCGGCGGTGCTCTTCACGCTGATCGGCCGCGCCCGCGCCCGCATGGACGCGGCTGAGTACCTCCGAGACGTGTGGGCACGTTACGGCCGACGTCCGCCGGGAATGATCGGACGGTAGGAGTCCCCCACCGCACTGTCGCACCCCCCACGCGACCTCGTGTGGACCAACTGGAGTGCGGATGGGACGAGGAGTGACAAACCCGCCCGAGTGGCCACAGTGCCGCCCTAAGCTCAAGCCCGGACCTGGGCGTACGAGCAGGAGGCCACGGCGGTGGGCACCGAGCAGCAGAACGTGGAACTGATGCAGACCCTCGACGACGCGTGGAACGCCCAGGACATCGACACGTTCAACAATCGGCACCACGAGGACGTCGTGGTGCGGTGGCCCGGCAAACCGGAGACGCGCGGTCAGCACCACCATGAGGCCGAGGCGCGGGACTTCTTCAGGGCGTTCCCCGACCAGCGGCTCGCCAACCGGCCGTACAAGGTCCTGTTCGCCTCGGGTGACTGGACGTGCTCGGTCGCACGCTTCACCGGAACCATGACCGGCCCCATGACCGGCCCGGACGGTAACGAGATCCCGCCCACCGGCAAGCCGTTCGACGTCGACTTCTGCACCGTGGCGCGGTGGGTCGACGGGAAAATCGCCGAAGAGAACCTCTTCTACGACCTCACCACGTTCATGAAGCAGATCGGGTTGGCATAGTCCCGTGTTGGTGGCCCGTGACCGGCTCGCAAGGTCGGGCTAAGGGCTGAAAACAGAACGGCCCAGGTGCGGCGATCATGTCGCTGACCTGGGCCGATTGCTGTGGAGCGGGCGACGAGAATCGAACTCGCGTAATCAGTTTGGAAGATCGTGATCCGCTGGCCTGATCTACCCGAAGTGCCTGGTGGGCTGCGGTGCCGTGGTGCCCGCACCTGCCCTCTGGTAACCGTCTACGGCACCGGCTTATGGCACGTAGCTGGCACAGCGCGGCGGGCTGCGTCGTAGGGCTTCCGCCCCGGCCTTCGGGCCGGGGCGGCCTGCCGTTGCGCTGGTCGCTCCGCTGCCTGAGCCACTCCTTCGGTGGCAAGCCGCGTAGCGGCGCGGCAGTCGATCGCCTGGTGCCCGATGGTGGCGGGCCACCCTCGCGATCGTCACGGCAGCGATCTGCGAGAGCCTGTGACCATGACGACGCAGGCGAGCCCACCTGACGATGATTTGAACCCCGACTCCCGGATCAAGGTGTGGTTCCGCTTTGTACAAGGTGAGGACGGGTGGCCTCCCGTGGAGGAGGAAGGCGTTTGGGCCGTGCGACTGGATGACGACCTGGCCGAGATACACAACATCCCCTTCTTCGTACAGGGGTCAGCCGATCGAGACGTGGTCCGCGTTCGGACGGCCGCTGACGGTCGCCACTGGGCGGTCGAGCGGGTGCGGTGGTCAGGGAACTGCACCATCCGGGTGCTGCCGTTCAGGGACGGACCGATCGGACCCAGTGCGCGCGGCGTATGGGAGAAGTTCGCAGGGTTAGGCGTGACGGCGGAGGGCCACAACTCCGACCTGCCGTTGGTCGCGCTGAGCGTGCCGCCCGAAGCCGACCTCGCCGCCGTCAAACGCCTCCTGGCCCAAGGTGATCAAGAGGGCTGGTGGTGGCATGAAGAGTCATGCATCGGGGACGCCTGGCGCTCCGCATGACTAGGCAATGGGCGCCGCGTGCCGAGGACGGCCGCAGGCCGCCCGCAGGGCGACGCGAGCGCACGGCCGCGCTTGCGCGGCCCTTGATCCTAGAGAGAGCATTTCGGCAGCATTAGGGCTAGACATGGCGACTGGGCGGGCAAAGGCAGCCGAACATACGTTATTTCGACTACCGCGGCGATTGCCCAACGTTGCCCTCAGAGCGAAGTTGGTTCTACCACCGTCCAAGTCCCGGGATGGTCATCAATTGCTCGATAACGCGGTCCGCGTAGCGTTGGTGCGCCCGCTGCAACCACAGAAGCATCGAGAGGCGTTTCGGGGCACTAGCCGACGCATTGGCAAGAATAGTCCGTTATGACGCTTGCAGCAGAGCATGTAATCCGGTGATGGCCGTTCAGTCGGTGGCGGTGCTGGATGTCTCGCGGATCCTTCACGGGAGGGGTAGCACTAACATGGCGTGACGTACTCGAATACCATCCGAACCCACGCGTTAACACGGCAAGACGAACTGCTGCTCCCTCCACCTACCCCCGGGCAACAGAGCCAGAAGGGAGTCGAGCCGGATGTACGACGCTCCCCGCAAGCGGCGCGTGCGGTTTTACAAGTCGGAGACCGGGAAGGCAGTCGCGCGCGAGGAGTTTCTTGATCTAGAAGAAGAGGGACGAGCTGCCCTGGGTGAACTTTTCACCCGATATGAGCATGGACTGGAGCGCCGAGGCGAGGTAAGTCCGGTCCGGGGTGGCCTCATGGAGTTCCGCATCCAAGTGAGGAACAACCCCTACAGGGCCTACTTCTTTGCTGACGGTCCGAAGTACGTGATCGTGACATTATGCGTATACAAGAACCAGCAAAAAGCTCGCAAAACGGACATCGATCTTGCTTTGGGTCGAATGAAGTCCTGGCGGGCGCGGGGTGTCGGATAGAAGATGAGACAGAGATTCATGTAGCATGCCCAACCTCTAGACTGTACTATCGGTCGTAACCGATAACCAATCAAGCCGTTACGAACCGTATGACCATGAGCACGCAGTCGCCCGCTCCTGAAGCAGGGGGATCTTCATGTCGAACGCGACCGTGAAGCCGAGCACGGAAGTCCTGGACTTGGACGATGACTACGACGAGCTCGGCGAGGTTCTGGCCGAAGCGGCGTCCCGAAGCCCGGGATTCGCTGCTGCATATGAGGATGCCGCGGAGAGGCAGCGCGCCCTGCGGCAGCTCGTAAAAATCCGTAAAGACCTCAAAATCAGCCAAAAAAACGTCGCGGAGCGCATGCAAACGACGCAATCGGCCGTGTCTGATCTTGAAAACGGTTGCGTTGATCCGCACTTGTCTACTCTTCAGCGGTACGCGAGAGCTGTTACTGCGCGTCTGATTGTCGGCATCGATATGCCTCACGACTCGCCCTGGTGTGATGCGCGATTTTACGCGAGATCCCGTGATGCGACTACCGTGAGGGATGTGCGTCGCTCGACTTCTAGTAGCTCTAATGCTCATAACTGGCGTAGCAGCGCTCCTGCTGCGCCAGTCGCGCACCTTGCGGCTTCCAGCACTCGCCTTGTGGGCGCACGGTGACCGTAGAACCTGACCTGGCAGTAGCCCAGCGAGAGGCCGCCAGGGTTGCCGCGATGGCGGAAATTGCTGACGTCCGGCTTTTCAAGACGAGCCTCGATTTCGGCCGGTTCCCTGACGAGTCAAATGCCATGACTTGGCAGCTTGAAATGACGCCATCGGTTAGCTACGAGGATGGCGACGACTTCTTTATTCTCGAAATCGAATACGAGGTCGTTATCCAAGAGCTGCTAGATACCGCCAATCCCGATAATAGCGAGACAAGTGATCTGGCAAGGCTCTCCTTCAAGCTGGGTTCGCTCTATCGCGTGGAAGCCGGGGACCGTGTCGCGCCGCAGCCTAGCGAGCTTGAATCTTATGCGAGGACTACCGGTACGTTATCCTTGTACCCCTATGCCCGAGAGTTCGTGCAGAGCATGACCGCCCGAATGGGCTTTCCTCCACTTACTCTCGCGCCCTTCCGGCTCCCGTATCCTGATGTTTCGACGGCACCCGCGGAACCCGTGCGTCCGAAACGGTCCGGGTCTCAAACTCCTCGCAAGAGATCCTCTAGGTGAGAAGATTGAAGCTAGTAGGGCATCCTAACCGTGCGTCGCCTGTGGCTACTGGTGCGGTCGCTGACTCCTCCCGCCTAGCCGACTAACCTCAAATCCACTGACCTGCGTGCAAACTTTGTCGTTGTTGGTCGTCGTCAGTCGCCATTGGTCCACCTTCTACGGCCTACGCAGATGGGGCCTGCATGGCCGCTTAACCCTCAGAGTTGGCAACATGGCTGAGTCGCCCGGACCAGCAGTGAGCCAGCTTCGTCGACGCTCGTTCGGACCCGTCCAGGTGCTACGGCTACTGTAACTCGGTGCTGTACTGCTCGACTCCAGCACCTCAACAGGCCTCGGCGACTGGACAGGCACGACATAAGCGACTGACCACGTCGCTAGTCGACGCTCCCGCTCTCGCCGCTCGGGTACAACGCGATGTCCTCCAATGCGATCAAGCCGGCATTCTCGACACGGACGTCACCCACGCCGTTCATAATAGGGATGAAAATGGTGCGTCCACTTCCGAGAAGAAGGGCAATTTCAAGGCCATCCAATTCGTTCCAGTGAGGCCACGACGACGCCGCCAGCTTGCTGTTCGTGAGAAGCATTTCGTTGCTCGGGAATGACCAACTCACGCTCTCATGCCCCTCGATCCGAACTGGCAACGGATGATCGTCCGAGCGAAGGTTCCACCCCGAAGTCCAACCCTTACGTTTCTTACGGCGAATGAGCCAAGCGCTGTCAATCGTTATCGGCGCCCGCCCCGCATTTGCGATATTCACGCTGAGGTACGGCCAAGCGCTTCCTGGACCTCCGCCGAAGTAGGCTCGTCCAGAAACTTGCGGTCCCGACGATCTGTACGCCATGTATGCAGTGACGAGGGAGCCGGTTGATACCACTGCGGCGTAGATTGCGATGACCAGAGTCCACATGGACTGATGCTATCCCTCTGCGACAGTCTTCACGTCCCTGGCTGCGGCGACTACCTGGCGTTGGACTAGTGCCAGTAGCGGGCCTATCCGACAACAACGGCCCAATGAGCCTCTGGCCTAGACGTTCGTCGTTGTCGGCCGTCCTTACTCACCGCTGGGCCACCTTTAACGGCCCGGAGACGGCCTGCCCCGGACCGAGCGACCCCGACCCCACAGGTCGGCAACCTGACTGAATTCGGTGGTCCATGAACAGTTAGCCCGGCCACAACCACGCGGTTGATCTGAAGGGCTGTGCGCATTTGGCGACCGGACATAACGCACAGACGCAACCAGGGATCTACCAGGGCAAGCTCAGGACTTTTAGCTTGGGCAGTCCATTTCCTCAGCTATCGGGCAGCAGGTAGCCGATCAGTACGCCCAGGATCAGGAAGATTGCACTAACAATCACATTCGCCCCGAGCCCGTCCTTGTTCCTGCTCAGCCAGGTTGGTAGCTCGGCACGGCTTCGGCTGTACATGATGGCTCCGAAACGGGGAAACACCACAGGGAAGAGTGCGACGCCTATTGCGGCACCCGTTACGATTCCTGGGATGTCGGGCGAATCGTTGGCGGTAAGGTCGCTGGAGAGTGCCACGAAACCCGAAACGGCAAGCAGCAAGGTTGTCACAAGGTAGGCCGCTTTTTGCCTACCGGAACGTAGCGCTATGACTCCTCGCTTACGCCTCTTAGCTATCCTTTGCAGTTCGGCGATCAAGCCGCGCGCCGGAAGATCCGGGTCTTCCACTAGCAACAGGGTTGAACTGCGCGTGAGAGTCAGGCGAAATCGCCCAGACCCGGCCGAAATATCGAACTCCCTAACCCGTTCCTCTGCGACCCCCACCAGGTCATCTACTGCATCCAGGCCATAGCAGTCCGTGCGCATTCTATCTATCTCGTAGACATCCCGGACTAGGGCGACAATTTCAGCAAGGTCGTCTCTCCAAAGCCGGAGAGGACCGAGGTCGTAGCGGAGCGCGGAAGGGCGGAGGTTATGGCGGGCCATGAGGGGGCAGTCTATGTGAGCCGGCGCAGAATAAGAGCCGCGCGCCGTCCCGTCCGCTCGTCGACCCGCACTCCGGCGGAGCGGGTCGGTGCGCGAGGCGCCATGACAAGCGGGCCTTGACGCCCGGACGCTGGCGCCTGGGGCGGTGGTCTGCTCGGCTCGGCCAGGGTCGACGGTGGATGGGATCGCTCCCCACCTCAACACCGACGGAACCGGCGGAGGCCGGCGGCGCTGGCCTCACTGGCGCGCCCGGGCCGGGGGTCCCCCGCCGGAGTCGGGGTAACCGCGACCCCGCACTTCCCCGGCAGCAACGTCTCGCCACTTCTACCGCTGTCGCCTCCTGCGGCGCCGTAGCCTTCCGCCTTCCGCACCAGCCGCCGGGCGCTGGGCGTACTGCGCAGCTTTGGGCTTGCCCTGCTGCACAGGTGCGACGGCCACTTCCCAAGGGCAGACCGTGTAGATCTAGCGCCCTACACAGGTTCGGAACCGTGCTCCGCATATGCTGCGCGTCCTCGTCTCCGGGCTGTGGCGGCGGTCCGCATTCGACGTGTGAGCCGAGCGGGGCCATAGGCGTCTAGGTCGTCGGCCGCGACGAAGCGCCATTCGGCGAGTTCGCCGTCGCGAAACACGATGCGGCGTTGGTCGTCTTCGCTGAGCGTGCCGCCGTCGAAGATGAAGAGGATTTTGTCGCCTTCGTTGTCGGCGGGTGCCCAGTCGACCACGAGGTGTGGCCCGACGTCGACAGATAAGCCCAGTTCTTCGGCTACCTCGCGGATGCAGGCGGCGCGGGGTGATTCTCCGGGTTCGACGTAGCCGCCGGGGATGTCCCAGTGGTTCTTGTAGTGCGGCTTGACGAGGAGCACGCGGCCTTCGGTGTCGAAGAAGAGGGCGCCTGCGGCGACGCGTGGGGTGGCCATGGGTGGCATCTCGTTAGCCGTCACCAGGGCAGCGTAGATCGGGTCGTTCAGTCGAGCACGTTGAGGCGTCGGGCGAGTCCGACCAGTTCAGCGGTTGGCTTGCCGCGCTGGCGGCGTACCCAGGTGAGGGCGAGTTGTCGGCTGAGGAAGTGGTGGCGGACCTGTTCGGGTGCCATCTGTTCGGCGTCGAGTAGGGCGGCTTGGGCGTCGTCGGGGCGGTTCCAGGAGTTGTAGGCGCGGGCGACTTCGAGGGCATGGCGTACGCGGCGTTCCATCGGTAGGCCGGTGGTGTTGATGCGGGGGCCGAGGTCGACGGCGACTTGGAAGTCGCCGAGTTCGGCAGCGGTGGCGACGCGGTGGATGGCGACGTTGGTGGGTCCGAACGCGGTCCAGAGGTGGTTGGCGTCGGTGCCGAGTCGGGTGGCGGTTTCGTCGGCGGTGGTGAGGAAGGCGCGGGTGGTTGCGGCGTCGTTGGATCTGGCGGCGGCCATAGATCCGGCGAGGAGCAGGGTGCCGTAGACCGACAGCAGGGCAGGCGTGGGTTTCGCGAGGTGGGGTTCGAGGTAGGCGGCGGCGTCCTGGGTGAGGCGGATGGCTTCGGTGAAGCGGCCGGTGGAGTGCAGGGCGTGTCCGACGGACCGGAAGAGGGAGCCGGTGACGACGGGGTCGCCGGTGGGTCGTACGGCGGTGAGTCCGCGGTCGGCGGCGATCCAGGCGAGGTCGGTTTCGCCGAGTTTGGTGAGCTGGGTGGCGGCGAGTTGGTAGGTCAGGCCGAGGAGTCGGCGGGCGTGGTCCTGGTCCTCGCCGTCGAGCTTGTCGGCGGCGGCCTGGGCGCGTTGCAGGAGTTGGGGGAGTCGGCTGGTGACGTACCCGAATCGGGAGTCTTGGTAGGCGGTCCAGAGGCCGCCGACTTCATTGCGTAGCGCGGCGGTGGTGGGTGGCCCTTGGTCACCGACGGTGGGACCGAATGGTGTGATGGTCTGGTAGCTCATGAGGGCGGCCCGTAGCGCGGGCACGGTCTGGGTGCCGCTGTCGGCGGTCCAGTCGAGCAGTGAGGGTTCGGCGAGCAGGTCGCCGAGTGCGACGTCCAGGACGTCAGCGAGGGATTTGATGACGGACAGCCGGTCCAGTTCGATGCGGTTGTTCTCGACCTTGCCGAGCCAGTCGGCGGTACGGCCGACCAGTCCGGCGACGACTTCCTGAGACAGGCCGCGTCGGCGGCGGTACCAGGCCACGCGTTCGCCGATGGTGAGTGAGCCGCTCATCCCGCGCACGTCGGTGACGCCTCCCCTGGTCGGTGTAGACCCCGGAATGATTTTCCGGGTTGAAGGTCACTTTTGGCCACAGCCTGTCTTCATGATGCCGCTCAACGTGTCGACCGCTTGTCACTCCTGCTGTGGGGTCGGATGGAAGTACGCCACCCGTCGAGCCAGCCTGCGTGTTCTCGCGCAGTCGAGTGGGCGTAGCCGGGTGTTGTCCCGGCGTTCGTGTGTGGACTGCGGTGGGCCGGGTCGGTCGGCGGCTTCCTGATCTGGGCATCGGGGTGGGTGCTGGTCCTCGGCCGTTGGTCTTCCCCACCGTGGCCGTCTGAATGCCCGCCCGCCTCGATGCCCCTCCAACCAACGTGCGGGGGGTTCGTGTGTGGGTGCCTGAGGCTGGTGACCTGCTCCGGATCGACGCGCGGGCATCGGTGCAGTTCATCGGCGCCCCGCCGTTGATCTTTCGGGTGATCTCGGTGAGTGAGAAGGCGACCTATGACGGGTGGGCCTGGATCACCGGTTACGTCCTGAACGCCAAGGGCGAGGCGGTGGAGAAGCGTGAGCTGTTCGTCCAGCCGGCGGGGCTTCAACTGATCCCGGTCGGCGCGACCAAGCAACCGGTGAGGAGGAGGCGTCTTGTTTGACATCCGGGTGCAGCTCGGCGAGGTGCTGCGGATCAAGGCGGCGGACCGGTTCCGCCCGACGGACGGGCCGGTGGCGTTGTGGGTGACCGGGGTGCGCATGGCGTTGAACCGGCCGGAGCGGGGTGAGTGGGTGTGGCTGGAAGGGGTGAAAATGATGCACGACGGCCGTTCCGGCGACCAGACACAGATCCTCGTCCGCGCCAGCCTGCTACCCGCCGAGCGGCCTGGGTCATGAGTACGTACCTGACTGCCATGGTGCGGGACCAGCTCCGGGGGAGATCGCCGACGCGATGGACCGTCGGATCGCCAAGCAGGCCAAGCCCGCGAAGCCTGATGGCAACGGCACTGACAGGAAGGCACGGAAGAAGGCTCGGGACGGCACGGACGACGCTAATGGCACGCGAATGGCACGCAAGATCAAAGAGAGCTGAAAACAGAGCGGCCCAGGTGTGGCGATCATGTCGCTGACCTGGGCCGATTGCTGCGGAGCGGGCGACGAGAATCGAACTCGCGTAATCAGTTTGGAAGACTGAGGCTCTACCATTGAGCTACGCCCGCGTGCACCCGGTGACCCGTGGCGCGCTCCTAGCGTACTGGGTCGGCTTCGAGGCCGCACGGGGGTATCCGCCCAGTCGGGGGAAGCGGGCGTTTCGGCGTACGCTGATCTTGTAAAAGGCCAGGTCACGGCGGGTCGCGAGGGATGCGCGGACAGGGGTCGGGCGTGGCGTACGGATACCAGGCGGCGGGACGGGGCGGCGACGGCATACACTGCTGGTCGCCACGGGGTGTGGCGCAGCTTGGTAGCGCACTCGCTTTGGGAGCGAGGGGCCGTGGGTTCAAATCCCGCCACCCCGACTGTGATCCACCACCGCTGTGTCGGGCGCCGCAGGGCCTCCCAGACCGCTCGCCTACACTCGATGGGCTGAATCACGCCCATGACAAAGACCGAGATCCGTCAAGGAGTACGCCTGTGAAGAGCACCGTCGAGACTTTGAGCCCGACGCGCGTGCGGCTCGCGATCGAGGTGCCGTTCGTCGAGCTCGAGCCGAGCCTCAGGAAGGCGTACCGGGAGATCGCCCAGCAGGTCACCGTGCCCGGTTTCCGCAAGGGCAAGGTGCCGGCGAACGTGATCGACCAGCGGGTCGGTCGGGGCACCGTGCTGAACGAGGCCGTGCAGGAGGCGATCCCGGAGAACATCCTGGCCGCTGTCCGTGAGCACGATGTGAAGACGCTCGGCCGTCCGGATGTCGAGATCACCGAGTTCAACGACGGCGACGCGCTGAAGTTCACCGCCGAGGTCGACGTCCGGCCGGAGATCACGCTGCCCGACTTCTCCACCGTCGAGGTGACCGTCGACGAGCTGAAGATCGACGACAGTGAGGTCGACGAGCAGGTCAAGGGCCTGCGGGAGCGCTTCGCCACGCTGAAGACGGTCGAGCGGGCCGCCCAGGAGGGCGACTACACCCAGATCGACCTGGCGGCGACCGTCAACGGTGAGGAGGTCCCGGGTGGCTCGGCGACCAACATCTCCCACGAGGTTGGCAGCAAGCAGCTTCTTCCGGGCCTGGACGAGGTCCTGGTCGGCCTCTCCGCCGGCGACTCGACCACCTTCGTGACCCAGCTGGTCGGCGGCGACTTCGCCGGGCAGGACGCGGACGTGGCGGTGACGGTGCGGACCGTCAAGGAGAAGGAACTGCCCCCGCTGGACGACGACTTCGCCCAGCTCGCCAGCGAGTTCGACACGCTGGAGCAGCTCCGCGACGACCTGCGTAACCGGATCACCCAGAACAAGCAGGTCGAGCAGATCTACGCGGCCCGGGACAAGGCGCTGCAGCAGCTTGTCGCCACCGCCGACGTGCCGGCGCCCGAGGGCGTCGTCCGCGACGAGGTGGAGAACCGTAAGCAGGCCATGGTCGACCAGCTCCAGCGGATCGGGGCCTCCCTGGAGGAGTACCTCGCCGCCGAGGAGAAGACCGAGGAGCAGATCGACACCGAGCTGACCGAGGCGGCTACCGAGGGGGTCCGGGTGCAACTGCTGCTCGACACCCTGGCCGACGCCGAGGACGTGCAGGTCTCGGACGACGAATTCGGACACGAGATCGTGCACCGGGCGCAGCGTGCCGGCATGGCTCCGCAGCAGTACTACGACCAGCTGGTCCGGTCCGGCACGGCCGGCGCGGTCTTCGGCGACGTACGGCGGGGCAAGGCGCTCGCCTCGGTGATGGACCGCATCAAGATCACTGACACGGCGGGTAACGAGGTCAGCCTGGACGCGCTGCGCGCCGCAGCCGACGAGGAACACAACCACGCGCACGAGCACTGATCGACGGGCGTTTTCCGGCCGCCACGCGGGTATTCCGCGCGGCGGCCGGAACCCTTCCCGGGGTGCCCTCGGGTAGCTGCGCTGAGAGCGAACAGTGCCCGGAGGAGGAAGCTCCGGCCCCCCGCACCGGTTAGTGTCGGGCGTAAGACGGTACGGAGAGCGAAGGGCTGCCATGACCGAAATGAACATCCCAGCGATGCCCCTGCGGGCTGTTGAAGCCCGCGGTGGGGACTCAATTGGCAACCTCGACGACTCGGTCTACAACCGGCTGCTCAAGGAACGCATCATCTTCCTGGGCAGCGAGGTGACGGATCAGGTCGCTAACCGCATCTGCGCGCAGCTGCTGCTGCTCGCCGCGGAGGACCCCGACCGCGACATCAACCTCTGGATCAACTCGCCGGGTGGCTCGGTCTACTCCGGTATGGCGATCTACGACACGATGCAGTTCATCGACAACGACGTGTCCACCGTCGCGATGGGCATGGCCGCCAGCATGGGCCAGCTGCTTCTCTGCGCCGGCACCAAGGGCAAGCGTTACGCGCTCCCACACGCGCGGATCATGATGCACCAGCCATCCGGTGGGATGGGCGGCACGGCGTCGGACATCGCGATCCAGGCCGAGCAGATGCTGTACACGAAGCGGATGTTCCAGGAGCGGGTCGCGTTCCACACCGGCCAGGACCAGGCGTCCATCGAGGCCGACTCCGACCGGGACCGTTGGTTCACCGCGGCGGAGGCCAAGGACTACGGCTTCATCGACAAGGTGATCACCGGAGCCACGCAGGTTCCGGAAGGCGCCGGGACCCTGAGCTGAGGAGCTTGACGATGACTGACCTGACGCTGCCGCCGCAGTTCGCACCAGTGCACAACCGGTACGTTCTGCCGTCGTTCGTCGAGCGCACGTCGTACGGGGTGAAGGAGTCGAACCCGTACAACAAGCTGTTCGAGGACCGGATCATCTTCCTTGGTGTCCAGGTGGACGACGCGTCGGCGAACGACGTGATGGCCCAGCTGCTGACGCTGGAGGGCACCGACCCGGATCGCGACATCATCATGTACATCAACTCGCCCGGTGGCTCGTTCACCGCCATGACGGCGATCTACGACACCATGCAGTACGTCCGTCCGGACATCCAGACGGTCTGCCTCGGCCAGGCCGCCAGTGCCGCTGCGGTGCTGCTCGCCGCAGGCACCCCGGGCAAGCGGATGGCGCTGCCGCACTCCCGCATCATCATCCACCAGCCGGCTACCGAGGGCGGCTACGGGCAGGGCTCGGACATCGAGATCCAGGCCCGGGAGATCCTGCGGATGCGTACCCAGCTGGAGGAGATGCTCTCGCGGCACTCGAACCAGCCGGTCGACAAGGTCCGCAAGGACATCGACCGCGACAAGATCATGACCGCGGAGGAGTCCCGCGAGTACGGCCTGGTCGACACCATCCTGACCAGCCGTAAGAAGGGCCTGCTCGCGGCGAACGCCGCCAGCTGACCATGGTGCTGCAGAGGTCGGCCGGGTCGGATTCACCGGCCGACCTCTGACACACCCGGTTTTGGGGGTCGGAGAAAGCTCCGACAGCGAGTAACGTCGGGTCTGCACCGCTTCGCCGGTCAGTCCGGCGGGCGATCTAGACCGACGAGGCGTACCGTCCTCAGGCCAGGGCCGGGTTGATCCGGCCGATGAGCGCAGGGAGAACGTAGGTGGCACGGATCGGCGACGGCGGCGACCTACTGAAGTGCTCCTTCTGTGGCAAGTCACAGAAGCAGGTCAAGAAGCTCATTGCGGGCCCAGGGGTCTACATCTGCGACGAGTGCATCGACCTCTGCAACGAGATCATCGAAGAGGAGTTGGCCGAGTCCGGCGAGGTGAAGTGGGAAGAGCTTCCCAAGCCGATGGAGATCTGCCAGTTCCTCGACAACTACGTGGTCGGCCAGGACCAGGCGAAGAAGGCCCTCTCGGTCGCGGTCTACAACCACTACAAGCGCATCCAGGCGGAAGCCGCGGGCGCGCCGGGTTCGGGCAATGACGCGGTCGAGCTGGCCAAGTCGAACATCCTGCTCATCGGTCCCACCGGCTGCGGCAAGACGCACCTGGCCCAGACCCTGGCCCGGATGCTCAACGTGCCGTTCGCGATCGCGGACGCCACCGCGCTGACCGAGGCGGGCTACGTCGGCGAGGATGTCGAGAACATCCTGCTGAAGCTGATCCAGGCGGCCGACTACGACATCAAGCGCGCCGAGACCGGCATCATCTACATCGACGAGGTCGACAAGATCGCGCGGAAGTCGGAGAACCCCTCGATCACCCGGGACGTCTCCGGTGAGGGTGTGCAGCAGGCACTGCTCAAGATCCTTGAGGGTACGGTCGCGAACGTGCCGCCGCAGGGCGGTCGCAAGCACCCGCACCAGGAGTTCATCCAGATCGACACCACCAACGTGCTGTTCATCTGCGGTGGTGCCTTCGCGGGGCTCGACCAGATCATCGAGTCCCGGACCGGGCAGGGCGGGACCGGCTTCGGTGCCCACCTACGGGCCGTCTCCGAGCGTTCGACGGATGACATCTTCGGCAAGGTGATGCCGGAGGACATGCTGAAGTTCGGGCTGATTCCCGAGTTCATCGGCCGCCTCCCAGTGATCACCAATGTGCGGAGCCTGGACCGCGAGGCGCTGGTACGAATCCTCACCGAGCCACGTAACGCACTGGTCCGGCAATACCAACGACTCTTCGAGCTCGATGGTGTCGAGTTGGAGTTCGAGCCCGATGCCCTGGCCGCGATCGCCGACCAGGCGATGCTGCGGGGGACCGGTGCCCGGGGTCTGCGAGCCATCCTGGAAGAGGTCCTCCTCTCGGTGATGTACGAGGTTCCGAGCAACCCCGACGCCGCCCGTGTCCTGATCACCCGCGAGGTGGTCCTGGAGAACGTCAACCCGACCATCGTGCCGCGTGAGTTCACCGGCCGGCGGCGGCGTGACCGCGAGGAGAAGTCGGCCTGAGCGCGACTCTGGCTTGAGGCGGGCGGCGGCCCGTACGCTCATCGCATGCGTGTCGCCGTCTGCCAGCTCAACGCCCGCGATGACCGGCAAGCCAATCTCGCCGCGGCCGGTGCTCTGCTCGACCGTGCAGCCGCGGCTGGTGCCGATCTGGCGATCCTGCCGGAGTACGTCGACTATCTCGGTCCCGGCTCAGGGCAACCGAAGCCCGAACCGGTCGACGGCGAGTTCGCCGACTTCTTCGCCGCTGCGGCGCGACGGCTCGGCATGTGGGTGCACGCCGGCTCGTTCCACGAGGTCGGTCCCGACCCGCAACACACGTACAACACCTCGCTGGTCTTCGACCGTGCCGGCGAACTCGCCGCTACGTACCGGAAGATCCACCTGTACGACGTGGAGATCCCCGGGCGGGTCTCCTACCTCGAGTCGAAGACTGTGGCGCCCGGTCCGGAACCGGTGACGCTCACCGTCGACGGAGTACGCGTCGGTCTCTCCATCTGTTACGACCTCCGCTTTCCGGAGCTGTACCGCCAACTTGCCGTGGCAGGGGGTGCCCAGCTGTTGGTGGTGCCCGCCGCGTTCATGTTGCACACCGGCCGCGATCACTGGGAGGTGCTGTTGCGGGCGAGGGCGATCGAGAACCAGTGCTTCGTCGCGGCGGCGGCCCAGATCGGCGATCACGAACCGGGGCGGACCTGCTTCGGGCGGAGCATGGTGATCGACCCCTGGGGGACCGTACTGGCCCAGGCCCCGGACACGGTCGGGCTCGTCTGCGTCGATCTCGACCTGGACCGGCTGCAGACCATCCGGACGGAGTTGCCCAGCCTCGCCAACCGCCGGCTCTGACCGCGCCGGTTCGTGGGGGAGCACCGAGGGAGTCTGGTCGGCGGCCGTTCCGACGAGGCGCCGGTGGCGAGTAGTTCACATGACTGAGTCGGCGTCGAGACGGAGTCCCCCGCCTCAATGTCCCTCAAGGAACACTCCGATCAGGGCGAGCCCGAGGATGGCTGCGGCTGTGACGAGTAGTCCGGTGGTCATCCGCGTGGGTCCTCGTCGCGCCAGCCGGCGTACCGACACGACAAGTGCGACCACCACCAGGCCGCCGATCACCAGCTGCCAGATCGGCAGCAGCAGACCGACGACCGCGTCCGCGGCGAGGTGGTGTTCCTCCGGTACGGCAACCATGGGTGCCACTCTGGCATGCCTGTCGGGCCAACATGGTGACGGACGTTGATTTGCGCTTCGGAGAGTCCTTCGCGTAACTTTCTCTCTGCAAGCGGAACACCGGACAAAACGGCCGGAACCGCAAGCGCCAGGCTCGTGGCGGGTGACCGCCGAGCGAGGCTGGATCGGGTGGTGCGACTCGCCGGCGAGATTGGGTTGAGATCGCGAAGCCAACCGAGTAAAGTACTCCGGGCCAGCAGGAGCCGGGCGGATGTGTCGCTGAGCGATAATCGGCCGGTCTGTGAGCCTCCCTCGAACTGAAGTGACCACCGGAGACGGTGGGCGCGAGCGCGGGGAAATTCGGTCGAATCGAAGAAAGTCCAAGATACGGACTTGACAACGCCAGGCCGAGCCGGTAAGTTGGACGAGTTGCCCCGAGGGCGGTTCTCAAAGCGAGGACGGTTATTCGGTGTGTGGTTGTTCTTTGAGAACTCAACAGGGTGCTTGATAAGCCAGTGCCAATTATGATTTTTTCCCGGGCCGGCTTGCCTTTCTCTTTGGGGATTGGTTGGTTGGTTTGGATTCCTTTGGCAACTTTTTGTTGTCGGGACATTTTTTCCACA